>NZ_JBITXM010000009.1:0-400954 GCF_044544705.1 Streptomyces sp. NPDC053541
GGGGGACCCTGTGGGAGAGTAGGACGCCGCCGAACAATCTTTGTGGGAAAGCCCCGCACCGTATGGTGCGGGGCTTTTCTGCGTTCACGGCCCGGTCCACGACCCCGCAGACGGCCCGGCGCCGGTCCCGGCCGACGCCGGGCAATGCCGGGCACAGATCAGAGCTTGCCGGCCGCCTTCAGGGCGAGATACGCGTCCGCCAGTGCCGGGGCCAGGGCGTCCGGGGCCGCGTCCACGACGGTGACTCCGTGGCGCTGGAGCTGTTCGGCGGTACGGAGGCGCTGCGTCTGGGTCTGGGTGGCCGCGGCGGCCTCGTAGACGCCCTCGATCGTGCCGCGGTTGCCCGCCATGCGGGCCACGTGCGGGTCGGCCGGGGAGGCCACCAGAACCGTGTGGCGCTGGGTGAGCTGCGGGAGGACCGGGAGGAGGCCCTCCTCGACGGGGGCGGCGTCCAGAGCCGTGAGCAGCACGATGAGCGAGCGGCGCGGGGCGCGGGCCAGGGCGGTGGCCGCGAGGCCGCGGGCGTCGGTCTCCACGAGTTCGGGTTCGAGCGGGGCCAGGGCCTGGACCACGGCCGGCAGGACGTCGCTCGCCGAGCGGCCCTGGACCTGGGCGCGGAGGCGGCGGTCGTACGCGAGGAGGTCGACCCGGTCGCCCGCGCGGGAGGCGAGGGCGGTGAGCAGGAGCGCGGCGTCCATGGCCGCGTCGAGGCGGGGGACGTCGCCGACGCGGCCGGCCGAGGTGCGGCCGGTGTCGAGGACGATGAGGATGTGGCGGTCGCGTTCGGGGCGCCAGGTGCGGACGGCGACCGCGGTCTGGCGGGCGGTGGCCCGCCAGTCGATGGAGCGGGTGTCGTCGCCGGGGACGTACTCGCGGAGGCTGTCGAACTCGGTGCCCTCACCACGCGTCAGGACGCTGGTGCGGCCGTCGAGTTCGCGGAGCCGGGCCAGGCGCGAGGGCAGGTGCTTGCGGCTGGTGAAAGGCGGCAGGACGCGCACGGTCCAGGGGACCTCGTGGTTGCCCTGGCGGGCGGCGAGGCCGAGGGGGCCGAAGGAACGGACGGTGACGCGTTCGGCGCGTCGGTCGCCGCGGCGGGTGGGGCGCAGGACGGTGGTGACGCGGCGGCGTTCGCCGGCGGGGACCGTCAGGCGCTGGCGCGGGGGGCTCTGGGCGCTGCTGGGGGGCCAGGCGTCGCGGAGCTGGGCGCGAAGTCGGCGGCCGGACGGGTTGGTGACGGTGAGTCGGACCTCGGCGGCGTCACCCAGTCGAACCGTTGTGTCACCGTTTCGGGTGAACTGGAGCTTTCGCACTGGCGCGGCCATCGCGTAGTCGCACAGAATTGCGAGTGTGAGCGGCGCGTTCACCGCGAGCATCCCCGTCCAGCTGGGCGCGAGGATGCCCACGGGGAGCGACCCGATGGCGGCGAGCAGGGCGGTTCGTCCGGTGAGGGCCATGAGAGTGCCGTTCTCAGCGAGGTACGGGGACGTGGGCGAGGATCGAGTTGAGGACGGAGTCGGAGGTGACTCCCTCCATCTCGGCCTCGGGCCGCAGTTGGACACGGTGCCGCAGGGTCGGCAGTGCCAGGGCCTTCACATCGTCCGGGGTGACGTAGTCCCGGCCGGTGAGCCAGGCCCAGGCGCGCGCCGTGGAGAGCAGGGCGGTGGCTCCTCGGGGGGAGACGCCGAGGGTGAGCGAGGGGGATTCACGCGTGGCACGGCAGATATCGACGACATAGCCGGCGATCTCGGCGGAGACGGCGACCTCGGCCACCGCTTCGCGCGCGGCGGTGAGTTCGGCGGGGCCGGCGACGGGGCGGACTCCGGCGGCCTTCAGGTCGCGCGGATCGAAGCCCTGGGCGTGCCGGGTGAGGACGCTGATCTCGTCCTCGCGTGAGGGCAGCGGGACCGTCAGCTTCAGCAGGAAGCGGTCGAGTTGGGCCTCGGGCAGCGGGTAGGTGCCCTCGTACTCGACAGGGTTCTGGGTCGCGGCGACGAGGAAGGGCTCGGGCAGCGGACGGGGGGTTCCGTCCACCGTGACCTGGCGTTCCTCCATGGCCTCCAGGAGCGAGGCCTGGGTCTTCGGGGGCGTCCGGTTGATCTCGTCGGCGAGGAGCAGGTTGGTGAAGACCGGACCGGGCTGGAAGGAGAACTCGGCGGTCCGGGTGTCGTAGACGAGGGAGCCGGTCACGTCGCTCGGCATCAGGTCAGGGGTGAACTGGACGCGCTTGGTGTCGAGTTCGAGCGAGGTGGCGAGGGCCCGCACCAGGAGGGTCTTGGCGACGCCGGGGACGCCCTCGAGCAGCACGTGGCCCTTGCAGAGCAGGGCGACGACGAGTCCGGTGACGGCCGGGTCCTGGCCGACCACGGCCTTGCCGATCTCGGTGCGCAGGGCCTCCAGGGAGGCGCGGGCGGCGTCCGAGGGCGTCACGGTCTCGGGGGTCGGGGCGCTCATGAGGTGCGTACCTCTCTTTCGAGGGCGTCGAGTTGGTCCGCGAGGCGGACGAGGGCGGCGTCGTCGGCGGGAGCCGGGCCGAAGAGGAGGGTCCGGTGGACCGCGGCGGTGGTCGCGGGGATCCGCGCGGAGAGTGCGGACAGGAGCAGATCGGGGGAGTGGGCGTCCTTGGCGGGGAGGCCGAGGAGCGGGGCGATCCGGTCGCGGGTCGCGGTGCGCAGGACGGTGGCCGCGCGGTCGCGGGCGTCGGTCCTGCGGTAGAGGCGGGCGCGGCCCTCGGTGGCCTCGGAGGCGCGGATGGCGACGGGGAGGCGTTCGGGGACGAGGGGGCCGAGCCGGCGGGCTCGCCAGACGGCGGCGAGCACGGCGGCGAGGGCGAGTTGGAGGGCGCCCCACAGCCAGCCGGAGGGGATCAGGTCGAGGAAGGCGGAGCCGGGGTCGTCGGAGGCCTCCGGGTCCGGGGGCAGGTCGGAGAGCGAGGGGAGGAACCAGGCGAGATGCGGTCGGGAGCCGAGGAGTTGCAGGGCGAGGGACGCGTTGCCCTGCTGGGCGAGGCGCTTGTTGTAGAGCAGTTCGGGGGAGCCGACGAGGACGGTGTCGGCGGCGTCCGTTCCGGGGCCGGGGAGGCGGACCAGGGTCGGCAGGCCGTCGGCCGGGTAGCAGGCGTCGGCGGTGGGGGCGGTGCCGGTGCGGTAGCGCTCGCCGCCGAGGTCGGCCGTGCCGGCGCGGGTGGCGGCCGGGAGGGCGCAGGCCGGGCCGGGAGCGCGGGTGGCGACGGCGGCGCTGAGGTCGGTGGCGATGCCGGGGGCCAGGGTGTCCAGGCTCGCGGCGCCGGCGCCGAGGAGGACGGTGCGGCCGGCCGAGCGGCTCATCGCCCCGTACAGCGTGGACTGCTGCTCCGGGGTGAGCAGGTCGGGGGTGGTGACGAGGAGGGTGGTGTCCGCGCTGGTGGCGGCGGTGGCGTCGGCGAGGGTGTCGAAGACGTCGACGCTGACGCCGTGGGCCTTGAGGAGTTCGGCGACGGCGCGGCTGCCGTGCGGGTCGGCGGAGCGCGGGTCGAGGCGGCCGCCGTGGTCGCCGGAGCGGACCGTGGCGAGGACGAGGCCGCCGATCAGGGCCACGGCGATGAGCAGCAGGGCGCCGCGGGCGCGGCCCCACAGCTGGCGGGGGGTGAGCGAGGTGGAGGTGGCGGCCCGGGGCGTGGCGGTGCGGCGGCTCATCGGGGCGCCTCCGTGAAGCCGTCGGTGCTGCTCGTGGCGAGGACCGGTTTGGTGCGCTCCAGGGCGGTGTCGAGCTGTTCGACGCGCCGGTACGCGGGCTCGTCGGCGCTGCGGCCGCCGTATGTGACGTCGTCGAAGGTGCGGGCGGCGGAGCGCAGGGCGTCGGCGTGGGTCGGCAGGTGGCGGCCGGCCTCGGCGGCGGCCTCGTCGGCGGTGCGGCCGGGGCGCGGTTCGAGCAGGGTGCGCTCTTCGAGGGAGCGGACGATGGCGCGCATGCGTTCCTGGACGGCCTGGTTCCACTGGCCGGCGGAGGCGTGCCGGGTGGCGGCGGCCCGGTGTTCGGCGGCGGTGCGGGGAGCCGTGTCGAACAGGGCGTCGCCGCCGGTGGCGGGCGTGCGGTGGGGCGTGCCGAGGCGCCACCAGAGGGCGCCGATCAGGGCGAGCACGACGATGACGACGGCGACGAGCCCGACGGTGCCGCCGGGGGTCGCGGTGGAGGCGGCCTCGAAGAGGCCGTCGACCCAGTCCCAGAAGCGGTCGAGAGCGCGCTGGAGGAGGCTGGGGTCGTTCTCGTGGTACATCGGCTTGGACAGTTCGCGCTCCGCCGCCTCGCGGGCGGGGACGCGCGGAATGTCGACCGGTGTGTCACCGGCCGTGCCCCCCGTGATCGTCACGCCATCAGCCTCCGTAGCCGGGGAGGCCGGCGGCGCGGGCCAGTTCGAGGTCGAGGGCCTCGCGGCGGATGCGCTGGTCGATGTAGAGGAGCACCGTCACGCCGGAGGTCAGCGGGTAGGTGAGGGCGCTGGTGATCACGCCGCCGATGCCGACGACGATCAGGAAGGTCCAGCCGGTCTCGGCGACGGAGCCGTCCATGAAGGCGTCGAGTCCGCTGCCGGAGGCGAGCGTGGCCAGGATGAGGAAGGGGACGGCGACCAGCATCGAGAAGACGGCGACCATCACGTTGGTGAGCAGGGTGATGCCGAAGATGCGCCACCAGGAGCCCTGGACCAGCTTCATGGACCGCTTCATCGCCTTGACGACGCCCTGGCGCTCCAGCATGAGGGCGGGGGAGGCGAGGGAGAGGGCGATGGTCAGCCAGACGACGGCGACGAAGGCGCAGAAGCCGCCCACGAAGGCCAGGCCGTCGCCGGCGCTGCCGCCGAGGAGCAGTCCGGGCAGCACGCCGACGAGCATGATCGCGGCGGAGAGGGCGATCACCAGGAACGTGATGCCGAGGAGCTGGAGGAGCCGCGGGCGGGCGTCCCGCCAGGCCTCGCCGAGGGTGATCGGGCGGCCGAGGACGGCCCGGCTCATCACGACGGTGAGCAGCGCGGAGCAGAGGACTCCGGCGCCGATCATGATGATGTACGAGGGGCCGGACTGGACCAGCGCGCTCTTCAGCGAGTCCACGCTCTGCGCGAGCGCCTCGGCCGGGGTGGCGTCGGGGTCGAGCGGCACCGGCTCCGAGGCCAGGAAGCGGATGCTGAGGATGTCCGCGAGCTGGGCGACGACGGCGACGCCGAGGCTGATCGCGAGGACCGTCTGCCAGTAGCGGCGCATGGTCGTCGCGGCGCCGTCGAGGATGTCGCCGAGGGTCATCGGCCGCAGCGGCACCACACCGGGCTTCGCGGCGGGCGGCGGTCCCCAGTGGCCGTACGGGGGCGGCGCGTTCCAGCCGCCGCTCTGGGCCCGGGCCGGGGCCTGCGGCGGGGCGGCGGCACCGGGGGCGGTCGGCGGCTGCCACTGCCCGGCGGGCGGTTGCTCCTTCGACCACTGGGCGGAGCCGTTCGCGTCGCCGGGCGAGGCGGGCCGGGACACGCCCGAGCCGTCGTGGCCGTCGGAGGGAGCAGATCCGGGCGAGGTCCAGCCCGGAGTGTCGTTCACGGTCGTCCACCTCGAGGAATGGTCGCGGGGCCGGCTCGCCGAACCGGCTCGGTCTCTGCGGCCGTACGCCTGTCCGGGCGGCGGGCCGGGAGCCATCGTGCCACGCGGGCCCCTCCGCCGGGCGGGGCCTGGCGGATCGGGCGGCTCGCTCCATGGGCCGGAGGGGGTGGCGCGGGGTACGGTGCAGGGCGACCACGGGGGCAAGGGCTTGACCATCAGGTCTGACGTCGACACCCAGGGACACCGGCAGTTCACGGCGGGCTATCACGGGCGTCACCGCAGGTCAGTGAGGTATCTCACCAGCCGCCTTGAGACTGATACGGAAATGGGATGATGTCGATATGAAGGGACGCGTTCTCGTCGTCGACGACGACACCGCACTGGCCGAGATGCTCGGGATCGTGCTGCGAGGTGAAGGGTTCGAGCCGTCGTTCGTCGCGGACGGCGACAAGGCGCTCGCGGCCTTCCGGGAGGCCAAGCCGGACCTCGTGCTGCTCGACCTGATGCTGCCCGGGCGGGACGGCATCGAGGTGTGCCGGCTGATCCGGGCGGAGTCCGGGGTGCCGATCGTGATGCTCACGGCCAAGAGCGACACCGTCGACGTCGTCGTCGGCCTGGAGTCCGGCGCCGACGACTACATCGTGAAGCCGTTCAAGCCGAAGGAGCTCGTCGCCCGGATCCGGGCGCGGCTGCGCAGGTCCGAGGAGCCGGCGCCCGAGCAGCTGGCCATCGGCGATCTGGTGATCGACGTGGCCGGTCACTCCGTGAAGCGGGACGGGCAGTCCATCGCCCTGACGCCGCTGGAGTTCGACCTGCTCGTCGCCCTCGCCCGCAAGCCGTGGCAGGTGTTCACGCGCGAGGTGCTCCTGGAGCAGGTCTGGGGCTACCGGCACGCCGCCGACACCCGCCTGGTCAACGTGCACGTCCAGCGGCTGCGCTCGAAGGTCGAGAAGGACCCGGAGCGCCCGGAGATCGTCGTGACCGTCCGCGGTGTCGGTTACAAGGCAGGACCGAGCTGACATGAGCGCAGGCAGTGCTGCTCCGAAGCCCGGGAACCCGGGAGTCCGTACGGGGCGGGCTGCCGGACCGGGACGGGGGGGTTCCCGTTTCGGCCGTCTGCTCCAGGACGGTGCCCCGGGCGGGCCGGTGTTCCGGCTCGTCGTGCGCTGGGTGCGGCGTCCGCTGCTGCCCGCCGTACGGCTGTGGCGGCGCAATCTGCAGGTGCGCGTCGTCGCGGGCACCCTGCTCATGTCCCTCGGAGTGGTGCTGCTGCTCGGCCTGGTCGTCATCGGCCAGGTGCGCAACGGCCTGCTCGACGCCAAGGAGAAGGCGGCGCAGAGCCAGGCGGCCGGCGGGTTCTCCGCCGCGCAGGACCGGGCCGCGACCACGCCCTCCCAGCCCGGTGAGCAGGACGGCGGCCGGGCCGGCGCGTCCGTGAACTGGCGCTCGACGCTCGTCGAGCAGCTCGCCAGCGGCGGCCAGAGCGCCTACAACGTGGTCGCGCTGTCCCTGGAGACCGGCAACACCGCCAGCCGCGGCGCCCGCGCCTCCGGCGAGGTCGACCCGACCACGAGCATCCCCGCCGACCTGCGGCACAACGTCGCTCAGGGCACGAGCACCTACCAGAAGTTCGCCCGCATCCACTACACCAGCGGCAAGCCCTCCGAGGCCGGCCTGGTGATCGGCAAGCGGCTCAACGACGCCGACGGCACCCCGTACGAGCTGTACTACCTCTTCCCGCTGACGCAGGAGGAGGACTCCCTCGCCCTGGTCAAGACGACCCTGGCGACGGCGGGGCTGTTCCTCCTGGTGTTGCTGGGCGCCATCGCCTGGCTCATGGTGCGCCAGGTCCTCACGCCGGTGCGGATGGCCGCCGGGATCGCCGAACGGCTGTCCGTCGGCAAGCTCCAGGAGCGCATGAAGGTCACCGGCGAGGACGACATCGCGCGCCTCGGCGAGGCCTTCAACAAGATGGCGCAGAACCTCCAGCTCAAGATCCAGCAGCTGGAGGAGCTGTCCCGGATGCAGCGGCGCTTCGTCTCCGACGTCTCGCACGAGCTGCGCACCCCGCTGACCACCGTGCGGATGGCCGCCGACGTCATCCATGACGCGCGCGCCGACTTCGACCCGGTGACCGCGCGCTCCGCCGAGCTCCTCGGCGACCAGCTCGACCGCTTCGAGTCGCTGCTCTCCGACCTCCTGGAGATCAGCCGCTTCGACGCGGGCGCGGCGGCCCTGGAGGCCGCGCCGATCGACCTGCGCGAGGTGGTGCGGCGGGTGATCGGCGGCGCCGAGCCGCTGGCCGAGCGCAAGGGCAGCCGGATCGTCGTCACCGGTGACGAGCAGCCCGTGGTGGCCGAGGCGGACGCCCGCCGGGTCGAGCGGGTGCTGCGCAACCTGGTCGTGAACGCCGTCGAGCACGGCGAGGGCCGGGACGTCGTCGTGAAGCTGGCCTCGGCCGGCGGGGCCGTCGCGGTCGCCGTGCGCGACTACGGCGTGGGCCTCAAGCCCGGCGAGGCGACCCGGGTCTTCAACCGCTTCTGGCGCGCCGACCCGGCCCGCGCCCGCACCACCGGAGGTACGGGCCTTGGCCTGTCCATCGCGGTGGAGGACGCCCGGCTGCACGGCGGCTGGCTGCAGGCCTGGGGCGAGCCGGGCGGCGGCTCGCAGTTCCGGCTCACCCTGCCGCGGACCGCGGACGAGCCGCTGCGCGGTTCCCCGATCCCGCTGGAGCCGGAGGACTCGCGGCGCAACCGCGAGCAGGCCGCGCTCGCCGCGGGCGGTGCGCGCAGGGCCGGTGACGAGCCGGCCGGCGGCACGGGCGCGGGGGCGCGCCTGTCGGCGGTGCCGGTGCAGCCCGCCGGGGACCGCCCGGCCCTGCCCGTACCGCCGCGGATGCCCGCCGTGCCGCGGGCGGCCGTCGATCCGACGGCCCTGCCGGGCAACGGCGCACGGGTGGTGTCCCGGTCCGCCGAGGGCGCGGAGGACCCCGCGGGAGACGGGGGTGGTGAGGCGATGGCGTCGACGCGCGCCGAGCGGGAGGACGGAACTGGTGGGCGCTGACCTTCGAGGGAAGCGGGAGCCCCTGGGGCGGGGAAGGACAGTACGGATCGCGGTCCTCGTGGCGTGCGGCACGCTGCTCGTGGGCGGCTGCGCGACCATGCCCGACAGCGGTGACGTCCAGCCCGTGAAGGCCTCCAATCCGGGGGACTCGCAGGTGCGGGTGTACGCCGTGGCGCCCCGGGAGGGCGCCGATCCGGACGAGATCGTCGACGGCTTCCTGGAGGCCATGACGAGTGACGACCCCGGCTTCGCCACCGCGCGGAAGTACCTGACGAAGGAGGCGGCGCGCGGCTGGAAGCCGGAGGAGAGCATCGCCGTGCTCACCAACGCGCCCGGCCGCGACCCGGCCGTGCGGCTCGCCGATCCCGAGAGCAAGGGCCGGACCTTCCCGCTGTCGGGGCGGCAGATCGCGACGGTGGACGCCAGTCACGCGTACCAGCCGAAGGCGCCCGCCGAGTACACGCAGTCGATCCACGTGGTGCAGCAGCCGTCGGCGGACGGCAAGAGCAAGGAGTGGCGCATCGACAAGCTGCCGCAGGGCCTGGTGCTCGGCGAGGCGGACTTCCTGCGCAACTACCGCTCGGTCAACAAGTACTACTTCGCCTCCGGTGAGAACTGGGTCGTCGCCGACCCCGTCTACATCCGGCAGCGCCAGGACCCGGTCACCCGCATGGACCCGGTGGCGCAGACCGTGAAGGCGCTCCTGGAGGGCCCGACGGGCTGGCTCGACCCGGCCGTCGACACCCGCTTCCCGTCCGGGACGCAGTTGCGCGAGGGCGTGACCACGCTGGTCACGGACGACCAGTCCACCCTGAAGGTGCCGCTCAACGAGAAGGCCGACCACGTCGGCGCGGCGGCCTGCAAGGGGATGGCGGCGCAGCTGCTGTTCACGCTGCGCGACCTGACCTCGGTACGGGTCGAGCAGGTGGAGATCCAGGACAGCGGGCGCAACCGGCTGTGCCTGCTCGGCAAGGGGCAGGCCCTCGACGAGTACTCGCCGGTCCGCAACCCCGGCGCCGGTGAGAACCCCTACTTCGTCGACGAGCACGGCAAGCTGATGATGCTGTCCGTCGACGGGCAGCGGCCCGACAAGCCGACCGAGGTGACCGGGCCCTTCGGCAAGGGCACGGTCCCGCTGCGGTCGGTGGCCGTGGACCGGGAGGAGAGCCACGCGGCGGGCGTCGTCCTGGAGGGGCGCGAGCTGCGCGTCGGCTCGCTGACGACCGACGAGGAACTGCCCGCGCCCGTCGTCACCAGCAGCGCCGCCCTCCCCGACAACCGTCTGTCGGCGCCGAGCTGGGACGGCCGGGGCGATCTGTGGGTCGCCGACCGCAATCCGCTCAGGCCGCGCCTGTGGATGGTGCCGGGCGGCCGGGGCGAGCGGATCGAGGTCGCCACGCCGTGGCTGCGGGACGGCGCCCGGATCGAGTCGCTGCGGCTCTCCGCCGACGGGGTGCGCATCGCGCTCCTGGTCACCCAGGACAAGCGGACCACGCTGCAGATCGGGCGGGTCGAGCGGACCTTCGAGGACGGCGTGCAGACGGTCGCCGTGACGGACCTGGAGAACGCGGCGCCGCGCCTGGAGTCGGTCACCGCCGTCTCCTGGGCCGGGCCGAGCCGGCTCGTCGTGGTCGGCACGGAGGCCGGCGGGGTGCAGCAGGTGCGCTACGTGCAGACGGACGGCTCCACCTCGGCGACCTCGGTCCTGCCGGGCCTCAACGGTGTCGAGGCGGTCGCCGCACCGCACGGCGAGCAGGCTCCGGTGGTCGCCGACTCGGGCAACGACGGCATCGTCCGGCTGATGCCGGGCACCAACTGGCAGCCGGTGGTGAAGGAGGGCGGCTCACCGGTCTACCCGGGCTGAGCCGTCCACCTCACCCTCGGCACCCGCTTCCCCCCGGGGCCGAACACCGTCCCCGCGCCCGTACGGGCCCGGGCCGCACGCATGTGCGGTCCGGGCCCTCTTCGTGTCCCCTTCGCCGTTGTCCACAGGCTGTTCGCGGTGGTTGTCCACAGGGGTGGCCGGAGGCGCCGGGCAGGAGGACAGTGGAGCCATGCGGGGGTGGTGGCGAGAGATGGCCGGGCTGGTGCTGCCGGGCTCCTGCGGAGGCTGCGGCAGACCCCGTACGGCGCTGTGCCCGTCGTGCGCGGTCGAGCTCACCGGCGCGGCCCGCCGGGTGCGGCCGGCGCCGGAGCCGCCGGGGCTGCCGGTGGTGTTCGCGGCGGCCGCCTACGAGGGCGCGACGCGGGCCGTGCTGCTCGCCCACAAGGAGCGCGGCGCGCTGGCGCTCGCGGGGCCGCTGGGCACGGCTCTCGCCGGGGCCGTGACGGCCGTCGCCGGGGGCCGGGGCGGGCTCGGGGGCCGCCCGCTGCTCCTCGTACCGGTGCCGTCTTCGAGGCGCTCGGTGCGGGCACGCGGCCATGATCCGACGTGGCGGATCGCGCTGGCCGCGGCGGGCCGGCTGCGGCGTACGGGCCGGGCGGCGCGGGTCCTTCCGGTGCTGCGGCAGCGGCGGGAGGTGGCCGACCAGGCCGGTCTGGGGGCGCGCGGGCGGCGGGCGAACCTGGCCGGGGCCCTGGAGGTGCCGGCGGCCGGGCTCGGGCCGCTCGGCGAGGCCCTGCGGGCGGGGGCGCGGGTGGTGCTCGTGGACGACCTGATGACCACCGGGGCCTCGCTCGCGGAGGCGGCGCGGGCGCTCGCGGCGGCGGGGCGGGGGCTCCGCTCCGTACACCGTCCGTTCATGTACCCCGGATTACCGGACAGGCCGAAGGGAGGACCGGCGGGAGGCGTCACTGAAGGCGAATTCGAACAGGCCGCGGCAGCGGTAGTCGCATCTTCTCCGTCCTCGTTCGAAATAAACCGGAACTCGCGGGGAACTTGCGTCGTTGCAGGTGGTGAGAGGTGAAAACACCCGAACGGAGGTAACCGGCTCCAGCGGGTGCCGACACCCGTCCGAACGAGCTATGTTCGGTTGTGAGGAATGGCGAATGCCACACCTCATCGAATGCACGGGTGCGCCTACAGGACAGGAGTTCAAGGCGAATTAACCTCTCGTTGATGGGGTGGGGAGCTTGTCGACTGGGGAGGAGGAGGTCAGGTCGCCAAGTCCGAGACTCCGGTAATCGCCGGGGTCTGGTGCAAAGGGATGTAGCCCGCCGGGCCAAGGAGCCGGGACGGGCAATCCGGGAACGGAGTTCTGCGTGGACATCGTCGTCAAGGGCCGCAAGACCGAGGTGCCCGAGCGGTTCCGGAAGCACGTGGCCGAGAAGCTGAAGCTGGAGAAGATCCAGAAGCTCGACGGCAAGGTGATCAGCCTCGACGTCGAGGTGTCCAAGGAGCACAACCCGCGGCAGGCCGACAGGTCGGACCGCGTGGAGATCACCCTCCACTCCCGAGGCCCGGTGATCCGGGCGGAAGCGGCAGCAGGCGACCCGTACGCAGCGCTCGACCTCGCCAGCGACAAGCTGGAGGCCCGACTGCGCAAGCAGCACGACAAGCGCTTCACCCGCCGTGGCGCCGGCCGGCTGTCCGCGGCCGAGGTCGGCGACGTGGTGCACGGCGCCGCCCAGCTCGACGGCAGCGGTCAACTGGTCGCCGACGAGACCCAGAACGTGCCCACCACGATGATGGGTTCGATCGAGGTCCAGGGCGAAGGGCCGCTGGTGGTCAGGGAGAAGACCCACAGTGCCGCCCCCATGAGCCTCGACCAGGCGCTCTACGAGATGGAGCTGGTCGGGCACGACTTCTATCTCTTCGTCGACTCCGACACCAAGCAGCCCAGCGTCGTCTACCGCCGACACGCCTACGACTACGGCGTCATCCACCTGGAGAGCGACCCGCTGGCCGAGGGTGGCGGCGCGGGCGGCGCGCTCGGCGGCTGACCCTCCGGGCCCGCCCCGCGCGGACCACGACACCGGTGCCCCTGGAGCGCCCCGTGCGCTCCCAGGGGCACCCCTGTGCGCCCACGTGCGCCCATGGGATCACCGCGCGGTGGCCGCGGCATGAAAGCATGGGGTGCACGCCAACCGGTGCTCATCGGGCAGCGGTTGGGACCGAAAGCGAACCAGTACACGACTTCAGGCCACGGCCTTCATGGGGGAGGAACGATGGCGGACAGCTTCGGGCCGGTGCACGGCGGGCGAACGCTCGACGAGCCGGTGAACCCGGAGGTAATGGATTCGGCCAACGACGCGTCGCGCGACGAACCGATCCGGGTCCTCGTCGTGGACGACCACGCCCTTTTCCGCCGCGGTCTGGAGATCGTCCTCGCGCAGGAGGAGGACATCCAGGTCGTCGGCGAGGCGGGCGACGGCGCGGAAGCCGTCGACAAGGCCGCCGATCTCCTGCCCGACATCGTCCTGATGGACGTCCGCATGCCCAAGCGCGGCGGAATCGAGGCGTGCACCTCCATCAAGGAGGTCGCCCCCAGCGCCAAGATCATCATGCTGACGATCAGCGACGAGGAGGCCGACCTCTACGACGCCATCAAGGCCGGCGCCACCGGATATCTCCTCAAGGAGATCTCCACCGACGAGGTCGCCACCGCGATCCGCGCCGTCGCCGACGGGCAGTCGCAGATCAGCCCCTCGATGGCCTCGAAGCTGCTCACCGAGTTCAAGTCGATGATCCAGCGCACCGACGAGCGCCGGCTCGTGCCCGCGCCCCGGCTGACCGACCGCGAGCTGGAGGTCCTCAAGCTCGTCGCCACCGGGATGAACAACCGGGACATCGCCAAGGAGCTGTTCATCTCCGAGAACACCGTGAAGAACCACGTCCGCAACATCCTGGAGAAGCTGCAGCTGCACTCCCGGATGGAGGCCGTGGTCTACGCGATGCGCGAGAAGATCCTCGAGATCCGCTGAGACAACGGCTGAGAGAACGGCTGAAGAACGGCCGAGAGATCCGCTGGGAGAGCCGCTGAGGGACCTCCCGAGGGATCTGCCGCTCAGGCCAGGGCCTTCACCAGCGCGGGCGCCAGCTCCGGGGCGTCGACCCGCTCCACCGCCACCGCGTCGCAGCCGACCCACTCGGCCGCCTCGCGCAGCGCCTGCGCCACCGCCGGGACCGCCTTGGCGCCGTCCAGGGTGACCTGCCGGGCCACCAGCGTGCGCCCGTCCCGGGCCGGGTCCACCCGGCCCACCAGCCGGCCGCCGGCCAGGACCGGCATCGCGAAGTACCCGTACACCCGCTTCTGCTTCGGCACGTACGCCTCCAGGCGGTGCGTGAAGCCGAAGATGCGCTCGGTGCGCGGGCGCTCCCAGATCAGCGAGTCGAAGGGCGAGAGCAGCGTCGTGCGGTGCCGGCCGCGCGGCTCGGTCGCGAGCGCGGCCGGATCGGCCCAGGCCGGCTTGCCCCAGCCCGCGACCGTCACCGGCACCAGACCCGAGTCCGCCACCACCGCGTCGAAGGCCTCGCCCTTGATCCGGTGGTAGTCGGCGAGGTCCGCGCGGGTGCCGACGCCGAGCGCCTCGCCCGCCTGCCGCACCAGGCGGCGCAGGCACTCCCGGTCGTCCAGGTCGTCGTGCAGCAGCGCGTCCGGGATCGCGCGCTCCGCCAGGTCGTACACCCGCTTCCAGCCGCGCCGCTCGGTCACCACGACCTCGCCGAACATCAGCGCCCGCTCGACGGCGATCTTCGAGTCGGACCAGTCCCACCACTCGCCCTTGTTCTTGGCGCCGCCCAGCTCGGTGGCGGTCTGCGGGCCCTCGGTCTTCAGCTGGGAGATCACCGCCTCGTAGGCCCCGTCGGCCAGCTGGTGGTTCCAGTGCGGGCGGTCGCGGTAGGCGCGGCGGCGGAAGGCGAAGTGCGGCCACTCCTCCACGGGCAGGATGCAGGCGGCGTGCGACCAGTACTCGAAGGCGTGGCCCTCCGTCCAGTACGCCTCCTCGACGGTGCGGCGGCCGACCGCGCCCAGGCGCGCGTACGGAATCAGCTCGTGCGAGCGGGCGAGCACGGAGATCGTGTCCAGCTGGACCTGCCCGAGACTCCGCAGCACGCCCCGCACGCCGGCCCGGCGGTCGGGGGCACCGAGGAATCCCTGGGCCCGCAGGGCGATCCGGCGGGCTTCGTCGGCGGACAGTTCGGCAGCGGGGCGCGGGGCGGTCGTCATGCTCCGACCCTAGGGCCTGGCACTGACATCCCGGAGGGGCTCCGAGCCGCTCTTCGCCGGGAGGTACGGCACCGGCGACGGCAGGCCCACGTCGGAGGGGAGGAGCGCGCCGAGCCAGCAGTCGCGGGCGGTGCCCTTGTTCGTCAGACCGGCCCGCTCGACGCCCTCGACGACGAAGCCGGCCCGCTCGGCCACGGCCCGGGACGGGACGTTGCCGACCTCGGCGCGCCACAGCAGGCGGTGGGTGCCGAGCGCGGTGAAGGCCCAGTGGGCGAGGGCGCCGACGGCCTCCGTGACGTAACCCCGGCCGCGCTGCTCCGCGACGGCCCAGAAGCCGACCTCGCGCACGCCCGGACCGCGCGCGTGCAGGCCGACGGCGGCGACCAGCGGGCCGCCCTCCAGCGGCTCGACGGCGAAGGCGTAGTCGTTGTCGGCGCGCCAGCCGTCCGGGACGATGCGGGTGGTGAAGAGTTCGGCGTCCTCGCGCGTGTACGGCGAGGGGACCTGGGTCCAGCGCTGGATGTCCGGGCTCTGGCAGGCCTGGTGGACGGCGTCGGTGTCGGCGGGCGTGAAGACGCGCAGGCGCAGTCTGGCCGTGGTGAGGGTGATGGGCTCCATGACCGAATTCTGGTGACCCGCCGCGGCCGGTGCGAACACTTTTCGCAGCGGGCGGCACCTTCCGGCGGCCTCGTGCGTTGGTCAGGGAGCGAGGTGTCACGGGCGGGAGCGGGACCCTCGGCACCGGCCCCGGCACCGGGCCCGGACCCGTCCCGCAGCGCTCCGCCACCGCTCCGGCCTTGCGGGCCTCCCTCCACGAGGGGGGTCTCGCTTACGATGGCCGTTGCGGTGGGGACCACCTGCCGTGCCCGCGCCCGAGTCATGACAAGACCCAGTGCCAGGCCCGACCGGCAAGGAGACCAGCCTCAGTGTCCGTCTTCCACAAGCTCATGCGTGCAGGCGAAGG
This sequence comes from Streptomyces sp. NPDC053541, assembly GCF_044544705.1. NCBI lineage: Bacteria > Bacillati > Actinomycetota > Actinomycetes > Kitasatosporales > Streptomycetaceae > Streptomyces > Streptomyces sp. NPDC053541. Next base: position 15,693 of record NZ_JBITXM010000009.1, read on the forward strand.
CAAGATCCTGCGCAAACTGCACCGCATCGCGGACCAGGTCAACTCCATCGAAGAGGACTTCGTCAACCTCTCCGACGCCGAGTTGCGGGCGCTCACGGACGAGTACAAGCAGCGCTACCAGGACGGCGAGTCCCTGGACGACCTGCTTCCGGAGGCGTTCGCCACGGTCCGCGAGGCCGCCAAGCGCGTCCTCGGCCAGCGCCACTACGACGTGCAGATCATGGGTGGCGCCGCCCTGCACCTCGGCTACGTCGCCGAGATGAAGACCGGTGAGGGCAAGACCCTCGTCGGTACCCTCCCCGCGTACCTGAACGCGCTGTCCGGCAAGGGCGTCCACCTGATCACGGTGAACGACTACCTGGCCGAGCGCGACTCGGAGATGATGGGCCGGGTCCACCGCTTCCTCGGTCTGACCGTCGGCTGCATCCTCGCGAACATGACTCCGGCCCAGCGCCGCGAGCAGTACAACTGCGACATCACCTACGGCACGAACAACGAGTTCGGCTTCGACTACCTGCGCGACAACATGGCGTGGTCGAAGGACGAGCTGGTCCAGCGCGGCCACAACTTCGCCTGTGTCGACGAGGTCGACTCGATCCTGGTCGACGAGGCCCGCACGCCGCTGATCATCTCCGGCCCGGCCGACCAGGCCACCAAGTGGTACGGCGACTTCGCCAAGCTGGTCACCCGCCTGGTCAAGGGCGAGCCCGGCAACCCGCTGAAGGGCATCGAGGAGACCGGCGACTACGAGGTCGACGAGAAGAAGCGCACCGTCGCCATCCACGAGTCCGGCGTCGCCAAGGTCGAGGACTGGCTGGGCATCGACAACCTGTACGAGTCGGTGAACACCCCGCTCGTCGGTTACCTGAACAACGCCATCAAGGCGAAGGAACTGTTCAAGAAGGACAAGGACTACGTCGTCATCGACGGCGAGGTCATGATCGTCGACGAGCACACCGGCCGCATCCTCGCCGGCCGCCGCTACAACGAGGGCATGCACCAGGCCATCGAGGCCAAGGAGGGCGTGCCGATCAAGGACGAGAACCAGACGCTCGCCACGATCACCCTCCAGAACTTCTTCCGCCTCTACGACAAGCTCTCCGGCATGACCGGTACGGCCATGACCGAGGCGGCCGAGTTCCACCAGATCTACAAGCTGGGCGTCGTGCCGATCCCGACGAACAAGCCCATGCAGCGCAAGGACCAGCCGGACCTGATCTACCGGACCGAGGTCGCCAAGTTCGCCGCCGTCGTCGACGACATCGTGGAGAAGTACGAGAAGGGCCAGCCGGTCCTCGTCGGCACCACCTCCGTCGAGAAGTCCGAGTACCTCTCGCAGCAGCTCAGCAAGCGCGGCGTGCCGCACGAGGTGCTCAACGCCAAGCACCACGAGCGCGAGGCCGCGATCGTCGCGCAGGCGGGCCGCAAGGGCGCCGTCACGGTCGCCACGAACATGGCCGGCCGCGGTACGGACATCAAGCTCGGCGGCAACCCCGACGACCTCGCCGAGGCGGAGCTGCGGCAGGCGGGCCTCGACCCGGTCGAGCACGTCGAGGAGTGGGCGGCGGCCCTGCCGGGCGCCCTGGAGCGCGCCGAGAAGGCCGTGAAGGCGGAGTTCGAGGAGGTCAAGGAGCTCGGCGGGCTCTACGTCCTCGGCACCGAGCGGCACGAGTCGCGCCGCATCGACAACCAGCTGCGCGGTCGTTCCGGCCGTCAGGGCGACCCGGGCGAGTCCCGCTTCTACCTGTCGCTGGGCGACGACCTGATGCGCCTGTTCAAGGCGCAGATGGTCGAGCGGGTCATGGCCATGGCCAACGTCCCGGACGACGTGCCGATCGAGAACAAGATGGTGACCCGTGCCATCGCCTCCGCGCAGGCCCAGGTCGAGTCGCAGAACTTCGAGACCCGCAAGAACGTCCTGAAGTACGACGAGGTGCTCAACCGGCAGCGCGAGGTCATCTACGGCGAGCGTCGCCGCGTCCTGGAGGGCGAGGACCTGCACGAGCAGGTGCAGCACTTCATGGACGACACGATCGACGACTACATCCGCCAGGAGACCGCCGAGGGCTTCGCGGAGGAGTGGGACCTCGACCGCCTGTGGAACGCCTTCAAGCAGCTGTACCCGTGCAAGGTCACGGTCGAGGAGCTGGAGGACGCGGCGGGCGACCGGGCGGGCATCACCGCCGAGTTCATCGCGGAGTCCATCAAGGACGACATCCACGCGCAGTACGAGGCGCGCGAGAAGCAGCTCGGCTCGGAGATCATGCGTGAGCTGGAGCGCCGGGTCGTCCTGTCGGTCCTGGACCGCAAGTGGCGCGAGCACCTCTACGAGATGGACTACCTCCAGGAGGGCATCGGCCTGCGCGCGATGGCGCAGAAGGACCCGCTGGTCGAGTACCAGCGCGAGGGCTTCGACATGTTCTCCGCGATGATGGAGGGCATCAAGGAGGAGTCCGTCGGCTACCTGTTCAACCTGGAGGTCCAGGTCGAGCAGCAGGTCGAGGAGGTCCCGGTGCAGGAAGCGGCGCCGTCCCTGCAGAAGGACGCCGTGCCGGCGGGCACCGGCCGTCCGGAGATCCGGGCGAAGGGCCTGGACGCCCCGCAGCGTCCGGACCGGCTGCACTTCTCGGCGCCGAAGGTCGACGGTGACGGCTCGGTCGTCGAGGGCGACTTCGCCGCCGACGGCGAGCCGCTGGACGCGGGCGACGGGATGACCCGGGCGGAGCGCCGCAAGGCGCAGAAGAGCGCGGGCGGGCGTCGCCGCAAGAAGTAGTGCCGACACGAGGGAGGGGCCGGTCGTCCTGGACGACCGGCCCCTCCCTCGTGCTGTCGGGCGGCCGGCGGCCGGATCGCCCGAAGGGGTACGGCCGCCTGGTCGCGTTGTCGTGGGCCCCGGACGGCCCGTGAGCTTCGCCTCGGACGGAGCCCAGGGGGCCGGCGTCGCTTCCGCCCCCAGGCCCTGGCGGGGCCTGGATGGCGCCAGCTCTGGCCCTGCGGGTCCGGGGGCCCAACCCCGGGCTTGGGGGGCCCAGAGCTTTGACCCCCGGTCCCGTCGGGCCTGGGTGGACCCGGCCCGGGGCCGCGGCCACCCCGGTCCCGTCGGGCCTGGGTGGACCCGGCCCGGGGCCGCGGCCCTGCGGGCCCGGGCCCCCACCCCCCCCGACCCTTGGGGGCCCGGAGAGGCCCCGGCTCCGGCCCTGCGGGCCTGGGAAGCCCCACCCTCGGCCTTGGGAGCCCGGAGAGCCCCGGCTTCGGCCCTGGCCCCCGGGAAGCCCCACCCCCGCCCTGCCGCGCCCGGGGGTCCCTCCCCGGCCCCGGCGGGCCCCGGGAGCCCGCCAGGCGCCGGACGACGCTCTCCCGCCGTGCCGGGGGCACGGCCCGGGCGAGCGCGAGCGCGGCCCGGTCCGGAAGGGGTGGTCTACGGGAGGCCGTCGAGTTCGATGGCGGCGCAGCGCCAGCGGAGGTCGCGGCCGCGTTCGAGGCGGAAGGCCATGGCGCGGACGCGGTCTCCGGTGGCGATGGTGGCGCAGGCTTCGACGGCTTCTCGGTGGCCGGGTTGGCGGGCGGTGCAGCGGCGCAGGACCGGGCGGGGGCCGGTCGAGCGGAGGGGGGTGCGGGGGGCGAGCCGCACCAGCTGTTCGTACGCCTCGCCGATGGTGAAGCCGAGCATCCAGTGCACCGGCCGCTCCCCGCTCAGCACGGCGAGCAGGCGCTCGGCGAACATCACGTGCGGCGGGAGCCAGTGCGCCGGGCCGGTGCCGGCCCGTCCGCGCGGTCCGGTGCCGGCCGGTCCGGCCGGTCGCCGGGGCGCGGAGCGCGGACGCCGCTGGGGGCGTGGGCGCGGCTGCTGGGTGTCCGTGTCCGTGGTCATGCGGGTCCCCGTTCGTCGCGTGGAGTCACCGTTCCGTACTCATCGGTAACTCTCTGTCGGGGATCTTGTACGGGCGGGGGAGCGGGCCCGGCAAGGGCGGCGGGGGTCCCGGCGGTCACGCAGCGCGATTCACCTATCCGGGTGGGGGCCGGGGCGGGCCTGGTTCCGGGCGCCCCCGCGGGCCGTGCCGCCCCGTCTCCGGCGCTGACGGACGGTGGTCCGCCGGTCGGGCCCCACCGCCCCCCGAAAGAGGACGCCGCACGTATCCTGAGGGCGATTCCGACGATGAAAGCGGCCTGCCATGCGTGTGTACGTACCCCTGACCCTCTCCGGGCTCGCACAGGCGTACAAGGGCGGTGAGCTGGGGCCCGGGCCCGTGGTGGCCTACGGCGTGACCCCGGCGCTGCGCGAGTGGTACGTGTCGGACGACATCGAGGAGCTGGAGTACGCGGCGCTGAACCGGGCCGCGGCGGCCTCCCTGCGGCTGATCGCGGGCGACCCGACGGCGGCCCGGCGCCGGGTGGTCGTGGCCGTGGACGTGGCCGACAAGGACGCCGTCGTCGACCCGGACCGGGGGCTCGACCCCGGGGCGCTCGGCGAGGTGCGGATCGCGCGGGCGGTGCCGATGGGCAAGGCGGCGGCGGTGCACGCCGACGCCGACGACGCCGAGGCGGACGTGGCCGCCGCGGCCGCCGCGCTCGGCGCGGCCGACCAGGGCGACGACGACGCCCAGTTCGTCGTGGACGGCGCCGAGGACCACGAGCTGCTCTGGTTCGGCGTGCAGGAGATCCCCGGCCTGCTCGGCTGACGGCGGAGGCGAGGGCGGAGGCGACGGCGGGGCGCGGGGGCCGCTCCGTGCGGCCGGTACCGTGGCTGTCCATGGGGAAGCACGGCATACACGGCAAGCATCTGGTCTGGGACTGGAACGGCACGCTGCTCGACGACATCGGCGCGGTCATCGGCGCCACCAACGCGGCCTTCGCCGAGCTCGGGCTCGAACAGATCACCCTGGAGCGGTACCGCGAGCTGTACACGGTGCCGGTCCCGAAGTTCTACGAGCGGCTCATGGGGCGGCTGCCCACCGACGACGAGTGGACGCTGATGGACGGCACCTTCCACCGGCACTACTGGCAGCGCGCCGACGCCTGCGGGCTCACCGAGGGCGCCGCGGAGCTGCTCGCCGCCCGTCGGGCCGCCGGCGCCACGCAGTCGCTGCTCTCCCTCGCGCCGCACGAGGAGCTGATCCCGCTCGTGCGGCGCCACGGCATCGCCGAGCACTTCGTCCGCATGGACGGGCGGGTCGGCAGCTCCACGGACGGCAAGTCGGGCCACATGGTCCGCCACCTGGCCGCCCTGGAGGTCCCGGCCGAGCGGGTCGTCGTCATCGGTGACGCCGCGGACGACGCCGTGGCGGCCCGGCACGTGGGCGCCAGGGCCGTCCTGTACACCGGCGGCTCCCACAGCCGTCGCAGCCTGGAGCGGGTCGGCGTGCCGGTCGTCGACTCCCTGGCCGAGGCCGTCGCGGTCGCCGAGGAGCTGGTCTAGCCGAGGAGCCGGCCCAGGGTCCGCGCGCCGTCGGCCCGCCCGGGCCGGCTCGCTACGGGCGGACGCCCGACTCCCGCAGCAGCTTCAGGAACTCCCGCATCCAGGACGGGTGGTCCGGCCAGGCGCGGGAGGAGACCAGCTTGCCGTCCACGACCGCCGCGGTGTCCTGGAAGCTCGCGCCGGCCGCCTGCATGTCGAGTTCGAGGGCCGGGTACGCCGTGACGCGGCGGCCGTCCAGGGAGCCGAGGGCGGCGGTCAGGAGCGGGCCGTGGCAGATCTGGGCGACCGGCTTGTCGGCGTCGAAGAAGGACTTGAGGATCTTGCGCAGCTCCGGGTCGTTGCGCAGGTACTCCGGCGCCCGGCCGCCCGGGATCACCACCGCCGCGTAGTCGCCCGGGTCGACCTCCGAGAAGGCCAGGTCGGCGGGCCACGTGTAGCCCGGCTTCTCCGTGTACGTGTCGTAGCCCGGCTCGAAGTCGTGGACCACGAAGCGGAGCTGCTTGCGGGAGGGGGCCGCGATGTCGACCTCGTACCCCTCTTCGAGCAGACGCTGGTAGGGGTACATCACCTCCAGCGACTCCGCCGCGTCCCCGGTCACGATCAAGATCTTCGCCATGGCGACTCCCCGGTCCGTCCAGATCCCTGATGTCGGTGTGTGCCCCGCAGAAACATTCGTCGCTGTCCACAGTGTCAAACTTCGCGCCCCTGTTTTGTACACATAAGGCTCATGACGGCCAGGGGGGCAACAGCGATAGGCTTTTCCCGTGATCAGCGCGATACGCCGTGGGGGCAGCGCAGCCCCCGGCATCCGCCCGGTTCGCCTCAGCGGCCGGGCCGACGGTGCGTTCGCGGAGGTCCCCGGTCCGGTGGCCGAGAAGCGCCCGGACATCTCTCATCGCGGCATAACGTCTCTTTCGACCGGTACCACCGCGTCGTGGCGTTGTGTCCTTTCTTCCACCGACGTCACGCAACGGCGCGCGACAGGAGTCAGAGGACATGCAGACCAAGCTGGACGAAGCCAAGGCCGAGCTGCTCGATCGGGCCGCCCGGGTAGCTGAGAACAGCCCGGTCGGGGGGCGACTTCCGACAGGGCCCGACGGGAAGCGTCCGGACCACGCGACCGTGCTCGACTACCTCCAGCGCTACTACCTGCACACCGCGCCCGAGGACCTGACGGACCGCGACCCCGTCGACGTCTTCGGCGCCGCGCTCTCGCACTACCGCCTCGCGGAGAACCGTCCGCAGGGCACCGCGAACGTCCGCGTGCACACCCCGACGGTCGAGGAGAACGGCTGGACCTGCAGCCACTCCGTCGTCGAGGTCGTCACCGACGACATGCCGTTCCTCGTCGACTCCGTCACCAACGAACTGTCCCGCCAGGGCCGCGGCATCCACGTGGTCATCCACCCGCAGGTGCTGGTCCGCCGCGACCTCACCGGTCGGCTCATCGAGGTGCTCGCCAAGGAGCCCGACCTCAAGGCCGGGGCCGAGCTGCCGCACGACGCGCTCGTCGAGTCCTGGATCCACGTCGAGATCGACCGCGAGACCGACAAGGCCGACCTCAAGCAGATCACCAGCGACCTGCTGCGCGTCCTCTCCGACGTCCGCGAGGCCGTCGAGGACTGGGAGAAGATGCGCGAGGCCGCGCTGCGCATCGCCGACGGCCTGGCCGACGAGCCCACCGCCTCCGACCTGCGCCCGACCGAGGTCGAGGAGGCCCGCGAGCTGCTCCGCTGGCTCTCCGAGGACCACTTCACCTTCCTCGGCTACCGCGAGTACGAGCTGGTCAACGGCGACGCCCTGGCCGCCGTCCCCGGCACCGGCCTCGGCATCCTGCGCTCCGACCCGCACCACAGCGGCGAGGACAACCACGCCCACCCGGTCTCCCCGTCCTTCAGCCGGCTGCCCGCCGACGCCCGCGCCAAGGCCCGCGAGCACAAGCTGCTGATCCTGACGAAGGCCAACAGCCGCGCGACCGTGCACCGCCCCTCGTACCTCGACTACGTGGGCGTGAAGAAGTTCGACGCCGAGGGCAACGTCATCGGCGAGCGCCGCTTCCTCGGCCTGTTCTCCTCCGCCGCGTACACCGAGTCCGTGCGCCGCGTCCCGGTCATCAAGCGCAAGGTCCAGGAGGTCCTGGAGGGCGCCGGCTTCTCGCCGAACAGCCACGACGGGCGCGACCTGCTCCAGATCCTGGAGACCTACCCGCGCGACGAGCTCTTCCAGACCCCGGTCGACGAGCTGCGCTCCATCGTCACCAGCGTGCTCTACCTGCAGGAGCGCCGCCGGCTGCGGCTCTACCTGCGCCAGGACGAGTACGGGCGCTACTACTCGGCCCTCGTCTACCTGCCGCGCGACCGCTACACCACCCGCGTCCGGCTGCGGATCATCGACATCCTCAAGGAGGAGCTGAACGGCGCCAGCGTCGACTTCACGGCCTGGAACACCGAGTCGATCCTCTCCCGGCTGCACTTCGTCATCCGCGTCGAGCCCGGCACCGTCCTCGCCAAGCTCACCGAGGCCGACGTCGACCGCATCGAGGCCCGGCTCGCCGACGCCACCCGCTCCTGGGCCGACGGCTTCGCCGAGGCCCTCAACGCCGAGTGCGGCGAGGAGCGCGCCGCCGAGCTGCTGCGCCGCTACGGCAACGCCTTCCCCGAGGGCTACAAGGCCGACCACTCGCCGCGCGCCGCCGTCGCCGACCTCCAGCACCTGGAGGCCCTGGCCGGCAGCGAGAAGGACTTCGCGCTCTCCCTCTACGAGCCGGTCACCTCCGGCACCGGCGAGCGCCGCTTCAAGATCTACAAGACCGGCGAGCAGATCTCCCTGTCCGCCGTCCTGCCGGTGCTCGCCCGCCTCGGCGTCGAGGTCACCGACGAGCGCCCCTACGAGCTGCGCTGCGCCGACCGCACCCACGCCTGGGTCTACGACTTCGGCCTGCGGATGCCCACGCCCACCGGCAACGGCGACTACCTCGGCGACGACGCCCGCGAGCGCTTCCAGGAGGCCTTCGCCGCCACCTGGACCGGCGAGGCCGAGAACGACGGCTTCAACGCGCTGGTCCTCTCCGCCGGGCTGACCTGGCGCGAGGCGATGGTGCTGCGCGCCTACGCCAAGTACCTGCGGCAGGCCGGCTCGACCTTCAGCCAGGACTACATGGAGGACACCCTCCGCAACAACGTCCACACCACCCGGCTGCTGGTCTCCCTCTTCGAGGCCCGGATGGCGCCCGAGCGCCAGCGCGCCGGCACCGAGCTGACCGACGGGCTCCTGGAGGAGCTGGACGGCGCCCTGGACCAGGTCGCCTCCCTCGACGAGGACCGCATCCTGCGTTCCTTCCTCACCGTCATCAAGGCCACCCTCCGCACCAACTTCTTCCAGAAGGCGGAGAACGGGCAGCCGCACCCGTACGTGTCGATGAAGTTCGACCCGCAGGCCATCCCGGACCTGCCGGCCCCGCGCCCGGCCTTCGAGATCTGGGTCTACTCGCCGCGCGTCGAGGGCGTCCACCTGCGCTTCGGCAAGGTCGCCCGCGGCGGTCTGCGCTGGTCCGACCGCCGCGAGGACTTCCGCACCGAGATCCTCGGCCTGGTCAAGGCGCAGATGGTGAAGAACACCGTCATCGTGCCGGTCGGCGCCAAGGGCGGCTTCGTCGCCAAGCAGCTCCCGGACCCGTCCGTGGACCGGGACGCCTGGCTGGCCGAGGGCATCGCCTCGTACAAGACCTTCATCTCGGCGCTGCTCGACATCACCGACAACCTGGTGGCCGGCGAGGTCGTGCCCCCGGCGGACGTGGTCCGCCACGACGAGGACGACACCTACCTGGTGGTCGCCGCCGACAAGGGCACCGCGACCTTCTCCGACATCGCCAACGGCGTGGCCCAGGACTACGGCTTCTGGCTGGGCGACGCCTTCGCCTCCGGCGGCTCCGCCGGCTACGACCACAAGGGCATGGGCATCACCGCCCGCGGCGCCTGGGAGTCGGTCAAGCGGCACTTCCGCGAGCTGGGCCACGACACCCAGACCGAGGACTTCACCGTGGTCGGCGTCGGCGACATGTCCGGCGACGTCTTCGGCAACGGCATGCTGCTCTCCGAGCACATCCGGCTCGTGGCGGCCTTCGACCACCGCCACATCTTCATCGACCCGAACCCGGACGCGGCCACCTCGTACGCCGAGCGCCGCCGGCTCTTCGAGCTGCCGCGCTCCTCCTGGGCGGACTACAACACCGAGCTGCTGTCCGCGGGCGGCGGCATCCACCCGCGCACCGCGAAGTCCATCCCGGTCAACGCGCAGATGCGGGCCGCCCTCGGCATCGAGGACGGGATCACCAAGCTGACCCCGGCCGAGCTGATGAAGGCGATCCTGCAGTCGCCCGTCGACCTGCTGTGGAACGGCGGCATCGGCACCTACGTGAAGTCCAGCGTCGAGTCGAACGCCGACGTCGGCGACAAGGCCAACGACGCCATCCGGGTCGACGGCCAGGACGTGCGCGCCAAGGTCATCGGCGAGGGCGGCAACCTCGGCGCGACCCAGCTGGGCCGCATCGAGTTCGCCCGCTCCGGCGGCCCCGAGGGCCTGGGCGGCAAGGTCAACACCGACGCCATCGACAACAGCGCCGGCGTGGACACTTCCGACCACGAGGTCAACATCAAGATCCTGCTCAACGGTCTGGTCGCCGAGGGCGACATGACCGTCAAGCAGCGCAACAAGATCCTCGCCGAGATGACGGACGAGGTCGGCGCGCTGGTGCTGCGCAACAACTACGCGCAGAACACCGCGCTGGCCAACGCCGTCGCCCAGTCGCCGTCCCTGCTGCACGCCCACCAGCGCTTCATGCGCCGGCTCGGCCGGGACGGGGCGCTCGACCGCTCGCTGGAGTTCCTGCCCAACGACCGGCAGATCCGCGAGCTGCTCAACAACGCCCGCGGCCTGACCCAGCCGGAGCTGGCCGTCCTGCTCGCCTACACCAAGATCACGGTGGCCGACGAGCTGATCGGCACCGAGCTGCCCGACGACCCGTACCTGCGCGGGCTGCTGCACGCCTACTTCCCGACGCAGCTGCGCGAGAAGTTCGGCGAGGCCGTGGACAACCACCCGCTGCGCCGCGAGATCGTCACCACGGTCCTGGTCAACGACACCGTGAACACCGGTGGCTCGACCTTCCTGCACCGTCTGCGGGAGGAGACCGGCGCGTCCATCGAGGAGATCGTGCGCGCGCAGACCGCGGCCCGCGCGATCTTCCGCCTGGGCGAGGTCTGGGACGCCGTGGAGGCCCTGGACAACCGGGTGGCCGCCGAGTTCCAGACCCGGATGCGCCTGCACTCGCGCCGGCTGGTCGAGCGCGGCACCCGCTGGCTGCTCAACAACCGGCCGCAGCCGCTCCAGATCGGCGAGACCATCGACTTCTTCGCGGAGCGGGTCGAGCAGGTCTGGGAGAAGCTGCCGCAGCTGCTGCGCGGCTCGGACCTGGAGTGGTACCAGTCGATCCTGGCGGAGCTGACCGGCGTCGGCGTCCCCGAGGAGCTGGCGCTGCGGGTGGCCGGGTTCTCCTCGGCCTTCCCGACGCTCGACATCGTGGCGATCGCGGACCGCACCGGCAAGGACCCGCTGGCGGTCGCCGAGGTCTACTACGACCTGGCCGACCGGCTGCGGATCTCCGACCTGATGGACCGGATCATCGAGCTGCCGCGCAACGACCGCTGGCAGTCCATGGCCCGCGCCTCCATCCGCGAGGACCTGTTCGCCGCGCACGCCGCGCTCACCGCGGACGTGCTCGCGGCCGGGAACGGCACCTCCACGCCGGAGGAGCGGTTCAAGGCCTGGGAGGAGAAGAACGCGGCGATCCTGGGCCGGGCGCGCACGACCCTGGAGGAGATCCAGGGCTCGGACGCCTTCGACCTGGCGAACCTCTCGGTCGCCATGCGGACGATGCGCACCCTGCTCCGTACGCACAGCTGAGCGCCGTACGACGCGGAACGCCCCCGCCGGTCCTCGTGACCGGTAGGGGCGTCCCCGTTCTCGCGCGTCCTTCGCGCGCGTAGGGCGCGGTTACGGGGTCACGGTGGCGCTCCACAGGCGGCGGGCGGCGAGCACGGCGGCGGCGAGGAGCAGGGCGTTGCGGACGGTCATGACGGCGAGGCCCGTCCAGGTGCCGGCGACGACGTCCTCGTAGAGCACGGGGTACGCCAGCGCGCTGAGCGCGGCGGCGGGCAGGAGCAGCAGGGCCACCGGGCGCATGACGGTGGCCCGGGAGGTCAGGCAGACGGCGGCCAGGCCGAGCAGCCAGATCAGGTACTGGGGGCTGATCACCCGGCTGGTGACGGTGAAGAGCAGGACGGCGGCGAGGGCCGCGTCCAGCGGGGTGGCCGGGTTCCAGCGGCGGGCCCGGACGCGCCAGAACACCAGCCACACGAAGGCGGCGGCGGTCAGGAACAGGGCCAGGTGCCCGACGGTGGAGACGTAGGGGCCGACGTACTCGAAGGCGCCGTAGCGGAACTCGACCCGCCCGGGCCACAGGCCGCCGGCCCGGGCGAGGGCGAGCCCGGTGCCGCCCAGGGACTCGATCTGCACGCCCCGGTCGCCCTGCTGGCGCAGGAAGCCGAGGGGCTCGGCGAAGAGCAGCGCCAGGGCGCCGAGCAGGGTGACGGCGGTGACGGCGGCGGCGGTCCAGGCCGCGCGGGTGGTGCGGCCGCGCGGGGTGCCGATCAGCGCGAGCGCGGGCCAGACCTTGACCAGGGCGCCGAGTCCGGCGAGCGCGCCGCCGATCCGGTGGGCGGCGGCGGGCCGGGCGGCGAGCGCGAGCAGGGCGAGCACGGCGAGGGCGGTGGTCTGCACGTCGTAGCGGGCGAGCGGGATGTGCAGGAGCAGCGGCAGGCCGAGGGCCCAGTACCAGGCGCCGTGGGTGAGCCGGGCGCGGTCGGCGTGGGCGAGCGCGACGGTGACGACGGCGTCGGCGAGCAGCGCGAGGGCGACGAAGGCCTGGAAGTAGCTGAGCCAGGGCAGGGCGCCGGGCGCCATGATGACCAGGCCGGCGCCCGGAGGGTACTGCCAGGTGACGTCGCCGGGCGGGAAGGTGCCCTGGGCGAACTGCCCGTACCAGTGCCGGTAGAGCAGGTACACCTCGCTGGCCACGCCGCCGATGCCGAGGCTGTCGCGGACCAGGAGCAGCAGCATCCCGGCCCGGGTCAGCAGCCAGACGGCGGCGAGGGCGAGCAGCGGGCCGCGGCCGACGGTCACGAAGGTGGCGGAGGTGAAGGTCTCGGACTCGAACGGGGAGCGGGTCAGCGCCGGGGGCGCGGGGCTGGTGCGGGCGGGGTCGGGGGAGGGCGGGCCGGTCGCCGGATCGGTCGTCACCCCACCGCACTGTAGTGCGCTTTATCCCTTTTGTTAGGTTTTTGCGGGCCGTCGGGGTGAGGTGTCCGTCCGCCGTTCGTAGGCCGCCACCACCTCCTTCGCCGGGCCGTCCATGAGCAGTTCGCCCGACTCCAGCCACAGCGCCCGGTCGCAGGTCTCGGTGATGGTCGTGTTCGAGTGGCTGACCAGGAAGACCGTGCCGGCCTCGGCGCGCAGTTCGTCGATCCGCTTCTGGCTGCGGCGCCGGAAGGCCGCGTCGCCGGTGGCGAGGGCCTCGTCGATGAGCAGCACGTCGTGGCTGCGGGCGGCGGCGATGGCGAAGCGGAGGCGTGCGCCCATGCCGGAGGAGTAGGTGCGCATCGGCAGGGAGACGAAGTCGCCCTTGTCGTTGATGCCGGAGAACTCGACGATGTCGGCGTACCGGGCGGTGATCTCCTTGCGGCTCATGCCCATGGCGAGCCCGCCGAGGATCACGTTCCGCTCGCCGGTCAGATCGCCCATGAGGGCCGCGTTCACTCCGAGCAGGGCGGGCCGGCCCCGGGTGTAGATCCGGCCGGCGCTGGTCGGCAGGAGCCCGGCGATCGCCTTCAGGAGGGTGGACTTCCCCGATCCGTTCGACCCGATCAGGCCGATCGCCTCGCCCCGGTACGCGGCGAAGCCGACGCCCTTGACCGCGTGCACCGTGCGCCGGCCGCGGGGGCCGCCGCGTTCGGTGTACGTGACGTGGACGCCGTCGGCGACGACGGTGGGCGTGCGCTGCTCGGGTCCCGGGTGCTCAGCCACGGCCATAGCTCTCCTCGGCCCTCCAGAAGTAGACGAAGCCACCCGCGAAGGCGAGCAGCGCCCAGCCGGCCGCGAGCGCCCACACGTGCGGGGGCAGCCGGTCGGCGGTGAAGCTCTCGACCAGGGCGAAGCGCATCAGGTCGATGTAGACGGCGGCCGGATTGGCCTGGAGCAGCAGCACCACCGCGTGCGGCAGGCCGCGGCCCCGGGTGACCCCGGCGATGGACCACATCACGCCCGAGGCGTACATCCAGGTGCGCAGCACGAAGGGCATCAGCTGCGCGATGTCCGGGGTGCGGGCCGCCAGACGGGCCGTCACCAGGGCGAGCCCGGTGCTGAACAGCGCCTGCAGGGCGAGCGCCGGCACCGCGAGCAGCCAGCTCGGGCGCGGGAACTCGCCGAAGCAGAAGAGCAGGACGACCAGCGCGCCCAGCGAGAAGAGCAGCTGCTGGAGCTGCTGGAGCGCGAGCGCCACGGGCAGGCTGGCGCGCGGGAAGTGCAGCGCCCGGACCAGGCCGAGGTTGCCGCTGATGGCGCGGGTGCCGGCCATCAGGGTCTGCGCGGTGAAGGTCCACACGAAGACGCCGGTGATGAGGAAGGGCACGTAGTCCGGGATGCCGTGCCGCACGTCCATGAGGACGCCGAAGATCGCGTAGTAGACGGCCGCGTTGAGCAGCGGGGTCATCACCTGCCAGATCTGGCCCAGCCGGGCCTGGCTGTACTGCGCGGTCAACCGGGCCGTCGCGAACGCGGTGATGAAGTCCCGCCGGGACCACAGCTGCCGCACGTAGGCGGGGAGGGAGGGGCGCGCGCCGCTCACGGTGAGCCCGTGGCGCAGCGCGAGGGCGCGCAGCTCCTCGGAGCTCGGTGGTGCCGGGGCGGGGCCCGGTGGGCGGTCGAGGGTGGGGGAGGTCGTCACGGCTTCGCCTTCGATGGAACGGGTCCGTATCGTCGCTACGTGGAGAGTAGGTCCTCATTACGTCGGAACGCAACCGTCTCGTCGTCACGTCATCCGGGCGTCGGCGCTGGATAGGATCGGCTCCATGACGTCATCCACCGGACCCTCGGGAACCCCTCGCCGCGCCCCCGCGGGAGCCGCCGTGCTCCGGGAGGACGTCACCGAGGCCATCCGCGCCGCCGTCTTCGAGGAACTGGCCGCGGTCGGCTTCGCCCGGATGTCCATCGAGGGCATCGCCCGCCGCGCCGGGGTCGGCAAGACCGCCGTCTACCGGCGCTGGAAGTCCAAGCTCGCGCTCGTCCTCGACCTGGTCGGCGCCGTCGCCGTCCAGGGCCTGCCCGCCCCGGCCACCGGCACGCTGCACGGCGACGTCCGCGCCCTCCTGGAGGTCGCCGCGCACGCGCTGCGGCACCCCGTGGCCTCCCAGGTCATCCCCGACCTCCTCGTCGAGGCCGCCCGGCACCCGGAGATCGCCGACACGCTGAAGGCCGTCCTGCTCGACCCGCAGCAGGGCGTCGTCGCCCAGGTCGTCCGCGCCGCCGTCGAGCGCGGCGAACTGCCGGCCGGGGCCGACCCGGACCGGGCGCTCGACCTGGTCCTCGGGCCGCTCTACTGGCGCCTGGTGGTGGTCCGCACCGAGCCGCCGCAGGGCTACCTCGACGACCTGGCGCGGTCGGCGGTGGCCGCGCTCACCGCGTAACACCCCTCAGGGGGAGGTCACTTGACCGCCCCGGCCATCACCCCGTTGACGAACTGCCGCTGGAACGCGAAGAAGACCAGCAGCGGGATCACCATCGACACGAACGCGCCCGGCGCCAGCACGTCCACGTTGTTGCCGAACTGCCGCACCTGCTGCTGCAGCGCCACCGTGATCGGCGGCGACTGCGCGTCCGCGAAGATCAGCGCCACCAGCATGTCGTTCCACACCCACAGGAACTGGAAGATGCCGAGCGAGGCGACCGCCGGGCCGCCCAGCGGCAGCACCACCCGGGTGAACAGGCGCAGCTCGCCCGCCCCGTCGAGCCGGGCGGCCTCCAGCAGCTCGCGCGGGATCTCCGCGAAGAAGTTGCGCAACAGGAAGATCGCGAAGGGCAGGCCGAAGGCCGTGTGGAACAGCACCACGCCCAGTGTCGTCTCGAAGATCCCCACCGCGCCGAACAGCTTCGACACCGGCACAAGCGCCACCTGCACCGGCACCACGAGCAGCGCCACGACCAGCAGGAACCACCAGTCCCGGCCCGGGAAGTCCAGCCACGCGAAGGCATAGCCGGCGAAGGCACCGATCACGATCACCAGCAGGGTGGCCGGGACGGTGATCAGCACCGTGGCGACCAGCGAGTCGGTGATGGCCTCGTTCGCGAGCAGCCCGCGGTAGTTCTCGGTGGTCAGCTGCGCCGGCGCCGTGAACACCTGCCACCAGCCGCTGGACGCGATGTCGGCGGGCGAGCGCAGCGAGGACAGCAGCAGCCCGACGGTCGGCAGCAGCCAGAACAGCGCGACCAGGACCAGCAGGACGCGCAGCGCGCCGCCCCCGGCGCGGGCGGCGATCCGCGCCGCCGGGGAGGTGCGGGGACGGACACCGCTCGTGCTGCTCATCGGCGGTTCTCCCTTCGCATGCGGCGGATGTTCACGGCCATCACCGGCAGCACGAGCAACAGCAGCACCACGGCGATCGCCGAGCCGACCCCGAGGTCCGCGTCCGTCCCGAACGACGAGCGGTAGAGCTGGAGCGCCAGCACGTTCGCGTCGTCCTGCGCGGAGCCCGGCGCGATGATGAAGACCAGGTCGAAGACCTTCAGGACGTTGATCATCAGGGTGACCAGGACGACGCCGAGCACCGGCGCCAGCAGCGGCACGGTGATCCGCCGGAACACCTGCCACTCGTTCGCCCCGTCGACCCGGGCCGCCTCCAGGACGTCCCGGGGCAGCCCCGCGAGCCCGGCGGCGATCAGCACCATCGCGAACCCGGCCCACATCCACACGTAACTGCCGATGATCGCCGGCGTGACGAGCCGCGGACCCAGCCACGAGACGCCGTTGTACTGCTCGCGGAAATTGCTCGCCGGCAGCCGCAGGACCGCCCCCTCGGCGGCGCCGTCCAGGGAGAAGCTCCCGTCGGCGGCGGCCGTCGCCCGGGCCACCACCCGCCCGTCCTTGACCGCCTCGATCCGCAGCCCGGCGAGCCCGAGCTCCTTCGGATCGACCGTGTTCGGCCGCCCGCCGCCGCCCCGGGTGAAGTCCAGCCAGGCGACGCCCTCGATCGTGTCCTTGACCCCCACCTCGGGGGTACGGGCCGGGCGGGCGCCCTCCGGCATCTGCGCCGGAGCCACCCCGACCAGCGGAAGCCGCGCCACCTCGCCCATGCGGACCGGGGACTTCGTCTCGTACGCCCCGCCGCCGGCCGCCTTCAGCGGGTGCACCGGCAGCGGGCGGGCCCGCGGGAAGACCGAGGCCTCGGCGAAGGTGTCGTGCACCCCGACCCAGACCGCGTTGGCGATCCCGCGGTCCGGGTCCTGCTCGTACACCAGCCGGAAGATGATCCCCGCGGCCAGCATCGAGATCGCCATCGGCATGAAGACGACCAGCTTGAACGCCGTGCCCCAGCGCACCCGCTCGGTGAGCACCGCGAAGACCAGGCCGAGCGCCGTCGCCACGGTCGGCGCCAGCACCACCCAGATCAGGTTGTTGCGCAGGGCGGTGCGCAGGGACTCGTCCGTGAACAGCGCCACGTAGTTGTCCAGGCCCGCGAAGGAGTCGCCGGACTTGTCGAAGAGCGAGCGCTGGACCGAGTACCCGATCGGGTAGACGACCAGCGCGCCGAGCAGCACGAGCGCCGGCAGCAGGAACAGCGCGGCGACGACGGTGTGCCGGGAGCGGGCCGACCGCGGGGCCCCGACCGGCTCGACGAGGCCGAGGGGCTCGGCGGGCGGCGTGGACGTGGTGGACCCGGTGGGCGTCTCCACGGCTCAGCCCCGGTACGCCTTGGCCGCCTCCGCCTCCAGGCGCGCCTGCGTCCCCGCCACGTCCTTCGGGTTCTTCAGGAAGTCCTGGAGCGCCTTCCACTCGCCCTTGCCGGGGGTGCCGCCGAAGGACTGCGGCATCTGGTCCGACATGTCGAAGCGGAAGGAGTCGCCCGCGCCGATGAGGGCCTTCGCGATGGTGCGCTGCACCTCGTTCGGGTAGGCGGCCGGGTCGAGCGCCTTGTTGGGTGACAGGAAGCCGCCCTCGGCCGCCCACACCCGGGCCGCGTCCGGCGAGGCGAGGAAGGTCAGCAGGGCCTGCGCGCCCTTGCCGTCCTTCAGCGCCACGGCCGCGTCGCCGCCGGTCACCACGGGGGCCGCGCCCTCGCCGACGGCCGGGAACGGGAACGCCTTCGCGTCCGTGCCGATCTTCGCGCCGGTCTCGGCGATGTTGACGGCCGAGAAGTCGCCCTCGAAGACCATGGCGGCCTTGGCCTGGTCGCCGCCCGTGAAGGTCTGCGTGACGGACACCGGGAACTCGGTCTGCAGCGCGCCGTTGGTGCCGCCGGCGATCAGGTTCGGCTTGCCGAACAGCTCGGCGAGCGTGGTGAGGGCCCGCGCCACGGACGGGTCGGTCCACTTGATCTCGTGCTTCGCCAGCCGGTCGTACTTCTCCGGGCCGGCCTGGGAGAGGTAGACGTTCTCGAACCAGTCGGTGAGCGTCCAGCCGTCCGCGCCGCCCACCGAGACGGGCGTGACGCCCGAGGCGGAGATCGTCTCCGCGGTGGCGAGGAAGTCCTTCCAGGTCTTCGGTTCGCTCGCGCCCGCGTTCTCGAAGGCGGCGGTGTTGTACCAGACCAGCGACTTGTTGGCGGCCTTGAAGTACACCCCGTACGCGGTGCCGTCGACCGCGCCCAGGTCCTGCCAGCCCTTCGAGTAGTTCGCCGCCAGCTGGGCCTTCGCCTCCGGCCCGAGCGGCTTCAGCCACTTCTGCGCGGCGGCCTGCTGGATCGCGCCCACCTGCGGCAGCATCGCCACGTCGGGCGGCGAGCCGCCGGCGATCTTCGTGCCGAGGAAGTTCACGATCGGGTCCTGGGCGGGCACGAAGGTCACGGTCGCGCCGGTGCGCTTCTCGAACTCCTTCAGGACCTTGGTGAAGTTCGCCTGTTCGGGTCCCGTCCACACGGCGGCGACCTCCAGCTTCTCGCCCTTCAGGGAGGGCAGCGCCACCCCCGGGCCGCTGGATCCGGGCGCGGCGCCCGCCGGTTCCTTCCCGCCGTCGCCGCCCCCACAGCCGGCCGCCGCGAGCACGGCGACCGCCGCCACCACGCCGAGTCGAAGAGTTCTGCCGTTACGCATCCGAGCCCCGCCTCTCCCGCGTTCTTCGGTCCCGTGCCCTCAGGTCTACGCGCGGCGCCGGAGCCCCGCAAGGCCGCCTTCGGGGCCGGACGGGGGATCGTGATGGGCTCGTGACGTGACGTCAAGTGGCGTACAGGGGCGGTGTGGAGGGGCGACGGGGGCGCGTCCGGAGGCTCAGGCGGGCGTCGGCGACACCAGCGGCGGCACCGGCGTCGCGTCCACGGAACGGGCCGCGCGGTCCAGGGCGCTGGCCAGCAGCGCCAGGTCCGTCGGGCCGTTGCCCAGCTCGCGGACCGGGCGGCGGGCCGGCGGATCGCCCATGCGCTCCCACTCCAGCGGCACCACCGTCGGGCGCTGCGTCGCCGTGCGCGGGATGCGGCCGGTGACCCGCCCGGTCTGGAACGGCGTCACCCGGCCGTCCGGGTGACCGAGCCGGCCGCGCCCCGGCCGCGGCTCCTCCGGACCGGGCGCCGCGGGCGGCGGGTCCAGGACGATCCGCAGCCGCGCGCCGTGCGCCAGCTCCGTGTCCACCGTGCGGTCCGGGCGCGCCGAGGCCGCCACCAGGTGCACCCCGAGCCGCGCCCCGTTGCGCGCGACCGCTTCCAGGGCCCGCACCACGGACCCGGCCGCCGGACGGCCGGGCGCGCCGAGCGCGGGCGCGACCAGCGCGTCGAAGTCGTCCACCAGGACCACCAGCCGCGGCAGCGCGCTCGCCCCTTCCGCGGGCGGCCCGCTGCGCACGGGGTCGGTCCGGCTGCTCGGCGTGTCCCCGAGCACCCCGTCGCCGGTCAGCCGCAGGGTGCGACTGCTGGGCCGGTCGCCGAGCAGGTCCGCGCCGGGCGGGGGCGTGCGGTCGGCGGGGGCGTGGCGGGGGAGGCGTCCGCTGGGCCGGTCGCCGAGCGGGTCGGCGCCCGGGGGAGGGGTGCGGTCGCCTGCGCCGGGGCGGGGGAGGCGTCCGCTCGGGCGGTCGCCGAGGAGGTCCGCGCCGGGCGGGGGCGTGCGGTAGGTGCCGGTGTCGGTCTGCTGGTCGTAGACCTCGCGGGGCGGGGTGCGGTGGCTGCGGCTGCTCGGGACGTCGCCGATGGCGCCGTCGGCGGAGACCCGCAGGGTGCGTCCGCTGGGCCGGTCGCCGAGCAGGTCGGAGCCCGGCGGCGGCGTGCGGTCGGCACCGCCCGTACGGGGCACGCGGCCGCCGCCCGGGGCGGACGGGTCCTGACCGGAGCGGGCGTCCGGGACCCGGGCGCCGGCCCGGCCGGCGGCCGGCGGCACGGACTCGGCCGGGCTCGGGGAACGCTGGCCGATCAGCCGGCCCGAGCGGCGGTCGGCGAAGTGGGTGTCGCCGAGGAGCTCGGCGCGGCGCTTCAGCTCGGCGCCCAGCGCCTGCGCGAACTCCCGCATCCGGACCGGGTCCGAGGCCACCAGGTGCTCGGTGACGTGCGGCAGCTCCGTGCACGCCGCGAGGCCCTCGCCGCGCTCGCCGCCCGCGCCGTCGACCAGGAGCAGGCCGAGGCGGTCGGGGCGGGCCCCGGCGGCGAGGGAGGCGGCCACGGCGCGCAGCAGCTCGGTGCGGCCGCTGCCCGCCGGGCCCTCGATGAGCAGGTGCGGGCCCTCCTGGGCGAGGTCGACGGCCACCGGGCCGTGCGGGCCCGCGCCCAGGACGGCGGTGCCGTCGGCGGAGGAGGCCCAGCGGGCCATCAGGGAGGCCGGGGTGGCCCGGGCGAGGCCCAGCTCGTCGAGGAGGCGGGCCGACAGGGGCAGCGCGGCGGCCGTCCGGCCGCCCGGCCCGGCGCCCGCGGCCGTCTCGGTGCGCAGCGGGGCGAGGGCCCGGCCGAAGCGCTCGGCCCAGGCCACGGACACCGCGTCGACCACGCCGACCGTGCCGTGCCCGGCGGCCCGGCCGCCCGCCGTGCGCAGCAGCCGCAGCGCGGTCGCCACGTCACCGCTGAGCAGGGCGGCCGCCCCGCACTCGCGGAAGGCCAGGGAGGCCGCGCAGGCCGTCTCGTAGGTGGCGGCGACCGGGGAGGCGGGGGAGGCGGCGGGGGCCTCGGCGAGACAGAGCAGATGGATGCCGGCGGCGGGGCCGGCCCCGGCGAGCCGGGCCGCCGTCTCGCGCAGCGCGGCGGAGCCCGGGTCGCCGTCGACGATCACGACCGTCGCCGGGCCCTCGTGGCGCGCGGCGGCCTCGGCCACGGCGGCCCGGTCGGCGCTGGGCCAGCCGGGGCCGAGCGGCCCGTCGTCGAGCCGCCGGGTGAGCTCGGTGAACCGGGCGTGCGCCTGGTCGCGGTCGTAGGCCAGCAGCAGCCGGCAGTCCTGGCCGTGCGCCGGGCGGGTGTGCGGCAACCAGCCGAGCCAGGCCCAGTCCCGGCGCCGCTCCTCCAGCGGGCGGTTGCGGTCGGCGGAGACCAGGACGATCTCCAGGTCGGCGGGGGAGTGCAGGGCGGCCAGCTGGGCGACCACGGAGCGGGCCAGGCCGCCGAGCCGGGGCGCGGGCCCGGCGAGGCCGAGCGAGCCGGCCTCGCGCAGCCCGACGGTGACCGGCACCCCGGACAGCTCGGCGCGGTCGGTGGTGCCGAGCCGGACCACCAGGGCCTCGGGGTGGCCGGCGTCCCGCTCCCACAGGCGCGGCCCGGGGCCGAGGGCGGTGAGCAGGATCGCGGCCGGGTCGGGCCAGCTGTCGGGCGCGGGCAGGGCGGCGCCGCTCCCGCCGGGCGCCTCGCCGGCGGGCGGGCCGCCGGCGAAGGCGGGCACCGGGGCCACCCCGTACTCGCCGTCCCGGTCCTCGTCCCGGCCGCCCGCGAGCCGCCGGGCCCAGGCGCCGAGGCCGCGGCGGCGGGTGGGCCGGGTCCTGCCGTGGGCCGCGACCTCGCCGTCGGACCCGGTGGGGTCCGCCACGCGCGCGTGGCCGTGGCCCTCGTCCTCGCGCGCGCCCGGGAAGCCGCCGGGCCCGTGCTCGCCGGGCGGCACGTGCGCGTACGGCGCGGGGCCCGCGGCCGGCTCGTCGGCGCCGCCCGCCGGGGCCGGGGCGGCTTCCGGCGCGGCCTCCCGGGGGCGCAGGCCCACCCGCAGATGGCCCTCGCCGTCGGGGACGACCGGCAGCCGCAGCTCGTCCGCGCCGGGGTCGGCGCCGCCCTCCGCACCCGGGCCCGCGCCCGTACCGCCCGTGAGGCGCAGCGCGGACTCGCCGACCCGCAGGACGCCGCCGGGCGGGAAGCGGACCGGGCGGGGGCCGACCGGCGCGCCGTCGAGGGTCGTGCCGTTGGTGGAGCCCCGGTCGGTGACCGTGATCCGGCCGTCCGGGCCGACCGTGACCGTGCAGTGCACCCGGGAGACGTCCGGGTCGTCGAGCGGCACGTCCGCGTCCACAGAACGGCCGATTCCGATCGCTCCGCCGTTCGCCCCGCCGTGCAGCAGGTGGACGCCGCCGGCGTCGGGGCCCGCGACCACGTGCAGCCGGGCCGGGGCGCCCTCGCCCATGACCTCGCCCGGGCCGGGCACCTGGAGGGACAGCACCGCCCCGTCGACCAGCGGCGGCTCGCCGAGCAGACAGCGGCGGGGGTCGAGCCGGCGCTCGCCCGCGTACAGCACGGTGGTGCCGGAGGAGGAGGTGTCGGGGCCGGCGACGGCCGCGGCCAGCGAGGAGGCCACGGCGGCCAGCTCGGTCCCCGCGGGCGCGGTGACGAGCACGTCGCAGGCGCGCCCCGCGCCGTGGCCGGCGTGCGGCGCGAGGACGGTCAGCCGGATCTGCATCGCCGTCAGCGGTCCCTTCTGCGCGGCGCGCCCGGCAGGGGACAGGACCGCTCGCTCCCCCCACCCGGCGCGGACGCGTCGTCCGGTACAGGTCGGCACGGGGCCGGGGCTCCCGACCCCGACACGACGTGCTGTACGCATCCTCGCACCTGCCACTGACAACCCGCCCCCGGGTCGCCTCGAAGTGATCTTGTTCGGTCGCCGATGGACGCTATTTCGCCTGGTTGCGCATGGCTCGCGGCACATGCGGCAACCCCGGCCGGGTTCCGGGCGTCCTCTCCTCCGACGCGTTCCGGACCGGATTCGGACAGGCACGGCACCGGAATCGGCCGTCCTGTGGACGGTCGATGACACGTTCGGCGGCACCGGAGAGGCCCTAAAGTGGGTCGGACACCCGGACGGGTCACAGAACACACAGGGACCCCGGGGACACTCCGACGACGACACCCCAGGACCACGATCAGCAGGGAGCGCGTGACGTGCGGCCTATCGGCAGCAAGTACCTGCTCGAGGAGCCGCTCGGCCGCGGCGCCACGGGCACCGTCTGGCGAGCCCGCCAGCGGGAGACCGCCGGCGCCGAGGCGGCGGTGGCGGGCCAGCCCGGCGAGACCGTCGCGATCAAGGTCCTCAAGGAGGAGCTGGCCAACGACGCGGACATCGTGATGCGCTTCCTGCGCGAGCGGTCCGTGCTGCTCCGGCTCACCCACCCCAACATCGTGCGCACCCGCGACCTGGTCGTGGAGGGCGACGTCCTCGCCCTCGTCATGGACCTCGTCGAGGGCCCCGACCTGCACCGCTACATCCGCGAGAACGGCCCGCTCACCCCGGTCGCCGCCGCGCTGCTCACCGCCCAGATCGCCGACGCGCTCGCCGCCAGCCACGCCGACGGCGTCGTGCACCGCGACCTCAAGCCGGCCAACGTGCTGCTCGCCGAGCAGGACGGCGGCATGCACCCGATGCTCACCGACTTCGGCATCGCGCGGCTCGCCGACTCCCCGGGCCTGACCCGCACCCACGAGTTCGTCGGCACGCCCGCGTACGTCGCGCCGGAGTCCGCCGAGGGCCGCCCGCAGACCTCCGCCGTCGACATCTACGGCGCCGGCATCCTGCTCTACGAGCTGGTCACCGGCCGCCCGCCGTTCGCCGGGGGCACCGCCCTCGAAGTGCTGCACCGGCACCTCAGCGAGGAGCCGCGCCGCCCGTCCACCGTCCCGGGCCCGCTGTGGACGGTGATAGAGCGCTGCCTGAGCAAGGAGCCGGAGCGCCGGCCCAGCGCCGAGAACCTGGCCCGCGGCCTGCGCACCGTCGCCGCCGGCATCGGCGTGCACGCCTCGCCCGCCCAGATCGAGGCCGCCGAGGGCGTCGGCGCGCTGCTCGCCCCCGACCCGGCGCCCGCGCCGGTCCCCGAGACCCCGGGCGTCGACCCGGCCGGCGCCACGCAGGTGCTGCCGAGCGGTTCGGCCGCCCCGGCCGGCGCCGGTGCCTACGACCCGGCCGCGCCGACCAGCGTGCTGCCGACCAGCGGCCCGCAGGGCGCCGCCGACCCGACCGCGGTGATGCCCCCCGTACCCCCGCAGGACCCGCCCGGCCCGCGCCCGGAGGACCCGCACCCCTGGCAGACCCAGCTGGGCGCGCTGCGCGACCGCAACGAGCAGACCCAGGTGCAGTACCTCGACCCGAGCGAGGACCCGCTGCGCCGCCGCCCGCAGCGCCGGGCCCAGCCGCAGCCCCCGCAGGGCCAGGGGCAGGGTTACGGGCAGGGCCAGGGGTACGGGCAGCCGGCACCGCAGGCGTACCAGCGGCCGCAGGGGCCCCCGCCGGGCTACCCGCAGCCCCAGCAGCCGCCCCAGCCGCAGCAGTACGCCCCGCAGCCGCCGCCCCGGCAGTACGCGCCCCAGCCCCAGCAGCAGTACACGCCGCCGCAGCCGCCCCCGCAGGCCCCCGCGCCCGCCCCGGCGCCGCGCGAGCCGCGCCCGCCGCGGCAGCGCAGCGCCAACCCCATGCGCATCCCGGGCCTCGGCTGCCTCAAGGGCTGCCTGTTCACGATCGTCCTCTTCGTGGTCGCCGGCTGGCTGATCTGGGAGCTCACCCCGCTCCAGGACTGGGTCGCCCAGGGCAAGGGCTACTGGGAGACCATCGGCGACGCGATCAGCTCCTTCACCGACTGGGTCTCCTCGCTCGGCGACACCGCGAGCGGCTCGGGCAGCACCGGTGCTACCGGCGGTACGGGCCAGTAAGGGCGACCCGTTCTGTCGCTTTGTCGACTTCCGAGGGGTGATTTCCCCTCGGAAGTGCCGGTCGGTGCCCTCGGCCGCGTAACTTTGACGCGAACTCGCAGCCGCTGAGGGAGCAGTCTTGGCACGGAATATCGGCAGCCGCTACACGGCCCACCAGATCCTCGGGCGGGGCAGCGCCGGCACGGTGTGGCTCGGCGAGGGCCCCGAGGGCCCCGTCGCCATCAAGCTGCTGCGCGAGGACCTCGCCTCCGACCAGGAACTCGTCGGCCGCTTCGTCCAGGAGCGCACCGCGCTGCTCGGGCTCGACCACCCGCACGTCGTCTCCGTCCGCGACCTCGTCGTCGACGGCAACGACCTCGCGCTCGTCATGGACCTGGTCCGCGGCACCGACCTGCGCACCCGCCTGGACCGCGAGCGCCGGCTCGCCCCCGAGGCCGCCGTCGCGATCATCGCCGACGTCGCCGACGGCCTCGCCGCCGCCCACAAGGCCGGCGTGGTCCACCGGGACGTCAAGCCCGAGAACATCCTGCTCGACATGGAGGGCCCGCTCGGCCCCGGCGGCGCCCACCCCGCCCTCCTCACCGACTTCGGCGTCGCCAAGCTCATCGACACCCCCGGCCGCACCAAGGCCACCCGGATCATCGGCACCCCCGACTACCTCGCCCCCGAGATCGTCGAGGGCCTGCCGCCCCGCGCCGCCGTCGACATCTACGCCCTCGCGACCGTGCTGTACGAGCTGCTGGCCGGGTTCACCCCGTTCGGCGGCGGCCACCCCGGCGCCGTACTGCGCCGCCACGTCACCGAGACCGTCGTCCCGCTCCCCGGCATCCCCGAGGAGCTGTGGCAGCTGATCGTCCAGTGCCTCGCCAAGGCGCCGGCCTCCCGGCTGCGCGCCTCCGAGCTGGGCAGCCGGCTGCGCGACGTGCTGCCGATGCTCAAGGGCATCCCGCCGCTGGACGTGGACGAACCGGACGCGGACCCCGTGACGGAGCCCGAGGCGGACCCGTACCCGACGAACGGCGGCGCCGGCGGCGGCGAGCCCGCCCCCCGCCGCGCCGCCGTCCCCCTGGTGCCGGGCGCCTCCCCCGACTCCAACCGCGACACCCACACCTCCATGCGGGTGCCCGGCCCCGACGAGCTCTCCGGCGGCCCCCTCGGCACCGCCCGCGCCCCGCGCCCGGCCGGCGCCCGCCGCCCCGGCTCGGCCCGCCACAAGGCGGACGCGGTCCGCAAGCGCCGGATCACCCTCGCCGTGGCCGCGGTCGTCCTCGCCGGCGCGCTGGGCACCGGCGCCTACCTGGCCGCCTCGGGCGGCGAGGAGGCCCCGCCGCAGGACTCGAAGCAGTCGCAGCAGCCGTGAGCGCGTAGCGGAGTCCGGGTCGGGGCGCGGAGCCGTTACGCTGGACGCGTGGCAGTCGTCGATGTATCCGAAGAGCTGAAGTCCCTCTCCTCGACCATGGGGTCGATCGAGGCCGTCCTGGACCTCGAGAAGATGAGGGCAGACATCGCCGTGCTCGAAGAGCAGGCCGCGGCCCCGTCCCTGTGGGACGACCCGGAGGCGGCGCAGAAGATCACGAGCCGGCTCTCGCGCCTCCAGGCCGAGGTCCGCAAGACCGAGGCGCTGCGCGGCCGCATCGACGACCTCGCGGTCCTCTTCGAGCTGGCCGAGGAGATGGACGACCCGGACACCCGGGCCGAGGCCGAGACCGAGCTCACGGCCGTCCGCAAGGCCCTGGACGAGATGGAGGTCCGCACCCTCCTCTCCGGCGAGTACGACGAGCGCGAGGCGCTGGTCAACATCCGCGCGGAGGCCGGCGGCGTGGACGCCTCCGACTTCGCCGAGCGCCTCCAGCGCATGTACCTGCGCTGGGCCGAGCGCCACGGCTACCCGACGGAGATCTACGAGACCTCGTACGCGGAAGAGGCCGGCATCAAGTCGACCACCTTCGTGGTCAAGGCCCCCTACGCCTACGGCACCCTCTCCGTCGAGCAGGGCACCCACCGCCTGGTGCGCATCTCGCCCTTCGACAACCAGGGCCGCCGCCAGACGTCCTTCGCGGGCGTCGAGGTGCTCCCGGTCGTCGAGCAGTCCGACCACGTGGACATCGAGGAGTCGGACCTCCGCATCGACGTCTACCGCGCCTCCGGCCCCGGCGGCCAGGGCGTCAACACCACCGACTCGGCGGTGCGCATCACGCACATCCCGACCGGCATCGTGGTCTCCTGCCAGAACGAGCGCTCCCAGATCCAGAACAAGGCGAGCGCGATGAACGTCCTCCAGGCCAAGCTCCTGGAGCGCCAGCGCCAGGAGGAGCGCGCCAAGATGGACGCCCTCAAGGGCGACGGCGGCAGCTCCTGGGGCAACCAGATGCGTTCGTACGTGCTGCACCCCTACCAGATGGTCAAGGACCTCCGCACCGAGTTCGAGGTCGGCAACCCGCAGTCCGTCCTGGACGGCGAGATCGACGGCTTCCTGGAGGCGGGCATCCGCTGGCGCAAGCAGCAGGAGCAGACCGCGTAACTCCGGCGCCCCGCGCCTCGTGTCGTACGACGGCCCCGGCCCACCGACGGTGGTGGCCGGGGCCGTCGGCGTCTCCGGGGCCGGCCCCGAGCGACTTCGCGGGCGCAAGCGCCGAGTTGGCGGTTCTGGCGCTTTGTCGACATGAGAACTGGTCCGGCGGGGCCGGGAGTTCCGGGATTACGTCACAGTTGCATCGTCGCATGGCGGTCACAAGGTGATCTTTCGGGCATCGCACGCGCAACGACCTTGACGTGTCATCGGAAACTCGGAAGGGTGGCGAACGGCATGCGTGAATCTGGGGCGCGTGTGAACGGGGGCAGGTCCAGAGCGTTGTGACGCCCCCGGTGTCCGGCGGCCCCGAGCGCAGCTCTACAGACGATTTGAGCTACTGGGGGTAGCAGCCAGATGACCAAGAAGACGCGGATCCGCGTCGCGCGGATCGCCGCCGGTGCCGTCATCGCGGCCGGCGCGTCGCTGACCGTCGCGGGTGCCGCTCAGGCCGTGGTCGGCGTCGACGCCGACATCACGGTGACGGACGAGCAGGTCGACATCGGCCTCGGCATCAACGAGGACGGCGGCGCCGGCAACGGTGGCACGGGCCCCGGCGGCGTCGACGCCGGAGCGACGACCGCGGGTGGTACCGACGCCGGTACGACGACCGCGGGTGGCACGGACGCCGGTACGACGACCGCCGGTGGCGCGGACGCGGGCACCACGACCGCGGGTGGCACGGACGCCGGTACGACGACCGCCGGTGGCACGGACGCGGGCACCACGACCGCGGGTGGCACGGACGCCGGTACGACGACCGCCGGTGGCACGGACGCGGGCACCACGACCGCCGGTGGCACCGACGCCGGAACCACCACCACGGGCGGCAGCACCACGACCGGCGGTACCACCACGACCGGCGGCACGACCACCACGGGCGGCAGCACCACGACCGGCGGCACCACCACCTCGGGTGGTACCACCACGACCGGCGGCACCTCCACCAACGGTGGCAACCACGGCGGCACCACCACCAACGGTGGCAACAACGGTGGTTCGTCCTCCAACGGCGGGTCCTCCAACGGTGGCGGCTCCGTCACCGGCGGTGGCTCCTCCACCGACGGTGGCGCCGGCACCTGCACCGTGGACCTGGACGGCGCCGAGTGCGTCGACAACAACCCGGGCACCAACAACGCCGGCTCGCAGCCCGTCGAGCAGGGCAAGGCCAAGGAGGAGCTGGCCGAGACCGGCGCCGCCGAGACCTCGTTCCTGATCATCGGGGCCGCCACCATGATCGCGGGCGGCATCGGCTTCCGCTTCCTGCCGCGCCTCGTCTCCGGCGGACGCACCGCCGTCTGAGTCGGCTGACGTCCGGCGGCGTACGGAACGCACAGAAGGGCCGGAGGTGCTTCTCAGCGCCTCCGGCCCTTCCGCGTGCTCTCGGATGCTCTCGATGCCCCTGCGGGCTCCTACACCCCCCGCACCGCCACCAGCAGCGCCATCGCCGCCACCAGCGCGATCACCAGGGTCAGCAGCATCGCCGGGGTCAGACCCGAGGGCTGCGGCAGTCGCTCGCGGTTCGCGCGGCAGACGGGGCAGCGGCCCTCCGCGACGGGGGCCGCGCAGTTGGCGCACACCAGCCGGTCGTAGGTCATGCGCTCTCCTCCTCCCGCACGGGGCTCGTACCAGGACAACGCGCGGCACGATCCGTGCGTTCCCTTTACCACTGTGCCAGCTCCGGAGCTTTTCGGCGCGCCCCATGGGCGCCCGGGCGCAAGGACGAAAAGGATAAAGGACGCAAGCCAGGACCGCGACTGCGCGGGCCTTCCCGGTTCGCGTATGGTCACGCACACCTACTCCCGGCCGACCGTGGTGCATCCGTGATCCGATTCGACAACGTCTCCAAGTCCTATCCGAAGCAGAACCGCCCCGCGCTCCGGGATGTCTCCCTGGAGATCGAGAAGGGGGAGTTCGTCTTCCTCGTCGGTTCCTCCGGCTCCGGAAAGTCGACCTTTCTTCGGCTGATCCTGCGCGAGGAGCGCGCCAGCCAAGGGCAGGTGCACGTCCTGGGCAAGGACCTCGCCCGGCTGTCCAACTGGAAGGTGCCGCACATGCGCCGCCAGCTCGGGACCGTCTTCCAGGACTTCCGGCTGCTCCCCAACAAGACCGTCGCCGAGAACGTGGCCTTCGCCCAGGAGGTCATCGGCAAGCCGCGCGGCGAGATCCGCAAGGCGGTGCCGCAGGTCCTCGACCTGGTCGGCCTCGGCGGCAAGGAGGACCGGATGCCGGGCGAGCTCTCCGGCGGTGAGCAGCAGCGCGTCGCCATCGCCCGGGCCTTCGTCAACCGCCCGATGCTGCTGATCGCGGACGAGCCCACCGGCAACCTCGACCCGCAGACCTCGGTCGGCATCATGAAGCTGCTCGACCGCATCAACAGGACAGGGACCACCGTCGTCATGGCGACCCACGACCAGAACATCGTCGACCAGATGCGCAAGCGCGTCATCGAGCTGGAGAAGGGCCGTCTGGTCCGCGACCAGGCGCGCGGCGTCTACGGCTACCAGCACTGAGCGGACAGGGGGAAGTCACACCATGCGCGCTCAGTTCGTGCTCTCGGAGATCGGGGTCGGTCTCCGGCGCAATCTGACGATGACCTTCGCCGTCATCGTGTCCGTGGCCCTGTCGCTGGCCCTGTTCGGCGGGGCGCTGCTCATGCGCGAGCAGGTCAGCACGATGAAGGACTACTGGTACGACAAGGTCAACGTCTCCATCTTCCTCTGCAACAAGAGCGACGGGGCCACCTCGCCCAAGTGCACCAAGGGCGCCGTCACCAAGCAGCAGGCGGACCAGATCGAGGCCGACCTGAAGAAGATGGACATCGTCGAGACGGTGCACCGCGAGTCCGCCGACGAGGCCTTCAAGCACTACAAGGAGCAGTACGGCGACACGGCCATCGCGTCCGTCGTCACCCCGGACCAGATGCAGCAGTCCTTCCGGGTCAAGCTGAAGGACCCGGAGAAGTACAAGGTGGTCGCGACCGCCTTCGCCGGCCGGGACGGCGTCGAGTCCGTCCAGGACCAGCGGAACATCCTGCAGAACCTCTTCGACCTGATGAACGGCATGAACATCGCCGCCCTCGGCGTCATGTTCCTCATGCTGGTCATCGCGCTGATGCTGATCGTGAACACGGTTCGCGTCTCGGCCTTCAGCCGCCGCCGGGAGACCGGCATCATGCGGCTGGTCGGCGCGACCAACTTCTACATCCAGATGCCCTTCATCATGGAGGCCGCCTTCGCCGGCCTGCTCGGCGGTGCCGTCGCCTGCGTCATGCTGATGGTCGGCCGCTACTTCCTGATCGACCACGGCATCGCGCTGGCCGACAAGATGCAGCTGGTGAACTTCATCGGCTGGGACGCGGTGCTGGCCAAGCTGCCGCTGGTGCTCGCGATCGGCCTGCTGATGCCGGCCGTCGCCGCCTTCATCGCGTTGCGCAAGTACCTGAAGGTGTGACGGTTCCCTCGCGTTGCGTCCATGGCGTCGTACGGCCAACCGCCGTACGGCGCCATGCGCTTGTCCTAGAGTGGGCCGCATGCGTGCCGGAGCCGGCCCCGAGTTCTGTCGCAGGCCCCGCGGAGTCCTCCGTGGGGCCGCTTTGACGTTGGTCTTCACCGGGGTGCTCGGCACCGCCGCCGCCACCGGCTCGCTGCCCCGGCGCGAGCCGTCCGCCGAGACCGCCGCGCCCGCCGCTGCCGCCGCCGGCCGCAGCACGGTCGACCGCGCCGCGCTCTCCCGGGCCGCCGCCGAGGCCATGGCCGACGGCAAGTCCGGCAAGAAGGCCGCCGAGGAGTTCGTCAGCCGCAGCGGCGACCGCTGGGCCGCCGTCTACGACAAGCGGGAGTACGCCGAGTTCGAGCAGGCCCTCGACGGCTCGTACACCGGCGTCGGCCTGTCCGCCCGCCGCGCCGGACGCGACCGGGTGGAGATCAGCCGGGTGCAGCCCGGCGGCCCGGCCGAGCGGGCCGGACTGCGCGCCGGCGACCGGCTCACCGCCGTGGACGGACGCCCGGTCGACGGGCTCTCGGTCTCCGAGATCGTCTCCCTGCTGCGCGGCGACGGCGTCCCCGGCTCCGTCGTCCGCCTCGGCGTCGAACGGGGCCGGGCCGCCTGGACCGAGCCGCTGCGCCGGGCCCGGCTCGCCGTCGACCCGGTCGCCGTCCGACGGCTCGGCGACGGCACGCTGCTGATCCGGGTCGCCGCCTTCACCAAGGGCACCGGCGAGGAGGTGCGGCGGGCCGTGCGCTCCGCACCGGCCGGCGCCGGCGTCCTGCTCGACCTGCGCGGCAACTCCGGCGGACTGCTCACCGAGGCCCGGGCCGCCGCCTCCGCCTTCCTCGACGGCGGCCTCGTCGCCACGTACGACGTCGACGGACAGCAGCACGCGGTGTACGCGGAGGGCGGCGGTGACACCGCGCGGCCCCTGGTGGCGTTGATCGACGGCGGCACCATGAGCGCGGCCGAGCTGCTCACCGGCGCCCTGAAGGACCGCGGCCGGGCCGTCACGGTCGGCTCGCCCACCTTCGGCAAGGGCTCGGTCCAGATGCCG
This sequence comes from Streptomyces sp. NPDC053541, assembly GCF_044544705.1. Lineage (NCBI taxonomy): Bacteria > Bacillati > Actinomycetota > Actinomycetes > Kitasatosporales > Streptomycetaceae > Streptomyces > Streptomyces sp. NPDC053541. The sequence goes on from NZ_JBITXM010000009.1 coordinate 47,624, forward strand.
AGCACCCTGCCCGACGGCTCCGTCGCCGAGGTCACCGTCGGTCACTACCGCACCCCGGCCGGTCACGCCGTGGACGGGCGCGGGATCAGCCCGGACGTGGCCGGCGGCGACCGCCCGGAGGAGCGGGCCCGCACGGTATTGAGTGGCCTCGGAGGGGCCTCGTAGTGCGAAAATGACCGCACTATGGCAAAGGGACTCGTCAACGTGCAGGGCAAGCCTGCGAAGAAGAAGGCCGACAAGGGGCCGGAGCGCAAGCTCATCGCGCAGAACAAGAAGGCGCGGCACGATTACCACATCCTCGACACCTACGAGTGCGGCCTCGTGCTCATGGGCACCGAGGTGAAGTCGCTCCGGATGGGCCGGGCCTCGCTGGTGGACGGCTTCGTCCAGATCGACGGCGGTGAGGCCTGGCTGCACAACATCCACGTGCCCGAGTACTCCCAGGGCAGCTGGACCAACCACTCGGCGAAGCGGAAGCGCAAGCTCCTGCTGCACCGGGAGGAGATCGACAAGCTGGCGCAGAAGTCCTCCGAGACGGGTCACACGATCGTGCCGCTCGCGCTGTACTTCCTGGGCGGCCGGGTGAAGTGCGAGATCGCGCTGGCCAAGGGCAAGAAGGAGTACGACAAGCGGCAGACCCTGAAGGAGAAGCAGGACACCCGCGAGGCGAACCGCGCCATCGCGGCGGCCCGGCGCCGGCAGCGAGCGGCCGAGTCCCGGTAACCCGCGCGTCGGCCGCCGGGAATGCGCTGGCAACCGCGGGCGTTGGTCACGTACGATGGGCCACGCACCTCACCGAGGGTGCGACCTTGAAAAATCAACATGGGGATGATCGGTTTCGACAGCGGATGTCGAAGCAGGGGAAGCGTGTCGAGGAAGCGGCAATGATCTCGTAAACCACGCGCCGAAACCAATAATCGCCAACACCAAGCGCGATTCCTTCGCCCTCGCTGCCTAAGTAGCGACTCGCGAAGTGTCAGCCCGGGGCTGTTCCCGACCCGGATCCTGGCATCAGCTAGGGAACTAAACCTCGATCCCGGTCACGGGGTGAAGAGGGAAATCAAACAGTGACTGAGCCCGTTCCGGACTTGTCTGGGTGATCCGGAGGGCCGAGAAAATCGCACCAGACTGCACACGGAGAAGCCCTGGTTCCGCACCGTTGGACGCGGGTTCGATTCCCGCCATCTCCACGAGTGGAGGTGGACCGTGCTCGCGGAAAGCGCGAGCACGGTCCACATCGTCCCGGTTCAGGGGGCATGACCCCCAGACCCCCTCATCCCATGTGGGCACGGGCCCGGTAGTCGCACGCGACTGCCGGGCCTTTGTCATGCCCGCCCTCTTGCCCACTTGGTCTGGACCTGACACCCTTCCGGTCGCCGCCCCCCACGCCACGGCATCCCCGGAGGTACGTATGCGCCACAAGGGACTCCTCGCGGTCCTGCCCATGCTCCTCGCCCTCCTCCTCCCCGGCACCGCGGCGCCGGCCGCCGCTGCCGCGCCCGTGCAGGTGTACGGCGCCTGGCACTGCGGGGACGACTACTGCACCTGGTCCACCGTCCGTGACGTCGCCGAGTTCGACGCGAAGAACCACTGGCTGGTCGACCGCGGCGACGGACGGCCCTCGGTCAACCTGGTCGTCCTCAGCTTCGTCGAGCCGCTGAAGCTGCTGCACCGCACCAACGACGCCGGCACCGTGAACGGCGTGCCCGTCGGGATGAGCCGGGAGATCGTGCGGTACTTCACCTCGCACGGGATCCGCGTGATGCTCTCCATCGGCGGCATCACCTACACCGACGCCTGGGACGCGGCCCTCGCCGAGGACCCTGCCGGGCTCGGCCGGGCGGCGGCGGCCGTCGCCGCCGACCTCGGCGTCGGCATCGAGATCGACTACGAGCAGAACACCGCCCCGAACCTGACCGGGCTCCAGGCCTTCATCGACGCCTACCGCGCCGTCCACCCCTACGACGCCACAGGCGCGAACCCGGCGGCCCGGCTGACCATCGACACCGCGGCCGGCGACCGCTGGCTGATCGACCTCAACCGCAAGGCCACCGCCGACTGGCTGCGCACCGACCGCCCGGTGCTCGACTACGCCAACGCCATGGTCACCGCCCGCCCCGCCTCGGCGAGCACGGCCGTCGCGAACTGGCAGGAGCACCTCGACGGAAAGTCCCAGTACTCCCCGCCGGTCCCCCCGCTCGCCCCCGCCAAGTTCACCGCGGGCCTCTACATCGCCTACGGGCGCAGCCCGCTGCCCGAGTGCACCGACTACCCGAACTCGGTGCAGAAGGCGACGGCCGACTGGCTCCGGAACGCGGCCCCCAACGGCGCCGGCACCACGGCCGGCCTGCTCGGCTACATGTTCTGGGCCGCCGAGAAGCCCTCGACCCGCGGCCTCGGCACGCAGGAGCCGGACGGCTGCGAGGGCGGCGTGGGCGCCGGGGCCACGGCGCTCGGCGTGCAGACGCCGATGGGGCCGCTGCGGCAGAGCTGAGCGGGAGCGGCTCTCGCACGAGGGGGGAAGGGAGCGTCATCCGCGCCCGCGGGACCGGCCCCGGTCCGTCGCCGTGCACAGCAGGAAGGCCAGGGCCGCTGCCGCGGGTGGGGTCAGATAGGCGTGGAGGGGGGTCGGGGCGTGGTCGGCGAGCCAGCCGGCGGTGGACGAGCCCGCCGCGATGCCGCCGAGGAGGGCGGTCACCGCGAGGGTCATGCCCTCGTTCAGGCGGTCCGGCGGGGTGAGGCGCTGGACCAGGCCCATGCCCGTGATCATGGTCGGGGCGGTGGCGGCGCCCGCCACCAGGAGCGCGGCGGCGAGCACCGGCAGCGCCCCCGTGGTCGCGGCGGCCAGCAGCGGCAGGGCCATCAGGGCGCTCATCGCGGCGAGGCAGGCGGCGAGCGGGGCCGCGCGGCGGACCCGGCCGTAGAGCAGGCCCGCCGCGCAGGAGCCGGCGGCCTGGAGGGCCAGTACCGGCCCGGCGGCCGGGCCGTCCACGTACGCCAGGGTGGCCACCTCCATCGCGCCGAACACCGCGCCGGTCGCCAGGAAGACCGCGAGCAGCGCGGGCATGCCGGGCGCGCGCAGCGGCGCGCCGCCCGCGGTGCGCGGCGCGACCGGCGGCTCGGTGTCGCGCTGGGCGGCGAAGAGCAGGATGCCGCCGAGGAAGAGCGCGGAGCCGGCGAGCGCGCCGGCCTCCGGGAAGAGCGCCGAGCACAGGAAGGCGGCGAGCACCGGGCCGAGCATGAAGCAGAGTTCGTCGGCGGCCTGCTCGAAGGAGTTGGCGGTGTGCCGGGCGGCCGGGTCGTCCCGCAGCAGGTGCGCCCAGCGGGCCCGGGCCATGCCGCCGGTGTTGGGCGCGGTCGAGCCGAGCACCGCGGCGGCGAACAGCGTCCACTCCGGCGCCCGGCCGTGCGCGCACAGCAGCAGGGTCAGCTGGCCGAGGACCGCCCAGACGGTGGCGGGGACCGCGACCCGGGCCTGCCCGTGCCGGTCCACGAGCCGGGCGATCCAGGGCGCGGTGACGGCGCCCGCGACGAGCCCGGCGGCGCTCACCGCGCCGGCCAGCGCGTAGGAGTCGTAAAGCCCGGCGATCAGCAGGACGGTGCTGACCCCGAACATGCCCATGGGCAGCCGGGCGATCAGGTTGCCCGCGGTGAAGGCGCGGGTGCCGGGGAGCGCGAAGAGCCGCAGATACGGGTTGCGGGGGAGCGGGCGCGCGGCGGCGGGCGCGGCGGGCGCCGCGGGGCGGGGCGCGTAGGAGGGCGCCGGGGCGGGCCCGGCGGGGGTGAGGATCGGGGGACGGGACGGGTCAGGCTGGTACGGCATGCCCCCAGGCTCCGTTGGCATGCCCCTGCCGGTCCAACACCAATCCGGTGGCCATTCACGCACCCCGGTTGTTAAAAAGGGCGCGTGGCCACCCCGAACGACCTCGACCCCCGCCTCCTGCGCGCCTTCGTCGCCGTCGCCGAGGAGCTGCACTTCACCCGCGCCGCCGGCCGGCTCTTCGTCGCCCAGCAGGCGCTGAGCCGGGACATCCGTCGGCTCGAACGCGCCCTGGGCGCCGAGCTGTTCGTGCGCACCACCCGTCAGGTCGCCCTCGCCCCGGACGGCGAGCGACTGCTGCCGTACGCCCGCCGGGTGCTCGCCGCCCACGACGAACTCGCCGAGGCCTTCCGCGACGAGCCCCGCCCCTTCCTCGTCGACCTCAACAGCGCCGGCCTCAGCCACGAGCGGGTGCTCCACCGGGCCCGCGCGCTCGCCCCCGAACTGGAGCTGCTCGCCCGCTACGAGAGCGGCCTCACCGGTGCCGCCCGCGAGCTCCTGGCCGGCCGGCTCGACGCCTCCTTCGGACGCTACGGCGGGCTCGCGCCCGGCCTGCGGGCCGGTCTCGACGCACAGCTCGTGCGCTACGAGCCGATGGCCGTGCTGCTGCCCGAGGGCGACCCGCTGGCCGGGCTGTCCCGGCTCCCGCTCGACGCCCTGGCCGGCCGCACCGTCTACGCGGGCGCCGGCAACGACCGCACGCCCGAGTGGACCGACCTCGCGCTGCGGCTCTTCGCCGGCCGGGACATCCGGATCGCGCCGCCCGCGCCGCTGCTCGTCGGCAAGGAGGAGTTCCGCCGGGTGATGGCCAAGGCCCCGACCCCGGTGCTCGCCGTCGTCGACTTCCCGCCGATGCCGGGCAGCGTGCTGCGGCCGCTGACCGACCCCGTACCGCTGTCACCGGTGAGCCTGGTGTGGCGCAAGGGGCTGCGGCATCCCGGTCTGGACGCCCTGCGCCGGGCCGCGGCCGAACTCGCCGCCCACGAGGGCTGGCTCGTCCGGCCGCCCGGCTCCTGGCTCCCCGAGGGCGAGCTCCCCGGCCCGCCGTGACGTCGACCGTGACGCCCGCCGTGACGTCGACCGTGACGCCCGCCGTGACGCCCGCCGTGACCCCCACCGTGACGCCCGCCGGACCGGCGGCGCTCACAGCCGGCCCGCGCGCAGGGTGAGAGCAAGGTTCCGTGCCCGTCACCTTCCGCCGCCGCCGCCCGAAACGCGCCGTTCCTAGCGTCGGCCACGACAGGACGAACGGCGTGGAGGTGTGCGATGGGCGGTCGGTGGATCGAACGCTGGGAGCCGGAGGACGAGACCTTCTGGCGCGAGACGGGCGAGAGGATCGCCCGGCGGAATCTCCTCTGGTCGGTGGTCTCCGAACACATCGGCTTCTCGATCTGGAGCATGTGGTCGGTCATGGTCCTCTTCATGGGACCGGCCTACGGCGTCGACCCGGCCGGGAAGTTCTTCCTGATCGGCACCGCCACCCTGGTCGGCGCGCTCATCCGCGTCCCGTACACCTTCGCCGTCGCCCGCTTCGGCGGCCGCAACTGGACCGTCTTCAGCGCGCTGCTGCTCCTGCTGCCGACCGGCCTCGCCTACGCGGTGATGGAGCCCGGCACCTCGTACGGCACCTTCCTGCTGGTCGCCGCGCTGACCGGGGTCGGCGGCGGCAACTTCGCCTCCTCCATGACCAACATCAACGCCTTCTTCCCGCTCCGGAAGAAGGGCTGGGCGCTCGGCCTCAACGCGGGCGGCGGCAACATCGGCGTCCCCGTCGTCCAGCTCGTCGGCCTGCTCGTCATCGGCACAGCCGGCGCCCTGCACCCGCGGCTCGTCCTCGGCGTCTACATCCCGCTCATCGTGCTCGCCGCCCTGTGCGCCGCGCTGTTCATGGACAACCTCGCCCCGGTGCGCAACGACACCGGCGCCGCCAAGGAGGCCGTGCGGGCGGGCCACACCTGGATCATGGCCTTCCTCTACATCGGCACCTTCGGCTCCTTCATCGGCTACAGCTTCGCCTTCGGACTGGTCCTCCAGACCCAGTTCGGACGCACCCCGCTCCAGGCCGCCTCCCTCACCTTCATCGGCCCGCTGCTCGGCTCCCTCATCCGGCCCATCGGCGGCTCCCTCGCCGACCGGTACGGCGGCGCCCGCATCACCCTGGGGGCCTTCGTCGCCATGGCCGCCGCCACCGGCGTCGTGCTCTACGCCTCGGCCGTCGAGTCCCTGACCGTCTTCCTGGTCGGCTTCGTCGCCCTCTTCGTGCTCAGCGGCCTCGGCAACGGCTCCACGTACAAGATGATCCCGGCGATCTTCCTGGCCCAGGGCCACCGCAAGGGGCTCTCGGGCGAGGCCGCCGAGGCCTACGGGCGGCGCATCTCCGGCGCCTCTATGGGCCTCATCGGTGCCGTCGGCGCGCTCGGCGGCCTCGGCATCAACCTCGCCTTCCGCCAGTCCTTCCAGACCGTCGGCTCCGGCACCGGCGCCTTCGCCGCCTTCCTCGCCTTCTACGGCGTGTGCATGCTGGTCACCTGGGCGGTATACCTTCGCCGGCCCGGCTCCGTGGCCCCCGTGCCCGACACCGCCGAGGGCGCCGAGCCGCGCCCCGCCCCCGCCGGGGTATGACCCGCACCCGCCGGGACATGAGGCACACCCGCGGGGACGCGGGCGCCGCCCCCGCGGGCGCCGTCCGCGCGGGTGCCGCCCGCCGAGGCATGAGTCACAGTGGTCCGGCGAGGGCCGTAACGACCAGGAAATACGCGTGAACCGAGACGGACATCCTTCCCCGGCAGTGTCGGCGGACATGGACGAGCAAGAGCAAGGCCCCCTGGCGGGCTTCACCGTGGGCGTCACGGCGGCGCGGCGCGCGGACGAACTCATCGCGCTGCTGCGCCGGCGCGGCGCGGGCGTCGTCCACGGCCCCGCGCTGCGGATCGTGCCGCTCGCCGACGACACCGAGCTGCTCGCGGCCACCAAGGACCTCATCGACCACGCCCCGGACGTCGTCGTCGCCACCACGGCGATCGGCTTCCGCGGCTGGGTCGAGGCGGCCGAGGGCTGGGGCTTCGGCGAGGCCCTGCTCGGCCGGCTGCGCGGGGTGGAACTCCTCGCCCGCGGCCCCAAGGTCAAGGGCGCGGTGCGGGCCGCCGGGCTCACCGAGACCTGGTCGCCGTCCTCCGAGTCCATGGCCGAGGTCCTCGACCGGCTGCTCGACGAGGGCGTCGCCGGCCGGCGGATCGCCCTCCAGCTGCACGGCGAGCCGCTCCCCGGCTTCGTCGAGGCGCTGACCGAGGGCGGGGCGGAGGTCGTGCCCGTGCCCGTCTACCGCTGGATGCCGCCGGAGGACCTCGGCCCGCTCGACCGGCTGCTCGACGCGACCGTGGCCGGCGCCCTGGACGCGGTGACCTTCACCAGCGCCCCGGCCGCCGCCTCGCTGCTCGACCGGGCCCGCGAACGCGGCCTGGAGGAGGAGCTCCTGACCGCCCTCCGGCAGGACGTGCTCGCGGTCTGCGTGGGCCCGGTCACGGCCCTGCCGCTGCAGTCCCACGGCATCACCACCCACCAGCCCGAACGCTTCCGGCTCGGCCCGCTGGTGCAGCTGCTCTGCCGCGAACTGCCCGCCCGCGCCCGGGTCCTGCCGGTGGCCGGGCACCGGGTCGAGATCCGCGGCCACGGCGTCCTCGTCGACGGCGAACTGCGCCCGGTCCCGCCGGCCGGGATGGCCCTGCTCGGCCTGCTCGCCCGCCGCCCCGGCTGGGTCGTCGGCCGTCCCGAGCTGCTGCGCGCCCTGCCCGGCGCGGGCCGCGACGAGCACGCCGTGGAGACGGCGATGGCCCGGCTCCGCACCGCCCTCGGCACGCCGAAGCTGATCCAGACGGTGGTCAAGCGCGGCTACCGGCTGGCCCTCGACCCGGCGGCGGACACGAAGTACGGGGACGGCAGCGGGGATTGAGGGTGAGGGGCGGCGGGGCGGCCGGTTACCGTACGCGGATGAGCACCGTGACGATCAGGCCCGCCGACCCCGGATCCCCCGCCGAAGCCGCCGCGCTCGCCGCCGCCCTGCTGCGCAACCGCGCCCACATGCGGCCCTGGGAGCCGCGCCGGGCGGAGGAGTACTACACGCCCGAGGAACAGGCGGCGCGGCTGGTGGACGGCTCGTGGCGCTGGTTCGCCGTGGACGCGGCGGCGGGCCCGGCGGCGGACGGCCCCGCGGCCGGCGCGCCGATCGTCGGCTGCATCACGCTGAGCGGGGTCGTCCTCGGCCCCTTCCGCAGCGGCTCGATCGGCTACTGGGTGGACGAGGCGTACACCGGCCGCGGCCTGGCCACCGCGCTGGTACGGGAGGCCTGCCGGGCGGCCGCCGAGGAACTCGGCCTGCACCGGGTCGAGGCGAGCACCCTGCTCCACAACCACGCCTCGCAGCGGGTCCTGGCCAGGTGCGGCTTCGAACGCATCGGCACCGCGCCCCGCTATCTGCACATCGACGGCGACTGGCGCGACCACCACCTCTTCCAGCGGATCCTGCACGACGACCCGCCGGCCGGCTTCGGCGTCGCGGGGCCCGAGGAGAGCACCCGCTAGGTCCTGTCCGGAAAGTGGCGTCGTCTGCCCGCAGGGCAGGGCTCGCGGTGTCTGGTGCGTGCGATCGCAAGGCGGAGGAGGGAGACATGGCTTGCCATGGCGACCGACGACAACGCGGCGAGCGTGCGTGCCAGGCGCCGCGAGCCAGGCGAAACTTTCCGGACAGGGCCTAGGGGACCGCGCGCAGCACCGGTGTGCGCGCCGGGGGCTCCTCGGACGCCGGCCGGAACAGCAGGATGATCAGGCGCGCGCCGGGCGCGGTCAGCGGCTGGGCCGCGCAGATCGTCACGTGGCCGGGACCCAGGAGGGCGTGGTGCAGGGGGCGTTCGACGCCGTCGGGGTGGATGTGCGCCCCGCCCGCCTCCCACAGCGGGCCGAGGAACGCGTCGGCGCGCACGTCCCGCTCGATCCGCCGCAGCGTCGCGTCCTCGGGGCGCGCGACGAGCGCGGCGCGCAGCTGGGGGAGCACCGGCGGCGCCCACACCGTGTGCCAGTCGATCAGGCTCTGCTCGCGGGCACCCCGGTCGAAGAGCATCCAGCGCATGGTGTTCGCGGGAGCCCGGCCACCCGGGTACATCTCCGCGAAGCGCCGGTTGTGGGCGAGGACGTTCCAGGAGGCGTCGCTGACGTACGCCATGTGCCCGATGCCGTCGACCGCCTCCTGCCACGCCCCGTGGACCTCCAGGCCGGAGGCCGGGTCGAGCGGACCCGGCGGGTCGCCGACGCCGGCGTACCGGCAGAGCATCACCCACTCCCGCTCGTCGAACCCGAAGAGGCGCCCGATCTGGCGCAGGTAGTCGGCGGGCGGGTTGGGATAGCGCCCGGTCTCCAGGCGGTTGTACGTGTCGACCGCCCGGCAGGTCAGCTCGTCGACCTGCTGCTGGGCAAGGCCGCGGGCCCGCCGCCCGCGGCCGGTCGGCCGCGACAGGCCGTGGGCCTCCGGGTCGATCAGTTCGCGCCGCTCCTTGAGCAGGGCCCGCAGTGCCGTCTTGTTCACCCGGCCTCCGATGTGTCCGCGCGCGAATTGTCAGGAAAAACGGTCCGTAGATAATAAACGGTTCAACATTCATGCTGTGGGTGCCCGCGCACTCCGCCCGTTTTGTGGCGCTGACCTGCGCGGACTCACCGGACCACCGGACGGCGCACCCCCGAGCCGCCCGGTTTCCGGTCGGCCCGGGCGGCTCCCCCGTACGCCCGGGCCGACCGCTGTCCGCCACCGGCACCAGGCCTGACATATCGCCCCGCGGTGGCGTACGCTCGACGGCTGCCCAGTGCACGTCAGAAGGGGGCCCGGGTGGCCGCGCAGGAAGCCGTCGACACGGTCAGAGACCGTGAGATCGGTGTCGAACAGGAACATCTGGATCAGGTCTACCGCCGCCTCGAGGAGAAGATCCACGAGGCCGAGTTCCTGATGCAGGACGCCGCCCAGCGGGGACAGGTCGGCACGCCCGGCGCCCTCGCCGAACGCGACGCCCAGGTCTTCCGGGCCGGCATCCACCTCAACCGGCTCAACAACGAGTTCGAGGACTTCCTCTTCGGCCGGATCGACCTGCTCTACGGCAAGGACGGCAAGAAGGGCCCCGACGGCGCCTACACCTCCGTCGAACCCGCCGAGGACGCCATCCGCACCGAGGGCGGCCGGCAGTACGCCGAGATCGGCGAGACCCTGCACATCGGCCGCATCGGCGTCCTCGACGCCGACTACGCCCCCCTCGTCATCGACTGGCGCGCCCCCGCCGCCGCCCCCTTCTACCGCTCCACCCCCGTCGACCCCGGCCGCGTGGTGCGCCGCCGCGTCATCCGCTCCAAGGGCCGCAGGGTCCTCGGCGTCGAGGACGACCTGATGCGCCCCGAGCTCACGGCCAGCCTGCACGGGCAGGAGCTGCCCGTCATCGGCGACGGCGCCCTGATGGCCGCGCTCGGCCAGGCCCGCGGCCACACCATGCGCGACATCGTCGCCTCCATCCAGGCCGAGCAGGACCTGGTCATCCGCGCCCCCGCCGCCTCCGTCACCTACGTCGAGGGCGGCCCCGGCACCGGCAAGACCGCCGTCGCCCTGCACCGCGCCGCCTACCTGCTCTACCAGGACCGGCGCCGCTACGCCGGCGGCATCCTCATCGTCTCGCCGACCCCGCTGCTCGTCTCGTACACCGAGGGCGTCCTGCCCTCCCTCGGCGAGGAGGGCCAGGTCGCCATCCGCGCCCTCGGCTCGCTCGTCGACGGCGTCGAGGCCGACGCGTACGACGAGCCCGCCGTCGCCCGGATCAAGGGCTCCTCCCGGATGCTCGCCGTGCTCCGCAAGGCCGCCCGCGGCGCCCTGGAGACCCCCGCCCCGAAGCCCGTCCGCGGGCAGGACGGCGGACAGCTCGCGCTCGGCGAGGACGAGGCCCCCGAGGAGGCCACCGGCGCCCGGGCCGACACCCGGTCCGGCACCCCGACCCTGCTCCGGGTCGTCGCCTTCGGCCGCCGCCTGGAGCTGGAGGAGGCCGAGCTCCGCCGGATCCGCCAGAACGTCCTGTCCGGCACCGCCCCCGTCAACCTGCTGCGCCCGCGCGCCCGCCGGCTGCTCCTCGACGCCCTGTACGCCAAGTCCGGCGCCGCCGGCCGGCACAGCGACCCCGAGCTCGCCGCCGAACTGCGCTCCTCCTTCGACGAGGACGTGTCCACCGAGGACTCCTTCCTCTCCTTCCTCGACGCCTGGTGGCCCGAGCTCACCCCGCGCGGGGTGCTCGACGCCATGGCCGACGAGAAGCGGCTCGGCCGCTGGGCCCGCCGCACCCTCAACCCCGGCGAGATCCGCCGGCTGGCCCGCTCGCTGCGCCGCCCCGGCCTGTCCGTGCACGACGTGGCCCTGCTCGACGAGCTGGCCACGCTGCTCGGCGCCCCGGCCAAGCCGCGCAAGAAGCGCGAGTACGACCCGCTGGACCAGCTCACGGGCCTGGAGGAGCTGATGCCGGTACGGGAGGAGACCCAGCGCGAGCGGGCCGAGCGGCTGGCGGCGGAGCGCACCGAGTACGCCCACGTCATCGTCGACGAGGCGCAGGACCTCACGCCCATGCAGTGGCGGATGGTCGGCCGGCGCGGCCGGCACGCCACCTGGACGGTCGTCGGCGACCCCGCCCAGTCCTCCTGGTCGGACCCGGACGAGGCCGGCGCCGCCCGCGACGAGGCCCTCGGCAGCCGCCCCCGGCGCCGTTTCGAGCTCACCGTGAACTACCGCAACCCGGCCGAGATCGCCGAGCTCGCCGCCAAGGTGCTCGCCCTGGCCATGCCCGGCAAGGAGGCGCCGAAGGCGGTGCGCTCCACCGGTGTCGTGCCCCGCTTCGTCCCGGTGGGGGAGCGGGCCGACCTGGCCGGAACCGTGCGGTCGGAGGCCGAGCGGCTGCTCGGCGAGGTCGACGGCACGGTCGGCGTGGTCGTCGCCATGGACCGGCGCGCCGAGGCGGCCCGCTGGCTCGACGGGCTCGGCGACCGGGTGGTGGCGCTCGGCTCCCTGGAGGCGAAGGGCCTGGAGTACGACGCCACGGTGGTCGTCTCGCCCGCGGAGATCGCGGACGAGTCCCCGGCCGGCCTGCGCGTCCTGTACGTGGCGCTGACCCGCTCCACGCAGGCGCTCACCGTGGTCTCCGGCGAGCGCGACCTGCCGGACGAGGACGGCGTACCGGACCTGCTGCGGGACTGAGGGCCCGAGGGCCGCCGGTGGCGGCCGGGCCGGCGCCACCGTCCGGCCTGGGCCGCCAGGGGGCGATTTCGCGTCAACACGCGCCGGGGGAATCACGTCCGGGGGTGGTTTGTTAGCCTGGTCGTGGCACCGGCTCGATCCAAGCCCCCGGGCCCAACCTTCGTCCCTCAGAGGGACCACTTGCCGCGAGGCGAGCATGGCGGGTCGGTGTCATGGCGTGCAGAGGTCCTCGTCACCTTCGGGTGACGGGGACCTCTTGCGTTGCCCCTTCTGTTTGGCAGCCATCTCTCGTATGGTGGAAACTACTTTCCGAAAACGAAAAGACCGTATTACCTGCTACCGGCAGGTAGGTGCGACGATCGGAGGGCGCCACCGGGCGAACCAGTCCGGGTGGCGTAGCAACGAAGCTAGGGAAAGCAGAGGGAACACGGTCATGGCAACGGCGCCCAGCGTCTCGTACTCGATGACGGTCCGGCTCGAGGTGCCCGCGAGCGGCACCGCGGTGTCCCAGCTCACGACGGCCGTGGAGACCCACGGCGGCTCCGTCACCGGCCTCGACGTGACCGCCTCCGGCCACGAGAAGCTCCGTATCGACGTCACCATCGCCGCGACCTCCACGGCGCACGCCGACGAGATCGTCGAGCAGCTGCGCGGCATCGAGGGCGTCGTCCTCGGCAAGGTCTCGGACCGCACCTTCCTGATGCACCTCGGCGGCAAGATCGAGATGGCGTCCAAGCACCCCATCCGCAACCGTGACGACCTGTCCATGATCTACACCCCCGGCGTGGCCCGGGTGTGCATGGCGATCGCCGAGAACCCCGAGGACGCCCGCCGCCTCACCATCAAGCGCAACTCCGTCGCAGTCGTGACGGACGGCTCCGCCGTCCTCGGCCTCGGCAACATCGGCCCCAAGGCCGCGCTGCCCGTCATGGAGGGCAAGGCCGCCCTCTTCAAGCGCTTCGCCGGCATCGACGCCTGGCCGATCTGCCTGGACACCCAGGACACCGACGCCATCGTCGAGATCGTCAAGGCCATCGCCCCCGGCTTCGCGGGCATCAACCTGGAGGACATCTCCGCGCCGCGCTGCTTCGAGATCGAGGCCCGGCTGCGCGAGGCCCTCGACATCCCCGTCTTCCACGACGACCAGCACGGCACCGCCATCGTGGTGCTCGCCGCCCTGACGAACGCCCTGCGCGTGGTCGGCAAGGGCATCGGCGACGTCCGCGTCGTCATGTCGGGCGCCGGCGCCGCCGGCACCGCCATCCTCAAGCTGCTGATCGCCGCCGGCGTGAAGCACGCGGTGGTCGCCGACATCCACGGCGTCGTGCACGCCGGCCGCGAGGACCTGGTGGACGCCAAGCCGGGCACCCCGCTGCGCTGGATCGCCGACAACACCAACCCCGAGGGCGTCACCGGCACCCTCAAGGAGGCCGTCGTCGGCGCCGACGTCTTCATCGGCGTCTCCGCCCCCAACGTGCTGGGCGGCGAGGACGTGGCTGCCATGGCCGAGGGGGCGATCGTGTTCGCGCTCGCGAACCCGGACCCCGAGGTGGACCCGGCAATCGCCCGCCAGACGGCGGCCGTTGTGGCCACCGGCCGCTCCGACTTCCCCAACCAGATCAACAACGTGCTGGTCTTCCCGGGCGTCTTCCGCGGTCTGCTCGACGCGCAGTCCCGCACGGTGAACACCGACATGATGCTGGCCGCCGCGAGCGCCCTGGCCGACGTCGTCACCGAGGACGAGCTCAACCCGAACTACATCATCCCGTCGGTCTTCAACGACAAGGTCGCGGGAGCCGTCGCCGGCGCCGTGCGCACCGCGGCGAAGGCGGCCGGCGCGGGCGCCTGACGGTGTCCCGGGCGGGCGTCCGACGGTCTTCCCGGCGGGCGCCCGACGGCCCTCCGTCCGGGCGGCCGGGGCGCGTGTCGCGAGTCGCCGCACCCCAAACCCGCCTTTAGGGTGGTAGTCCGGCTCCGTACTGTCCGTGCGGAGTCGACGCTACGTCACCACCGAGGGGCACTGGCGCTTTTCGTGTGACCCCAGAGGGTGCCGGATTGGCGTTCCCGCCGCTGGTGGGGGCAGGATGCGGTCTGGGCGCGAGGGTCTGTCGACAGACCCGGGCCCGGGCACTGTCCGAGGGCCCTGGCAGCATCGGCTTCGCAGTGCCCGACATGCGGCTCCCCGCCGCGTGGCCCGCCTCACAGGCAACCCGCCTCACAGGCAAGAAGAAATACGGGAGTAACGAAATGAACCGCAGTGAGCTGGTGGCCGCCCTGGCCGACCGCGCCGAGGTGACCCGCAAGGACGCCGACGCCGTGCTGGCCGCCTTCGCCGAGATCACCGGCGAGATCGTCGCCAAGGGCGACGAGAAGGTCACCATCCCCGGCTTCCTGACCTTCGAGCGCACCCACCGTGCCGCTCGCACCGCGCGCAACCCGCAGACCGGCGACCCGATCAACATCCCGGCCGGCTTCAGCGTGAAGGTCTCCGCGGGCTCCAAGCTCAAGGAAGCCGCCAAGGGCAAGTAAGTCGCCTGTAGGCAGCGCGCCAGGAGGCCGTACGACGGCCTGAGGCAAGCGGAGAGGGCGGTCACCCTGTCAGGGGGTGGCCGCCCTCTCGTATGCCCGCAGAAGCGCTCACAAGCCCGCAGCCGGGCGCATCCGGCGCTTCGGACCCTCGCCGGCCCGCCCGGGCCCCCGCGAGAGGGCCCGGAACGGCTCCGGAAGGCTCCCGGCGCCTGTCCGGCGGATCGGCGTCGGCAGACCCTAGACCAGCGCGCTGCCCGGCAGCTCGACCTTCGCACCGAGCTCCACGAGCTTCTCCATGAAGTTCTCGTAGCCGCGGTTGATCAGGTCGATGCCGTGCACCCGGCTGGTGCCCTGCGCCGCGAGGGCCGCGATCAGGTACGAGAAGCCGCCGCGCAGGTCCGGGATGACCAGGTCCGCGCCCTGCAGCTTGGTCGGGCCGCTGACGACCGCCGAGTGCAGGAAGTTGCGCTGCCCGAAGCGGCAGTCCGAGCCGCCCAGGCACTCGCGGTACAGCTGGATGTGCGCGCCCATCTGGTTCAGCGCCGAGGTGAAGCCGAGCCGCGACTCGTACACCGTCTCGTGCACGATCGACAGGCCCGCGGCCTGCGTCAGGGCCACGACCAGCGGCTGCTGCCAGTCGGTCTGGAAGCCCGGGTGCACGTCCGTCTCCAGGGCGATCGCGTTGAGCGAGCCGCCCGGGTGCCAGAAGCGGATGCCCTCGTCGTCGATCTCGAAGGCGCCGCCGACCTTCCGGTAGGTGTTGAGGAAGGTCATCATCGAGCGCTGCTGCGCGCCGCGCACGTAGATGTCGCCCTCGGTCGCCAGCGCCGCCGAGGCCCAGGACGCCGCCTCCAGGCGGTCCGAGAGGGCGTGGTGGTTGTAGCCGCCGAGCTTGTCGACACCGGTGATCCGGATGGTCCGGTCGGTGTCCATGGCGATGATCGCGCCCATCTTCTGCAGCACGCAGATGAGGTCCTCGATCTCCGGCTCCACGGCCGCGTTGGACAGCTCGGTGACGCCCTCGGCGAGCACGGCCGTGAGCAGCACCTGCTCGGTCGCGCCGACGGAGGGGTACGGGAGGCGGATCTTGGTGCCGCGCAGCCGCTGCGGGGCCTCCAGGTACTGCCCGTCCGCCCGCTTCTCGATCGTCGCGCCGAACTTGCGGAGCACGTCGAAGTGGAAGTCGATCGGCCGGCCGCCGATGTCGCAGCCGCCCAGGCCGGGGATGAAGGCGTGCCCCAGACGGTGCAGCAGCGGTCCGCAGAAGAGGATCGGGATGCGGGAGGAGCCGGCGTGGGCGTCGATGTCGGCGACGTTGGCGGACTCGACGTGCGTCGGGTCCATGATCAGCTCGCCCGGCTCCTCGCCCGGGCGGACCGTCACGCCGTGCAGCTGGAGCAGTCCGCGGACCACGCGGACGTCACGGATGTCGGGAACGTTGCGCAGGCGGCTCGGCTCGCTGCCGAGCAGGGCGGCGACCATCGCCTTGGGCACGAGGTTCTTCGCGCCGCGGACGCGGATCTCGCCCTCCAGCGGGGTTCCGCCGTGGACAAGCAGGACATCGTCTGTGCCGGTCATGAATCTCGCGTTCCGGATCGTCGGTCGGGTCGGCCCTCGAATGGGCCAGGGAAAAGGGTAAGGGTCAAGGAGACCCCAGGTGCATGGGCGAGGGGGGCCCTCGAATGTAATGAATTCGGCACAACACCCTCCGTCCCCGCGATCTTGCGGAGCGTCACCGTCCGCTTCTTCCCGTTCCGCCTGGCGGCGCCCGCGCCGGCCCCCGGGCTGACCTGCGGTGGCGCCCGCCTACCCCGGACCCGCCCGGACAACCCCCGCGATCGCCGAAAGTGCGGAATCATGTGTCGCATGACCGAGGTGTCCTCGCTCACAGGCCGGCTGCTCGTCGCCACCCCCGCGCTGGCGGACCCGAACTTCGACCGCGCGGTGGTCCTCCTGCTCGACCACGACGACGAGGGCTCCCTCGGCGTGGTCCTCAACCGCCCGACCCCGGTGACGGTCGGCGACATCCTCGCCCCCTGGGCCGCGCTGGCCGGCGAGCCCGGCGTCGTCTTCCAGGGCGGCCCGGTCTCCCTCGACGCCGCCCTCGGCGTCGCCGTCATCCCCGGCGACGAGGGCCCGCTCGGCTGGCGCCGGGTCTACGGCGCGATCGGCCTGGTCGACCTGGAGACCCCGCCCGAACTCCTCGGCCCCGCCATCGGCGCCCTGCGCATCTTCGCCGGCTACGCGGGCTGGGGCCCCGGCCAACTGGAGACCGAGCTGCGCGACGGCGCCTGGTACGTGGTCGAGTCCGAACCCGGCGACGTCTCCTCCCCCCGCCCGGAAACCCTCTGGCGCCAGGTCCTCCGCCGCCAGCGCGGCGAACTGGCGATGGTGGCGACGTATCCGGACGACCCTTCGCTGAACTGACCGGGCGGTTTCAGTACCCTTGGGTCCCATGAGCACTCTCGAGCCCGAGCGCGGGGCAGGTACGGGAACCCTCGTCGAGCCGACGCCGCAGGTGTCCCACGGTGACGGCGACCACGAGCGCTACGCCCACTACGTCCAGAAGGACAAGATCATGGCGAGTGCCCTCGACGGCACTCCCGTGGTGGCACTGTGCGGCAAGGTCTGGGTACCGGGGCGGGACCCCAAGAAGTACCCGGTGTGCCCCATGTGCAAGGAG
This sequence comes from Streptomyces sp. NPDC053541, assembly GCF_044544705.1. Lineage (NCBI taxonomy): Bacteria > Bacillati > Actinomycetota > Actinomycetes > Kitasatosporales > Streptomycetaceae > Streptomyces > Streptomyces sp. NPDC053541. Next base: position 64,916 of record NZ_JBITXM010000009.1, read on the forward strand.
ATCTACGACTCCATGGGCGCCGGTGGCGACAAGGACAAGGGCGGCAAGGACGGCAAGTAGCCGCGGGCGGCCGGGTAGTCGGGCGGGCAGCCCGGCGGCCGGGCGGTCCGGGGACGGCCCCCGGTGCGCGGACCACTTCGGTGGTGCGTGCGCCGGGGGCCGTTCGCGTTCCTGGGGCCGGTTCGCGCGGGGCGTTGCACGGAGTGCTTCCGGTGGTCACGGAGTGGTGGAGGAGTGGTCGAGACCTCTTGTGGCGCCGTTGGGTCGGCCCCTAACCTCACGCGTGTTGTGCAGAACGAAATGTGCGTTGCACATGTTGCAATGCACTTGCGCTCGCTCGGAGGGGAACCGCCGTGAAGCTTCCTGCCCGCATCGCCGTACCCATCGCCCTCATCACCCTCGCCGCCTGCGCCCCGCAGACCTCGAACGGCACCGCGACCACCGACGACAAGAGCGGCACCCTGCGGGTCTGGCTCTTCCAGGAGGTCGAGAACAAGCCCAAGGAGCAGGTCGTCGAGCAGGCCGTCGCCGCCTTCGAGCAGCGGCACCCGGGCGCGAAGGTCGAGGTCGAGTACATCCCCGTCGACACCCGCGCCCAACGCGTCAAGGCCGCCTTCAACGACCCGAAGTCCGCGCCCGACCTCATCGAGTACGGCAACACCGACACCGCCGGCTATGTCAAGGACGGCGGACTCGCCGACGTCACCGCCGAGTTCGGCGCCTGGCCCGAGGCCAAGGACACCGACCCCGCCGCCCGGGCCTCCGTCACCGTCGGCGGCAAGGTCTACGGCGCCCCCCTCTTCGTCGGCGTCCGCGCGCTCTACTACCGCACCGACGTCTTCGCGGACCTCGGCCTCGCCGCGCCCAAGACCCAGGACGAGCTCGTCGCCACCGCGAAGAAGGTCCACCGCGCGCGGCCCGAGCTGTACGGGCTCGCCGTCGGCGGCGCGTACACCTACGGCGCCCTGCCCTTCGTCTGGGCCCACGGCGGCGAACTCGCCACCGAGACGGGCGCCGCCGGCAGCGGCTCGTACCGCGCGGCGATCAACAGCCCGGCCGCCCGCAAGGGCATCACCGCCTACACCTCCCTCTTCGGCGACGACAACTGCCCCGCCGCCAAGTGCGCGCAGATGGGCGGCAACGCCACCGTCACCGCCTTCGCCTCCGGCAAGGCCGCCATGGCCATCGGCGGCGACTTCAGCCACCAGGCCGTCGAGGCGGGCGTCGTGAAGGGGAAGTACGCCGTCGTGCCGCTGCCCGGCACCACGCCCGGCTCCATCGCCCCCGCCTTCGCCGGCGGCAACAACCTCGGCGTGCTCAGGAGCACCGGCCACCGCACCCTCGCCGTCGACCTGATGAAGGAGCTCGCCGGCAAGACCACCCAGGGCCGGCTCTTCGACGCCATGGGCTTCCTGCCCACCTACACCGACGTCCGGCAGCGGGCCGCGCAGCGACAGCCCTTCGTCAAGCCCTTCATCGACACCCTCGGCGCCGGCGCCAAGTCCGTCCCCGCCTCCGCCGGCTGGGGCCGGATCGACGCCGAGCTCGTGCTGCCCACGATGTTCCAGGAGATCGTCAGCGGCCGGAAGGACGTCGCCACCGCCTCCGACGACGCCGCGAGGAAGATGGACGCCGCGTTCGCGGCGGCGGGCTGAGACGACGGGAACCGGCCCCATGACCACGGCACTCCCCGCGCCGCCCGCGTCGACCGCGCACGACACCGCGAAGGACCCCTCCGGGCAGGCGGCCCGGCCGCGCGGCACCCGCCGGCGCGGCCCCGGCGCGACCCCCTGGCTCTATCTGCTCCCCGCCCTCGCCGTCCTCGGCGGACTCCTCGTCTACCCGATCTACCAGCTCGGCCTGATCTCCTTCCTCGAATACACCCAGGCCCAGGTCAGCGGCGGACAGCCGACCACCTTCCAGGGCCTCGGCAACTACCGGACGCTGTTCGCCGACCCCCAGTTCTGGCAGGTCCTCCTCGCCACCGTCCTCTTCGCCGCCGCCTGCGTCGTCAGCACCCTCGCCGTCGGCTGCGCCCTCGCCGTCCTGCTCACCCGGATCCGCGCCCTGCCCCGGCTGGCCCTGATGCTGGCCGCGCTCGGCGCCTGGGCCACCCCCGCCGTCACCGGCTCCACCGTGTGGGTCTTCCTCTTCGACCCCGACTACGGGCCGGTGAACCGCGTCCTCGGGCTCGGCGACTTCTCGTGGACCTACGGGCGCTACAGCGCCTTCGCCCTGGTCCTCTTCGAGGTCGTGTGGTGCTCGTTCCCGTTCGTCATGGTCACCGTCTACGCCGGCATCAGGGCCGTCCCCGCCGAGGTCCTGGAGGCCGCCGCCCTCGACGGCGCCTCGCAGTGGCGCATCTGGCGCTCCGTCACGGCGCCGATGCTGCGCCCGATCCTGGTCGTCGTCACCATCCAGTCGATCATCTGGGACTTCAAGGTCTTCACCCAGATCTACGTGATGACGGGCGGCGGCGGCATCGCCGGCCAGAACCTGGTGCTCAACGTCTACGCCTACCAGAAGGCCTTCGCCTCGTCCGAGTACAGCCTCGGCTCCGCCATCGGCGTCGTGATGCTGCTGATCCTGCTGGCGGTGACCCTCGGGTACCTCCGGCTGCTGCGCCGCCAGGGGGAGGAACGGTGAGCACGACACGTACGCACGGCGCCCGTCCGCTCCTGTGCCTGCGCCGGCCCGGGCGGGCGGCCGCCGAGGCCGCGGCGCTGCTGATCGCCGCCGTGGTCGCCTTCCCCCTCTACTGGATGCTCCTCTCCGCGCTCAAGCCGGCCGGCGAGATCCAGTCGACCTCGCCCCGGCCCTGGACCCTCTCCCCGTCCCTCGACTCCTTCCGCCGCGTCTTCGAACAGCAGGAGTTCGGCCGCTACTTCCTCAACTCGCTGCTCGTGGCCGGCACGGTGGTCGTCGCCTCCGCCGTCATCGCCTTCCTCGCGGCGACCGCCGTCACCCGTTTCCGCTTCCGCTTCCGGACCACGCTCCTCGTGATGTTCCTGGTCGCGCAGATGGTGCCGGTGGAGGCCCTGACCATCCCGCTGTTCTTCCTCATGCGGGACGCCGGCCTGCTCAACACCCTGGGCTCGCTGGTCCTCCCGCACCTCGCCTTCTCGCTGCCCTTCGCGATCTGGATGCTGCGCGGCTTCGTGAAGGCGGTCCCGGAGGCCCTGGAGGAGCAGGCCATGATCGACGGCGCGAGCCGCAGCCGCTTCCTGTGGGGCATCCTCTTCCCGCTGGTCCTGCCCGGACTCGTGGCGACCAGCGTCTTCTCGTTCATCTCGACCTGGAACGACTTCCTCTTCGCGAAGTCCTTCCTCATCAGCGACACCTCGCAGTCGACCCTCCCGATGGCGCTGCTCGTCTTCTTCAAGCCGGACGAGAACGACTGGGGAGGGATCATGGCCGGGTCGACCGTGATGACCGTCCCGGTGCTCGTCTTCTTCGTACTCGTACAGCGCCGCCTGGTCTCGGGCCTCGGCGGGGCGGTGAAGGACTGACACGATGACGCACGAAACGGACCTGGCCCTGATCCCCCTGCCCGTACGGACCGAGTGCCGCGCCGGCTCGCCCGGCCACGTCGCCCTCGACGAGCGCACCACCCTCGACGCCGGCCCCGGCACCCACGGCACCGCGCGCTGGCTGCGCACGGCGCTCGGCGCCGCCACCGGACTGCCCCTCGCCGACGGCACCGGGCCGCACGCGATCCGGCTGCGGATCGCCGCCGACGTCGAGCGCGAGCTCGGCCCCGAGGGCTACCGGCTGTCCACCGACGGCTCCCTCGCCGAAGCGGCCGTCGTCATCGAGGGCGGCTCCGCCGCCGGGGTGTTCTGGGGAGCCCAGACCCTGCGGCAGCTGCTCGGGCCGGAGGCGCACCGCCGGGCGCGCGTGGTGCCCGCCGGGCACGACTGGGACCTGCCCATGGTCACGATCACCGACGCGCCCCGCTTCCGCTGGCGCGGCCTCATGCTCGACGTGGCCCGCCACTTCATGCCCAAGGACGACGTGCTGCGCCAGCTCGACCTGATGGCCGCGCACAAGCTGAACGTGCTCCACCTCCACCTCACCGACGACCAGGGCTGGCGCATCGAGATCAGGCGCCACCCCCGCCTCACCGAGGTCGGCGCCTGGCGGGCGCGGAGCAAGTGGGGGCACCGGGCGTCGCCGCTGTGGAACGAGACGCCGCACGGCGGCCACTACACGCAGGACGACATCCGCGAGATCGTCGCCTACGCCGCCGACCGGCATATCTCGGTCGTGCCCGAGATCGACGTCCCCGGCCACTCGCAGGCCGCCATCGCCGCGTACCCCGAACTGGGCAACACCGACGTCATCGACACCACCGCCCTCTCCGTCTGGGACACCTGGGGGGTCAGTCCGAACGTACTCGCCCCCACTGACACCGTCCTCCGCTTCTACGAGGGCGTCCTGGAGGAGGTCCTCGACCTCTTCCCGGCCGAGGTCTCGCCCTTCGTGCACATCGGCGGCGACGAGTGCCCGAAGGACCAGTGGAAGGCCTCGCCCACCGCCCAGGCCCGGATCCGGGAGCTCGGCGTCGGCGACGAGGACGGGCTGCAGGCCTGGTTCGTGCGCCACTTCGCCCGCTGGCTCGCGGACCGCGGCCGCCGGCTCGTCGGATGGGACGAGATCCTGGAGGGCGGCCCGGGGCCAGGGGGCGGGGGCGGGGGCGGAGCCACGGGTACGGGCGGGGCCGGGGCGGCGGCACGGGTCCTGCCCGAGGGCGCCGTCGTGTCGTCCTGGCGCGGCTACGCGGGCGGGATCACCGCCGCCGAGGCCGGCCACGACGTGGTGATGTGCCCCGAGCAGCACGTCTACCTGGACCACCGTCAGGCGCCGGGCGCGGACGAACCGATGCCCATCGGCTACGTGCGCACCCTCGCCGACGTCTACCGCTTCGAGCCCGTCCCGCCCGGGCTCGCCCCCGTGGCCGCGGCCCACGTCCTGGGAACCCAGGCCAACGTGTGGACCGAGGTCATGGAGAGCCGCGACCGCGTCGACTACCAGACCCACCCCCGCCTCGCCGCCCTCGCCGAGGTCGCCTGGTCCCGGCTGCCCGCGCCCGATCACCGCGACCTGGCCGGATTCGAGCGCCGCATGGACACCCACTACCTCCGCCTCGACGCCCTCGGCGTCGCCTACCGCCCGCCCACCGGACCCCGCCCCTGGCAGCGCCGCCCCGGCGTCCTCGGCCGCCCCCTGGAGGGCCCGCCCCCGAACGTGTGAGACACGCGCGGGCGCCGTCCGCGGCGCGTGTGAGGTACCCATCGTCCCCGTGTCACCCAAGAGCGGCAAAAGGGAAGTTACTGTCGCTGGGGGATGTCCCCGCACCTCTCCGGCGGAACCGTCCTTCGCGGACCCTCGCGACGTACGGCTCGGAAGATGTGCCAGAGTTGCCACGTCCAGGCTGTGAGCACGTACGGTACGCCCACACAGGCGTGACAGCCGGGGACGGTCGGGGATCACCGGGACACCGGGAAGGGGCAGCGGGTTGACCACGCACGCACCACAGACGGCATCACGGACGGCGCGGTCCGTGACGCTGCCCGCCTCGCTCGACGAGGCAGTGGCGGCGCTGACGGCCATGCCGGCCGCCGTTCCCGTGGCGGGCGGCACCGACCTGATGGCCGCCGTCAACCGCGGACAGCTGCGCCCCGCCGGACTCGTCGGACTGACCCGGATCAACGAGATCCGCGGCTGGCAGTACCAGGACGGCCACGCCCTGCTCGGCGCCGGCCTCACCCACGCCCGGATGGGCCGCCCCGACTTCGCGGCCCTCATCCCCGCCCTGGCCGCCGCCTCGCGCGTCGCCGGCCCCCCGCAGATCCGCAACGCCGGCACCCTCGGCGGCAACATCGTCTCCGCCGCGCCCACCGGCGACTCGCTGCCGGTGCTCGCCGCCCTGGAGGCCGAGCTCGTGGTCGTCGGCCCGCTCGGCACCCGCGAGCTCCCGGTCAGCCACCTCCTCGCCGGCCGCGACCTGCTGAACCCCGGCGAGCTGGTGGCCTTCGTCCGCGTCCCGCTGCTGCACGCCCCGCAGGTCTTCCTCAAGGCCACCGGCCGCACCGGCCCGGCCCGCGCCACCGCGTCCGTCGCCGTCGTCCTCGACCCGGCCCGGCGCGGGGTGCGCTGCGCGGTCGGCGCGATCGCGCCGATGCCGCTGCGCCCGCTGGAGGCCGAGCAGTGGATCGCCTCGCTGGTGGACTGGGACGGGGAGCGGGGCCTGGCCCCGGAGGCGCTGACGGCGTTCGGCGAGTACGTGGCCGCCGCCTGCATTCCGGACCCGCAGGGCGACGAGCAGTTGCCCCCGGCCGTACTGCACCTGCGGCGCACGGTCGCCGCGCTGGCCCGACGTGCACTGGGGAGGGCGCTGTCGTGAGCGACGCACACGAGGACGCGGAGCGGGGACGCACGGGCGGCTGGGAGCCGATCCCGCAGAGCGAGGGCTACGACGGCGACGCCACGGCCTTCGTGCAGCTTCCCCCGGAGTTCATGCTGGAGGGCACCCCGCTGGAGGCCCCCGGCCACGGCTACGTTCCCCCGCCGATGATCGTCCCGCTCACCCCGGCCGCGGCGGGCGACCCCGCGGCCACCGGCACCTGGGCCGTCCAGCCCCCGGCGCCGGAGCAGGACCCGGCGTACGGGGCCGGCTACGGCGCCGATGCCGTTGCCGTTGCCGGTGCCGCGACCGAGTCCGTGGCCGGGTACGAGGCCGAGTCCGTGGCCGGGTACGAGGCCGAGTCCGTGGCCGGGTACGAGGCCGAGTCCGTGGCCGGGTACGAGGCCGGGTACGCGTCCGCGCCCGACCACGGGGCGACCGGCCAGTGGACCGTGCCGACCGTCGAGGACGGGGCGGACGCCCTGGAGGACTCGGGGGAGTACACCGCCTCGCGCCTCGCGCCGTACGCGAGCGGCGCGCCCGCGACCCTGCCGGGCGGCGCGCCGGCACCGTGGGCGGACGCGTTCACGGAGCGGGAGCCGGAGCGGGAGCAGGAGCAGGAGCCGGGGGCGGGTCCTGAGGCCGTGGAGCCCGTCGTCGAGCCGGCGGCGGCGGAGCCCGTACCGGCGGACGGGGCCGTACCCGAGCCGGTACCCGACCTCGTACCCGACGCCGTACCCGAGCCCGTACGGGAAGAGCCGGTGCCGCCTGTCGCGCTGCCGACGGACCTGCCCGCGGACCTGCACGCGGACCTGCCGACGGACAGCTCCGCCGACAGCGACGAGCACCCCACCATCTCGTACGCGCTGCGCGTGAACGGCGTGGACCGGCCGGTGACCGACTCGTGGATCGGCGAGTCGCTGCTCTACGTGCTGCGCGAGCGGCTGGGCCTCGCCGGGGCGAAGGACGGCTGCTCGCAGGGCGAGTGCGGGGCCTGCAACGTGCAGGTGGACGGCCGGCTCGTGGCGTCCTGCCTGGTGCCGGCGGCCACTGCGGCCGGTTCCGAGGTGCGGACGGTGGAGGGCCTGGCGGTCGACGGCGAGCCCTCCGACGTGCAGCGGGCGCTCGCCAAGTGCGGGGTGCAGTGCGGCTTCTGCATCCCCGGCATGGCCATGACCGTGCACGACCTGCTGGAGGGCAACCACGCGCCGACCGAGCTGGAGACCCGGCAGGCGCTGTGCGGCAACCTCTGCCGCTGCTCCGGCTACCGCGGCGTGCTCGACGCCGTCCGCGAGATCGTCGCCGGGCGCGGCCCGGCGCCCGCTTCCGGGACGGGGGCCGGCTCTCCCGCCTCCGGCGACGGCGGCGACCCCGCCGCCCGCATCCCGCACCAGATCCCCCACCCGCACGACGGAGGCACGGCGTGAGCGTGAGCAGCGACCCGACGACCACGGAGCCCGAGGGCCTCGGCCTGGGTCTCGGCGTCTCGCTCCCGCAGGCCGACGCGCGGGCGAAGACCGAGGGCACCTTCCCGTACGCCTCCGACCTGTGGGCCGAGGGCCTGCTGTGGGCGGCGATCCTGCGCTCCCCGCACCCGCACGCCCGGATCGTGTCCATCGACACCTCGGCGGCGGTCGAGATGCCCGGGGTACGGGCCGTGGTCACCCACGCCGACGTGCCCGGCGCCGCCACGTACGGCCGCAGGATCGCCGACCGGCCGGTGTTCGCCGCCGAGCTGGTCCGCCACCACGGCGAGGCGATCGCCGCCGTGGCCGCCGACCACCCGGACACGGCGCGGCTCGCCGCCGCCGCCATCGCGGTCGAGTACGAGGTCCTGGAACCGGTCACGGACCCGGAGAAGGCCTTCGAGGCGCCGCCGCTGCACCCCGACGGCAACCTGATCCGGCACATCCCGCTGCGCTTCGGCGACCCCGGGGCGACCGGCGAGGTCGTCGTCGAGGGCCTCTACCGGATCGGCCGCCAGGACACCGCCCCGATCGGCGCCGAAGCCGGGCTCGCCGTGCCGCGCCCCGACGGCGGCGTGGAGATCTACACGGCCTCGACCGACCCGCACACCGACCGCGACCTGGCCGCGGCCTGCTTCGGGCTCGCGCCCGAGCAGGTCAAGGTGGTCGTGACGGGCGTGCCCGGCGCCACCGGCGACCGCGAGGACCCCGGCTTCCAGATCCCGCTCGGCCTGCTCGCGCTGCGCACCGGCTGCCCGGTGAAGCTGACCGCGACCCGCGAGGAGTCCTTCCTCGGCCACGCCCACCGCCACCCCACCCTGCTGCGCTACCGCCACCACGCCGACGCCGAGGGCCGGCTGGTGAAGGTCGAGGCGCAGATCCTGCTCGACGCGGGCGCCTACGCCGACTCGTCCTCGGAGTCGCTGGCCGCGGCCGTCGCCTTCGCCTGCGGCCCGTACGTCGTCCCGCACGCCTTCGTCGAGGGCTGGGCGATGCGCACCAACAACCCGCCGTCCGGCCACGTGCGGGGCGAGGGCGCGATGCAGGTGTGCGCGGCGTACGAGGCGCAGATGGACAAGCTCGCCGGGAAGCTGGGCCTGGACCCGGCGGAGCTGCGGATGCGCAACGTCCTGGCCACCGGCGACATCCTGCCCACCGGCCAGACCGTGACCTGCCCGGCCCCGGTCGCCGAGCTCCTCGCCGCCGTACGGGACTTCCCGCTGCCCTCGCTGCCCATGGACTCCCCGGAGGAGGACTGGCTGCTGCCCGGCGGCCCGGACGGCGCGGGGGAGCCGGGCGCGGTGCGGCGCGGCGTCGGCTACGCCATCGGCATGGTGCACATGCTGGGCGCCGAGGGCACCGACGAGGTGTCGACGGCGACGGTACGGGTCCAGGACGGCGTCGCCACGGTCATCTGCGCGGCCGTGGACACCGGCTCCGGCTTCTCGACGCTGGCCCGGCAGATCGTGCAGGAGACCCTGGGTGTCGACGAGGTGCACGTGGCCCCGGTCGACACCGACCAGCCCCCGGCCGGCCCGGCCACCCACGGCCGGCACACCTGGGTCTCGGGCGGGGCGGTCGAGCGGGCGGCGAAGATGGTCCGCACCCAGCTCCTCCAGCCGCTGGCGCACAAGTTCGGCATGTCCACGGAGCTGCTCCAGATCACCGACGGCAAGATCACCTCGTACGACGGCGTCCTGTCGACCACGGTCGCCGAGGCGATGGAGGGCAAGGAGCTCTGGGCCACCGCCCAGTGCCGCCCGCACCCCACCGAGCCGCTCGACGAGTCGGGCCAGGGCGACGCCTTCGTCGGTCTCGCCTTCTGCGCGATCCGCGCGGTCGTGGACGTGGACGTGGAGCTCGGCTCGATCCGGGTGGTGGAGATGGCCGTCGCCCAGGACGTCGGCCGGATCCTCAACCCGGCCCAGCTGGCCACCCGCATCGAGGCCGGCGTCACCCAGGGCGTCGGCGCGGCCCTCACCGAGAACCTCCGCACCTCCCGCGGCCTGGTCCGCCGCCCCGACCTGACGGGCTACGCCCTCCCCACCTCCCTGGACGCCCCCGAGATCCGCATCGTCAAACTCGTCGAGGAACGCGACGTCGTCGCCCCCTTCGGCGCCAAACCGGCCAGCGCGGTCCCCGTGGTCACCTCCCCGGCCGCCGTCGCCTCCGCCGTCCGCGCCGCCACCGGCCGCCCCGTCAACCGCCTCCCGATCCGCCCACAGGCGGCGGTGGTGACGGGCTGAGGACCCGTCTTCACTGCGGAGCGTTGCACTAGCATCGACCGACAGTGACGCGTGGAGCGGCAGGGGAGCCGCCCACGGGAGAGGGGGAACCGTGCCGACGGACGCGTTCGACCAGGAGTGGGCAGCCGCCCGTGCCGACGCGCAGCAGCGCGTCGCCATGCGCCTCAACCAGGCAGATCCCGGCGGTGGCGGGGGCGGTGGAGCCGAGTTAGGCGTCAACCAGGACCACTTGGGCGCCGTCGGCCACGCCGCGTTCGCCCTGCACGGGCGCCTCGCCAAGGACGGCAACCACGCCGCCTCCGTCACCACGGAGGCGGGCGGCGACCTGACAAAGAACGGCTTCCTCACCGGCTCGGCCCTCGCGACCGTCCACAAGACCTGGGACTCGCAGCTCCGCACGCTCCTGGACGCCTGCGCGCAGATCTCGAACCACCTCGACTACAGCGCCGCCGCGCACGCGAAGGACGACGCGGACATCCACGCGGCCCTGTCGGTGTCCAGGCTCAACGAGTACCTGAAGTAGGGGGCGGCCATGCTGACCTACGAGAACGTCATGCAGGCATCCCTCGGCAAACTGAAGACGGCCGCCGACCACTGGTCCGAGATGAAGACCAAGCTGGACCGCCTCGCCGAGGACGCCCGCATCACGATGGCGGCCAAGGCCAAGGACGATTACTGGCGTGGCGTGAACGCCGAGGTCACGAAGCCCTTCGTGGACAAGACGGCCAAGGAGTTCGCCGATGCGGCGAAGGCCGCGGAGGGCATTCACAAGATCCTCCAGGAGGGATACGAGGCCTTCAGGAGGGCGCAGAACGACCTGCACGACCTCCAGGAGGAGGCGCGGAAGAGGGGCGTGGTCGTGACCCCGGCGGGTGCGGTGCGAATCGCCCATCCGCTCGTGGTGTCGAACGACATCGGAAACGATCCTGAAGTTCGCGAAAAGCTCCGCCGGCAGGACCAGACGGTCGGTGAGTTCCGGGAACGGATCGACGCGATCCTCGAGACCTGCGCCGATGCCGACGTCGCCTGCGCCAACGCGCTCCGCGCGAACATCACCGGCGACGGCCACAACTTCAGCGCACCGAAGTACAAGAGCCTGGACGCCGAGGAGGCCCACCGTGCCCTCGATCTCGCGAGCAAGGGCCGCGGACTGACCCACAAGGAACTGCTGAGCCTCAACGAGCTGCTGGCGGACAACAGCGGGTCGAAGGAGTTCGCGCGGACCTTCTACGACGGGCTGGGGCCCAGGAAGTCGCTGGAGTTCTTCGGGCAGCTCTCGGCCGACACCTACAAGTACGGCAAGGTCGACGACCAGCGTCTGACCGACGTCCAGGAGCTCCAGAAGAACCTCGGCCTCAACCTGGCCCAGGCGACCCGGTCCGACGACGCGTGGGCCGACCGCTGGTCGGCGGAGATGCGCAAGCTCGGCACGGAACGCATCCCCATGGCCAAGAACGACTACAACGCGCCCTACGGCTACCAGCTGCTCGGCGGCCTTCTCCGCAACGGCGACTACAATCCCCGCTTCCTCGTCCCGGTCGCCGAGCACGTGACGCAGCTCCACGCCAAGGACCCGAAGATGTTCGCCGGGGCCAAGGGCTTCGGCGGGGTACACCACAACCCGTTCAACCCCTCTGGGGTCAACGGCGCCGGCTACGACCCGGTGGTGCCGATGCTGGAGGCGCTCGGGCACAGCCCGGAGGCGGCGAAGGAGTTCTTCTCGAAGACCCCGACCTCGTACAAGGAGGACGGGACACCCGGCGGTGACTACACGCTCGGGACCAACCCCGACGGCTCCCTCAAGACGTATCTGAGCGTCTTCACGGACGAGAAGTACGCCGGCTTCCCCGATGTCGACGGGCACCGGCCCGAGGACGTGAAGAAGGCCGCGGACTTCCTCCCGGACGCACTCGGCCACGCACTGGAGGCGGCCACGCTCGGGCACGCCTGGGACGATCCCGACCCGAAGCTCGTCAGGGACAGCACCACGGCCGAGATCATGAGCGAGGTCGTGGGCGTGTACGGGAACGCCAAGTTCCTGAAGGAGCACCACTCGGCACTGGCGGACAGCTTGGGGACGATGGCGGCCGGGTACATCGACGACCTCAACTGGTCCCTGGCGGACGGCCCAGTGGCGAGGGACGTCTTCGCACCACGCGGAGACTGGGAGGCGCGCGCTTCTCACGCCGTTATCGACCGAGCTGCGGCAATCGAGTTTCTCAGTACGCTTGGGCAACACCCTGAAAGCTATGCCACCGTGTCGGTCGCGGAACAGGCCTACGTCACCAGTGTGTTGGAGCGAGAGGCGCAGGAACACAGCGGTCGGGTCGACGGTGGGCGCGTGAGCGCGGCCGTTGTCACCGACGCCACGATGCAGGGGCTACTGGACCGGGCGAGGGCTGGTCAGATCACGGCCGAGACGCTGAAGGTCCAGGAGGACTTCGAAAAGGCTCAGGAAGCGAGAGGGGCCTGGATCGAGTTCGGCACGGCCGCTGCCATCGCAGCCGGTGTCGCGTTCCTCCCTGCGACGGCTGTGGCCGCAGGTGCCGCGGCCATTGTGGTGCCGCTTGCCGTGGACACGGGCAGCGGTGCCTTGGAGACATTGGCCGGAGAGCTGGTCGGAGACTGGTCGGACAAGGCAGCGGACGAGCACAAGGGCGATCTCGAGGAGCAGGCCCAGAAGGAAAAGTCGGCTGTGTTCGCCCGGGGCAGGGAGATCTCGCTCACCCCTCTGAACCAATTCCTCCTGCACCACCGGGGGGAACTGAGCAGTGCCGAAGTGCAGCACGTCGTGGAAGCCCGGATCAATGCCTACAACGAGGGTGACATGACCCAGGGTCGCCAGGGCACGCTGCCTCAGACAGGGGAAGGGGACGAGTGATGACCGGGCGCGCACGCACCCTCAAGGCGGCAGGCTTCCTCCTTGCCGGGGCCCTGGTGGTCACCGCCTGCGGGCAGGGGAACGGGCAGGGGCAGGAGCAGGAGCACAAGCCGAGAGTGACCGCGCGGGAGCAGTGTGACGGGGCCATCTCCGCAGCGGCGGCGCCCGCGCTCGAGCGGGCGTTGGGGACCGAGACGTTCCGTGACACGCCCACAGGATGGCTCGATCAGGCGGCCGCGAAGTTGAGCGAGGACTACGACAAGGGAGTCACCGTCAGCCTGGGGGCCGAGAGGTGCGCGGTTGCCGCCAACGGGCCACGCCATGAACTGGGGGTGGGCTTCGACGTGTATCAGGAGCGATCCCTCGGAACCTATGCCGGTGATCCCTTCATGTACCCGTATGACATGGGGGCCGAGGCCGAGGTCGGCTACCGACGGGCCTACCTGTACGTCACGTGCACCAGCGCCCGGCTGAAGGGCTCGGACAAGCGGCCCGCACGCTTCATGGGCATTCTCAGGGTCAGGTGGGCGAGCACTCCGGACACTGCCGCCACGCGCGAGGACAACCTGATCATCCTTCACTCGGTCACGCTGGCCGTGGTCAGGAAGCTGGGCTGCGTGAACGACGCCGGTCTGCCAGCCACGCCGGTGATCAAGCCGAAGAAGCCGACGAAGGTGTGGCCCCCAGGCCCCGTCCGATAGCGGCGGAACCGCTGTGGGAGTGTCCTCTGTCCTACGTCATGCTTACAGTGAACTCATGGACGTGTAGCGCGTGTTGACGGTTCGCGGGGGAGGAGCGTCAGGCATGGAAGCGTATGTGGACGGGGCGGGCAGCGGCTACGCCCTGGGTGGCATGAGCAGGGAGGCCCTGCTCTACAACTCCGAGTCGATGATGGAGTTCAAGAAGGGGGTCGACGGACTGATCACCGACCTTCTGGCCTCGCCCGCCGCTCCCGCGAACATGAAGGCGGACCAGGTGGTCCGTGGCCAGTTCGGTGGAGGCGGGACCGCGTGGATCGAGGCCGACGAGATCTTCACGTCGTACAAGAGCGTGCTCGCGGAACTGATCAGGTTGTCCGGCCTGTTGTCCGACTGCCTTGAAGGCCTGGGCATCGCTGTCGGCATCTCCAAGAACGGCATGGAAGAGACCGACGAGGACATCCGGGCCCGGATGCTGGCCATCAGCAAGCGGACGAGCGAGGCCAAGGCCGCGGCCGACGAGAAGGCCGGCTATGACACGACGCCCTCGGGCAAGCCGGACGCCACGGCCGCCCAGCAGCAGCCGGCGCAGACCCCGGCCGAGCCGCAGCGCACCGAGACCGTCGACGGCGGAGCGGCAGGCCTCGGCTAGCCGGGCCACGAGACACGGGGAAGGAGTGACTCCCGAATGGAGCTGAACGAGGGCGGTGGGGGCGGCGGGCGGACCGACTTCCGCTCCATGCCGCACCAGCAGATGCTGAACTGGCTGGACGAGGCCAGCAGTTTCTACGTACGCAGCGCGAGTGACCGGCTGGCCAAGGCCGCGGCGAAGATGACGGAGATCGCGAAGGAGCTGCAGAAGCGGCCCGGCCGCGTGGAGTGGGACAGCAAGGCGGAGCAGGCGTTCAAGGAGTGGACCGCCAGCCTCGCGAGCACGACCCACAGCCTCTCCGACTACACCAAGAACTCGGCGAAATGGCTGACCGAGGCCGCCGACGCCATCGCCGCCGCCCAGAGCTCCATCCCGCGCTACACCTCCCACGCGCAGGCCAAGGAGAACCTGGCGGCGGCGCAGAAGTACCACAACGACCCCGACGCTCAGACGATCGCCCGCAACGCCCGCAACCAGATGGCCCCGGAGGGCGCCGACGCCGCGGCGATCAAGGCGCAGGAAGACGCCAACCGGCAGGCCGCTGCGGCGGAGATGGAACGGCTCTCGGCGACGTACCAGTGGTCGAGCAGCCAGATGACGAGCTTCCGGATGCCGTCGTTCCAGCCTCCGCCGACGGACTTCGTGCCGCAGCAGCAAGACAGCAGGGACGACACGTCGTACATCGGAACGACGCCGAGGGGCGAGGCTCACCCCGCAGGCATCGTGACCGACGACGGGACGACCACCACGCGCCGTCAGCTCGACGGCAGGCCGCTGCCTGACGCGCAGTTCGTCCCGCCGACGCGCGACACCACCGGTCCCACGCATGCCGTCCGCCCCGAGGCGCCCGCCGACCTGGGCATCGACAGCGTGAACACGTTGCCGCCGCCCACGACCGGCACACCGCCCACCACCGTCGGTCAGCCCCCTCTCACCCGGCCGGACCCCAATGGGATGCCGCCGCTCGCCGTCCCGCCGGGGCCGATCCCGGCGCCACCTCCGATCGGCAAGTCGGGTCCCGTGACCCTTCCTCCGCTCAACGGCACCCGGACCCCTCTCGGCCCCGGCGGCAGGCCTCTTCCGGGCCTCACCGGTCAGTTGCCCCCGATGCCCCGTGAAGGCATCAGCGGCGGTCGTCCCGTGCCCAGCAACCCGGTCGGCCGGCCCGCCACCGGGATTCCGCGAAGCACGGTGATCGGGCAGGAGCCCACTGGGCGCACCGGCAACGGCGTCGGCCGTGCCCCCGTGGCCGGTCACGGCATGGGCCACCCGGCGGGTGGAACGGGCGGTGGGCAGAGCGGTATCACCGGCGGCCGCCGTCTGGCCTCCGAGCCGGGTGGGGTCGTGGGCGGCCGTGCAGAGCGCACCGGCACCGCAGCGGGACGTCCCTTCACGCCCGGCGGTTCGGGGCTTGTGCGCGAGGGCGCCAAGGGAACCGGCCCGGTGGGCCGCGGCGGCTCCGGTCCCGCCCCGGACCAGCGTGAGGAGAAGCGGAGCGAGCGCCCCGACTACCTTGTCGAGGACGAAGAGACCTGGCGGCAGGGCGGCCGCCCTACGGCACCGCCCGTCATCGACTGATCGGCGCGAGGGAGCAGATGCGTACCAGCAGTATTCGACGGAGCCGCGTCCGGAACATCGCCTCGGCCGGCTTGGGCCTGCTGCTGGTGGGCATCGCGTCCGTGCCCGCACACGCGGAGAGCATCCGCGCGCAGCAGTGGCACCTCGACATCATGCACGCGGACGAGATCTGGCAGATCAGCAAGGGAGAAGGCGTCACGGTCGCGGTGATCGACTCGGGCGTCGACAAGGACAATCCCGATCTGAGGGGCCGGGTAATCGACGGCAAGAACTTCGCGACTGACAGACCGGGCGACGAGTTCACCGACTACGACGGACACGGGACGGGAATGGCGGGCCTCATCGCCGGAACAGGAAGGGCGCGGGGCGGGGACGGTGCCTTCGGCCTGGCGCCCGGTGCCAAGATCCTTCCCGTCCGCGTTCCGCACATCGAAGCCGGCCGGGGAAGCCAGAAGGACAGCGACGACGCGTTCAACCGCGACATCCCCCCTGCGATTCGGTATGCCGCCGACGCGGGTGCCAAGGTCATCAACATCTCGCTGGGGGCGACGGCCGGCTCGCAGGGCCTGACCGACGCCGTGAAGTATGCGGTCGACCACGGGGCGTTGGTCTTCGCGTCGGTCGGCAACAGCGCTGAGGAGGGCAACAGGCCCGAGTACCCCGGAGCCACCCCCGGCGTCGTCGGCGTCGGTGCCATCGACCAGAAGCTCACCCGCATCCCCATGTCCCAGTACGGACCCCAGGTCGACATCGTCGCCCCCGGAAAGGACACAGTCCACGCCTGCGGCGGCGGCACCGGCCTGTGCAAGTCGACCGGCACCAGCGACGCCACCGCCCTCGCCTCCGCCTCCGCCGCCCTCATCTGGGCCAAGCACCCCGACTGGACCAACAACCAGGTCCTCAAGGTCATGCTCAACACCATCGCCGCACCCGACGACGGCGCCGGCCGCAACGATTACATCGGCTACGGCGCCATC
Organism: Streptomyces sp. NPDC053541; assembly: GCF_044544705.1. Classification (NCBI taxonomy): domain Bacteria; kingdom Bacillati; phylum Actinomycetota; class Actinomycetes; order Kitasatosporales; family Streptomycetaceae; genus Streptomyces; species Streptomyces sp. NPDC053541. The sequence goes on from NZ_JBITXM010000009.1 coordinate 81,820, forward strand.
CGCCCCCTCCGCGCCCTGAAGACCCCGGGCGATCCCGGCCCCGCCGACGTGCGCCCGATCCCGGACCTGCCGGCGGACCGGACCGCCTCCGGATCGCCCTCGGCCGCACCGCCCGCGAACCAGCCCGCTCCTGCCCCGGCCCCGCAGGCGGACGATGCCGAAGGCGGAAGCGGCGGCACCGGGCTCTGGATCGGCCTCGGAGTCGGTGCGGCCGTGCTGTTGGGCGCGGCGGTCGCGGTGCCGGTGCTGCGGTCGCGGCGCGGATGACGATGCGGAATCCCGGAGCGCGGGTGGTCAAGGGCGTCGTCGCCGTGGTCGTCTCCCTCGCGGCAGTGGCGTGCGGTGGCGTGCAGTGGTGGCGGAGACGGTGGGGGAGAGGTGAGCGGGCAGGGCGAGGGTGCGGGGGCGCGGGTCGCGCTGGAGGTGTGTGGCGCGTTCTTCGGCGAGGGGAACGTCGCGGCCGTGCGTTCCGGACCGACGGCGTGTACGTGAAGAAGCGGGACGTGGTCGACGGGCGTGCGGTGGTCATGCCGTGCACGGTCGCGGGCACCGCACCGGAGCAGGGCGAAGGGCTCCCGCTGGAGGTCGGGCTGCGGGCCGAGGGACGCGACGACGACGGCGGCGACTTGTCCGGTCGGCTGCTCGCGGGTCTCGCCCGGAACACCCGCAGCCTGGTGGGCTGTCAGGAAGCCCTCGCGATCCCCGGCCGCTTGCCGCCCTGAGGGGCAATGCCCCCTCCGCGCGCCCGTTTCCGCCCGCGTACGCTCCGTACGACCGCGCGCCACGACCTACCGGAGGCAGCCCCATGAGACGACGAGTCCTGATCGCGACCGGTCTGGCCGCGGTCGTGACGGCCGGCTGCGGGCTCACCGGCGGATCGGGTGCCGCGGACGGGGGCCGCGGGCAAGGGCAGGGGAAGGGGAAGGAGCGGGCGCCCGTGGTCAGGATGACCATGCAGCAGGCCGCCGAGCGGGCCGACCGGATCCTTGACGACACCTTCGCGGCGATCGTGCCGCCCGTGCAGTGGACGCACCGGCAGTCCATGGACGGGGAGTGCTCCACGGACCGGCGGCGCACGGTCATGACGATCGTCTCGGAGCAGCGCCGGCCGGCGTTCCTGCGTCTCGTCGAACGACACTGGCGGGCCCAGGGGTTCACCTTCCGGGCCACCAGCAAGGACAAGCAGGCCGTGTACTACCTGACGCCGGACGGCTTCCAGCTGAGCGTGCTCATCGGTTGGAAGGGACAGGCCCACTTCGAGGTGACCACGCCCTGCGTGGAGAAGTCCGTCGTCCGTCCGCCGCTCACGCCGCCGAACGGCCCCGACTACAGCAAGCGGCCGCCGACGGCGCCCAACGTGGAGTCCCCCTTCTGGTCCGCCGATACGCCGGTGTCCTACGAGCCGTGGGGATAGGGCGGGCTGAGTCCCGCGAGCGGGGAACCGCCCGCCGGGTGCGCCGGTGGCTGAGGCGGGCTGTGGCCGGGGCGCTCGGCGTCGTCGTGGCCGTGAGGAGCACGGTCTGCTCGCCGTCGGCGGAGCGGGCGACGCAACGGCGGCACGGGGGAGGAAGGCTTCCGGGGCTTGCCGGGCCTCCCTGGCCTCCCGGGCTTTCCGGGTTTCCGGGATTCCGGGGGACGGCGACGGGGCCAGCCGCGTGACGAGACGCTGCGGACCTCCATGCGCGCAGTCCCCTGGTGTCCGCCCCGGGTGGTCCACCCGGGCAGGAAGAGCCTCCTCGAGTGCCCTCAGGGGAGCGGCCGAGGCGGGGTGCGCGAGGGCGGGCCCGGGCGGGGTCCGGTGGGCGACATGTCGTACGTCAGTTGATTTGCGGGCGGGAAGTAGCTGTGAGTGTCCTGTGAAAGCGTGGTCGGTGGCGAACGAACCCGTTGACCGGAGGGTAATTCGCCGTCGGCTGCACTAGGATCGGGCCATTCCATGTCCATGATGCTTGCTGAAGCGAAGCTCGGCGGGGGAAGCATGTCGTTCGACGAAGAATGGCGCCAGGCGCGCGAGGCCGCGGCGATGAGACTGAACGGGGTCCCGGAAGAGTCCGGGGGCGGAGCGGGCGGAGTCAAGGACGGCGACTACGTCGTCACCTCGCCGGACCTGAAGGCGGTCGGCAACGAGGCCCAGGAACTCTTCCACTGGTTCGAGAACGACGCCTTCCACGCCGGCGCCCAGACCGACACCGCCTCCAAGAACCTGGATGAGGACGGCTTCCTGACCGGTTCGGCGATGTGGACCATGTGGGACACCTGGCGCACCCAGGCCGAGACGCTGTTGAGCGCCTGCGCGCACATCCACAACCACCTCGAGGACACCGTGATCACGCACGAGAACCACGAGGAGATCCTGGCCACCAACTTCACGGTGTCCAAGATCAGCGAACACTTCAAGTAGGCCGCGGGCGACGAGTACGAGTACGGGTACGAGTGCGAGCACGGCTACGGGCACGAGCACGGCTGCGGGCACGAGTCCGGGTACGCGTACGGGGACGGGGACGATTCACATGCTGAAGTTCGATCAGGTGCTGCACGCCCGGCTCGGCGGCCTCGATCAGGCCGTCACCGCCTGGGGCGAGACGGTCTCGAAGCTGACGAAGACCAAGGAGAAGGCCGAGACGGGGCTTCGGACGAAGTCCGACAAGGCCGACTGGAAGGGCCAGAACGCCGGCGTCACCCAGGAGTTCGTGCGCAAGACCGCCAAGGAGTTCGGTGACGCGCTCACCGAGGCCACCAGCATCCGCAACATCCTCCGCGACGCCCACGGCGAGTTCGAGGCGGCGAAGAGCGCCCTGGAGAAGTGCGTCACGGAGGCGCCCGGCAAGGGCATCCGCATCGACCCCGACGGCACCGTCAGCTATCTGATCCATCCCGACCGGCGGGCGAAGGACTACGACGGACCGAAGCCCACCGAGGCTGACTTCGAGGCGATGCGGAGTGCCATCAAGGCCGCTCTCGACCGCGCCAACGACGCCGACGACGTCGCCTCCCGTGCCCTGCGCGGCCTCGTCGGAAAGGACAAGAACAACTTCTCCGACACGAACTACGAGTCGCTCAAGGCCGCGTCGAAGGCCCAGGACGCCGAGGACGCCAAGAAGGCCTACGACCTCTACAAGAAGGGCGACGACGCCTCGCCCAAGGAGATCGACGAGCTCAACGCCCTCTTCAAGGCCAACGCCGAGGACCCCTACTTCGCCGAGCGCTTCGCCCTGGAGGTCGGCCCCAAGGGCAGCCTGCAGTACTGGGCCGACATGGGCGACCCCAGCGACGGCTCGCGGCTCGGCGCCGACCACCGCGACAAGCTCGCCGAGCTCCAGAAGAACTGGAGCCTCACGCTCGCCTCCGCGACCCACTCCCACAGCCCCGAGATGGAGCAGTGGAAGGCCGACCTGATCAAGGCGGGCGCCGAGCCGATCCAGACCCGCGGCACCCACCCGTACGGCTTCCAGGTCATGAGCAACCTGATGCGCGTCGGCGACTTCGACGACAGGTTCCTCAAGGACTACGGCACCGGGCTGCTCGCCACCGAGCGCAAACTGACCTACGACGGGCGGCTGCCCGCCGACCGCGCCTGGCAGCAGATGGGCGGCATGACCGGCCACCTCAACTGGCAGGGCGGCGGACTCGGCCAGGACCCCATGGTCGGCTTCATGGAGTCGCTCGGCCACAACCCGAAGGCGGCCACGGACTTCTTCAACGGCGATGTCGACCTGACCCCCGAGAACACCAAGGACGACAAGAAGCTCGACGCCTTCGACTACCTCACCAAGGACCGCAAGTGGCCCGATGAGATCGACGACAAGGGCGACCTGTCCAAGGAGCCCGGCTACAACGCCCTCGGCCACGCCCTGGAGGCGGCGACCACGGGCCACTCCTACGACGCCGACCCCGAAGGCCTGAAGGACGCGCGGACCAAGGAGACCGCCGAGATCATGCAGAAGGTCGTGGAGCGCTACGGCAGCGACCCGAAGTACATGCACGAGCAGCCCGGCATCGACGACAGCCTCGGCAAGATGGGCGCCGCCTACATCGACGAGCTCAACCGCTCCCTGGAGACCGACTTCGACACGGCGACGGAGGAGAAGAAGAACTCCCCCTTCGGCTTCGACGACGGCAAGGGGCACTCCCGCTTCGGCTCCGAGTTCGACACCAAGCTGCTCTGGAACCGCGGTGACGCCGTCAACTTCATGGGCATCGTGTCCCAGAGCGAGAGCGGCCACGCCACCCTCTCCCAGGCCGAGATGCTCTACACGTCGAGCGTGCTCGACGAGGTCGGCCCCAAGCCCGGCTCCCACTTCGGGGAGAAGGACCTCACCGACGCGCGCACGACCCTCCGCATCGGCTCCGAGGCGCAGGGAATCATGGACGAGTCCCGCATGGCGCAGATCGACAAGGACTACGAGAAGGACTCCGAGGAGCACAAGAAGGCCGTCGGCCGGACGACGGAGTGGGTCAAGTTCGGCGTCGGCGCCGTGGCCGCCGGCGGTGTCGCCGCCCTCACCGGCGGCGCGGGCGGCGCCCTCGTGCCGCTCGCCACCGAGACCGTCGGCGGCGCGGTCGTGACCTTCCTCGGCATGGAGGCGGACGACATCGCAGAGAAGTACGAGAAGGACGAGCTCCTCAAGAAGAAGTCCGACGACCTCAGGGACGAGGCCCTCGCCATGGGCAAGGAGAACGCCCTGCGCCCCGGCATCGCCTACGCCAACGCCCCCGGCTGGAGCGAGACCGACCGCAACTACCTCGACGAGGAACTCGTCAACTACGTGCGCAGCGCCCGGACGCATTCGCGCGACAACTCCCTGCCCGACCCGTACGAGAAGGACTGACATGCGCGGTATGCCCCTCGCGAAGGCCGCGAAGGCCGCCGTGGCCCTGACGGCCGCCGCCGTCCTCGCCGGATGCTCCGGTGGTGGCGCCGAGCCCGCCGGGTCGCGGACCAGGGCGGCGGCCGAGGTGTGCGGCGGCTTCGCGGAGGACGCCGCGACGGCGGCGGCGCTGAAGGGCGTGATGGGCGCGGAGCGGTACGAGGAAGGGGCGAGCCACCCCGACCGTGCCGTCGCGGAGCTGCGCGAGCTGGTCCGCGCGGGGCAGGAGAACCCGGCGCGCCCCCAGGGCCACACGTACTGCCGGCTCCGGCCCGCCACCCCGGACGGCCAGGACCTCACCCTCCTCGTGAACGGGGTCGCCGAGGCCCCCGGGCAGGACCCGCGGCTCACCGCCACCACCTGGTACGCGTCGGGGGCGCGGGCCTTCGCCACGCACGGCCACGCCAAGGTGTACTTCCCCTGCAGGCCCAAGCCCTCGGACCGGGGCATCGTCATCGAGACCGAGGCCTCCGCCCCGGACGGCACCGCCGAGACCGACCCGCAGCGCCGCACCCGCCTGGTCACCCTGGCCAACGCCGCCGCCCGGCACGTCGCCGCGGAACTCGGCTGCACCGACACCAAGCTGGCCGTCGGCGTGCCCGCCCCGCTCCCCAAGGGCGGGGTGGACACGAAGGGGGCGGCTCCCTGAGGGAGCCGCCCCCTTCGTGCTCTCTGCGAGACCGTGATCGGAATCGAACCGACGTAACTCGCTTTGCAGGCGAGCCCCTCAACCACTCGGGCACACGGTCGTGGTGACGAGAACGACGTTAGGCGGGGCCGGGGAGCGGGCTCAATGGGTGGGGCGGGGCTGCAACACGACTGCCATACGGCGTTCACGGGGGCGGTGTGGCCGGGGGAGGTCGTACGACCTTCGGGGCAGGAGGGATGGGACTCCGGACAGGGGCCATATCCGGGTACGGCCCTTACTCTGGGCACATGAGCGCCCTCGAACCGCGGGACGTCGCCGCCACCGATGCCGACGCCGCCGCACCGCAAGCCGCCGCCGTGCCGTCCGGATCCGCAGGCGGCGGGTCCGTGCTCGACCGGGGGCACCGGGCGCTCAGCATCGGGATCGTGTCCGTCGTGCTGCTGATCGCCTTCGAGGCGACCGCCGTCGGGACGGCGATGCCCGTCGCGGCGCGGGAGCTGGACGGGGTGCCGCTGTACGCGTTCGCGTTCTCGGCGTACTTCACCACCAGCCTCTTCGGGATGGTGCTGTCCGGGCAGTGGGCGGACCGGAGCGGGCCGCTCGGGCCGCTGGGCGTCGGGATGAGCTGCTTCGCGGCCGGGCTGCTGCTGTCCGGGACGGCCGGGGCGATGTGGCTGTTCATCCTCGGGCGGGCCGTCCAGGGCCTCGGCGGCGGGCTGGTGATCGTCGCGCTGTACGTGGTGATCAGCCGGGCCTACGAGGAGCACCTGCGGCCCGCGATCATGGCGGCGTTCGCCGCGAGCTGGGTCGTGCCCTCGGTCGTCGGGCCGCTGGCCTCCGGGACGATCACCGAGCAGCTCGGCTGGCGCTGGGTCTTCGTCGGCATCCCGGCCCTCGTCGTGTTCCCGCTGGCGCTCGCGCTGCCCGCGATCCGGCGCACCGCCTCCGGGCCCGCCGACCCGGACGCGCCCGTCGCGGTCTGGGACCGGCGGCGGATCCGGCTGGCGTTCGCGATATCGCTGGGCGCGGCCCTGCTGCAGTACGCCGGGCAGGAGCTGCGCTGGCTGTCCCTGCTGCCCGCCGCGGCCGGGGCCGCGCTGCTCGTGCCCGCCGTGCGCGGGCTGCTGCCCCGCGGCACCTACCGGGCCGCCCGCGGGCTGCCGTCCGTCGTGCTGCTGCGCGGCATCGCGGCCGGGTCCTTCATCGCGGCCGAGTCCTTCGTCCCGCTCATGCTGGTCACCCAGCGCGGACTGAGCCCCACCCTCGCCGGGCTGTCGCTCGCCGTCGGTGGCCTGACCTGGGCGCTCGGTTCCTGGGTGCAGTCCCGGCCGCGCACGGAGCCGTACCGCGAGCGGCTCGTCGTCGGCGGCATGGTGCTGGTCGCCGCGTCCATCGCCGCCGCCCCGAGCGTGCTGATGGAGGGCGTGCCGGTGTGGGTGGTCGCCGTCGCCTGGGCCTTCGGCTGCTTCGGCATGGGCATGGTCATCGCCTCCACCAGCGTCCTGCTGCTCAAGCTCTCCGCGCCCGAGGAGGCCGGCGCGAACTCCGCCGCCCTCCAGATCTCCGACGGCCTCTCCAACGCCCTCCTGCTGGCCGCCGGCGGCGCCGCCTTCGCCGCGCTCGGCGGCGGCGCGGTCGGCCACGCCGTCTCCGCTGCGGGCGCCGCCACCGGCTCGCACCCGGCCGCCTTCGCCGCCGTCTTCCTGCCCATGGCCGGCGTCGCCGCGGTCGGCGGCTGGGTCGCCACCCGGCTGCACGCGCACCAAGCGGACCGCACGACCGAGGACTGACGGGCGGGCGCTCCGGACGGAGGCGCGAAAACGGATCGACCGGGGGCCACGAGCCCCACTACCGTCCTCGCATGTCCCCGTCCGAGAAGATCACCGTCCCCGTCCCGCCCGGGCTCGCCGACCTCGCCGACGCCCGCGGCGTCCCCGTCGAGGAGCTCGTCGACGAGGCCCTGCGGCGTTTCGTGGCCGTGGAGGCCACCCTCGTACGCCACGAGGCCCAGCGGCTCGCCCTGCGGCACGGTGCCCTCCTGAGGAGGCTCGGCGCATGAGCGGGATCCGAAGCGAGACCGGGACCCTGACCGGGACCGGGAGCGGGAACGGGACCGGGAGCGGGACTGGCACCCGCTTCCTCACCGTCGCCGAGGTCGCCGCCGTCGCCCGCCTCGCCTTCACCGGCGACGGCGACCCGGAGCTGCGCGCGCCCGGGCTCCTGGAGTCGGCCGTGCACCGGCCGCGGGCCCGCATGTTCGGGACCAGCGCGTACGAGGACGTGTACGAGCAGGCCGCCGTGCTGCTGCACGCCCTCGCCTCGAACCACCCCTTCGTCGACGGCAACAAGCGCGCCGCCTGGCTCTCCGCCGCCGTCTTCCTCGCCGTCAACGGAGTGGATCTCGCCGAGGCCGACCAGGACCGGGCATACGAGCTGGTCATCGGCGTCGCGAGCGGGGAACTGGCCGACATACGGGACATAGCGGGGCGTCTGCGGGGGCTGCGGCCCGGGCTGTGAGGACTCTCTCACGCGCGGGCGGCACGGGCTCGTTCCTGCCGGGTCGCGCCGGTCGCACCGGTAAGGTGGCCCGGTTGTCATATCTGGACGAGCGTCGAACCGGAGATCGTGACTACCACCGCCACCTCCTCACACCACCTCTCTCCCGCCTTCCCCGGCCGTGCTCCCTGGGGCACCGCCAACAAGCTGCGAGCCTGGCAGCAGGGCGCGATGGAGAAGTACATCCAGGAGCAGCCCCGTGACTTCCTCGCGGTCGCCACGCCCGGCGCCGGCAAGACCACCTTCGCGCTGACCCTCGCGTCCTGGCTGCTGCACCACCACGTGGTGCAGCAGGTCACGGTCGTCGCCCCCACCGAGCACCTGAAGAAGCAGTGGGCGGCCGCCGCGGCGCGGATAGGGATCAAGCTGGACCCGGACTACAGCGCCGGGCCGCTCAGCAAGGAGTACGACGGGATCGCCATCACGTACGCCGGCGTCGGCGTGCGGCCCATGCTCCACCGCAACCGCAGCGAACAGCGCAAGACCCTCGTCATCCTCGACGAGATCCACCACGCCGGTGACTCCAAGTCCTGGGGCGAGGCCTGCCTGGAGGCCTTCGAACCGGCCACCCGCCGGCTCGCCCTCACCGGCACGCCCTTCCGCTCCGACACCAACCCCATCCCCTTCGTCACGTACGAGGAGGGGAACGACGGCATCCGCCGCTCCTCGGCCGACTACACCTACGGCTACGGCAACGCGCTCGGCGACGGCGTCGTCCGGCCGGTCATCTTCCTCTCCTACAGCGGCAACATGCGCTGGCGCACCAAGGCCGGCGACGAGATCGCCGCGCGGCTCGGCGAGCCTATGACCAAGGACGCCATCTCGCAGGCCTGGCGCACCGCGCTCGACCCGCGCGGCGACTGGATGCCGAACGTGCTGCGCGCCGCCGACCAGCGGCTCACCGAGGTCCGCAAGTCGATCCCGGACGCCGGCGGCCTCGTCATCGCCTCCGACCAGGACTCGGCCCGCGCCTACGCCAAGCTGATCCGCGAGATCACCGGCACCAAGGCCACCGTCGTGCTCTCCGACGACGCCGGCGCGTCGAGCCGCATCGACGAGTTCAGCGAGAACACCGACCGCTGGATGGTCGCGGTCCGCATGGTGTCCGAGGGCGTCGACGTGCCGCGGCTCGCCGTCGGCGTGTACGCGACGACCATCTCGACCCCGCTGTTCTTCGCGCAGGCGGTCGGGCGCTTCGTGCGATCCCGCAGGCGCGGCGAGACCGCGTCCGTGTTCCTTCCCACCATCCCCAGCCTGCTCGGCTTCGCCAGCGAGATGGAGGTCGAGCGCGACCACGTGCTCGACAAGCCGAAGAAGGCCGGTGAGGACGAGGACCCGTACGCCGAGTCCGAGAAGGAGATGGCGGAGGCGGAGAAGCAGCAGGACGAGGACACCGGCGAGCAGGACATGCTGCCCTTCGAGGCGCTGGAGTCCGACGCCGTCTTCGACCGCGTCCTCTACAACGCCGCCGAGTTCGGCATGCAGGCCCACCCGGGCAGCGAGGAGGAGCAGGACTACCTCGGCATCCCCGGTCTCCTCGAACCCGACCAGGTGCAGCTGCTGCTCCAGAAGCGGCAGGCCCGGCAGATCGCGCACAGCCGCAAGAAGCCGGACAGCGAGGCCGACCTGTTGGAGCTTCCGGCGGAGCGGCGGCCCGTCGTTTCCCACAAGGAGCTGCTCGAACTCAGGAAGCAGCTCAACACGATGGTCGGCGCGTACGTGCACCAGAGCGGCAAGCCGCACGGCGTCATCCACACCGAGCTGCGGCGGGTGTGCGGCGGCCCGCCGAGCGCGGAGGCGACCGCCGGGCAGATCCGCGAGCGGATCAAGAAGGTGCAGGAGTGGGCCACGCGGATGCGCTGAGCACCCCGTGGGCGGTTCGAGGCCCGTACGCCGAGCGCGTACGGGCCTCGGCCGTGTCCGAGCCTGGGACCGGGCCGTGTCCGGGGGCCGGATCGGGCTCGGGACGGGGCCCACGAGGGCCCTTTTCCAGGGCGCACGGGGGGTGATCTTGTCCGCCAAAGTCCCCCGTTCGGCCGACTTAGGTCTCGAACCGCCCGTATCCGGTCGCTCGCGCCCGGATTCTGGACGAGGTCTTCCGCTGAGCGGAGCAGGTCGCTACTGTCCCGGCTCAAGCAAACGCCCCGTGGCAGCGCCGCCGCGGAGCGCAGCCGGTGTACCCCGTCCTGCCGGCGGCCTCTGACGTGCGTCGCCGATGGGACCGGTGCCGCAGCTCCCGTACGAGTCCGCCGTCACTGCCTCCGAAGGAGAGGGCGTCGTGACCGCGGAGACCTCCCAGACGCTCGACCGGGGACTTCGAGTCCTCAAACTGCTCGCCGACACCGACCACGGCCTGACCGTCACCGAGTTGTCCAACCGACTCGGCGTCAACCGGACCGTCGTCTACCGCCTGCTGGCCACGCTCGAACAGCACGCCCTGGTCCGCCGCGACCTCGGCGGCCGCGCCCGGGTCGGGCTCGGCGTGCTGCGCCTGGGCCGCCAGGTCCACCCGCTGGTGCGGGAGGCCGCGCTGCCCGCGCTGCGCTCGCTCGCCGAGGACATAGGGGCCACGGCCCACCTCACCCTGGTCGACGGCGCGGAGGCGCTCGCCGTCGCCGTCGTCGAGCCGACCTGGACCGACTACCACGTGGCCTACCGGGCCGGCTTCCGCCACCCGCTCGATCGCGGCGCGGCCGGCCGCGCCATCCTCGCCGCCCGACAGGGCGAGCTCATCGAACCCGGCTTCACCCTCACCCACGGCGAACTGGAGGCCGGCGCCAGCGGCGCCGCCGCGCCCCTGGTCGGCGTCACGGGCATCGAGGGCAGCGTCGGCGTGGTCATGCTCGCCGACGCCGTCCCGGAACGCGTCGGCCCCCGCGTCGTCGACGCGGCCCGCGAGGTCGCGGACGCGTTGCGCTAGGCGGACTGTTCAGCATCGGGCGCCGGGGCCCCGGGCTCCAGGGACGGCCTGGGTCCGTGGGCCCGCCGCGCCGCTCAGCCTCCCGGGCGGAGGCCCGGGAGCAGTTCGGCGACCGGTGTGCGGGTGTGGTGGACCGATCTGCCCGTGCGGGTGGTCGTGACGAGGCCGGCCGTACGGAGGGCCGCCGCGTGTTCGGAGGCGGTCGCGTTGCTCACGTGGAGGGCGCGGGCCAGCTCCGTGGTCGTGTGCGGGGTGGCGAGCAGGCGGAGGAGTTCCGCGCGGGTGCGGCCCAGGGCGGCCGCCAGCGGCTCGTCGGGGGTGTTGTCCTCGTCCGGTACGGGCGGGAGGCCGGGGGTCGCCGGGAAGGTGAGGACCACCGGGCGGGCCGGGAGGTCCTGGACGAGCGGCCCCGAGGGATGGTGGAAGCTCGGCAGCAGCACCAGGCCGCGGCCGGCCACGTGGACCTCGCGGGCGGCGGCGGACGGCCACTCCCAGACGGCGCCGTCGAAGCGGCTGCCCGGCGCCAGGCACGTGAGCGCGGCGGCCAGGCCGTGCTCGGCGACCGCCAGGGCGTGTCGGGCGAAGGCCTCGCGGTGCAGGTCCTGGACCCGCGGCCACACCGGCGCCAGGACCGCCTCGTACGCGGCCCGCTGGGCCCGGCGCACCGTCCGCCAGGGCGCCGTCCCGCCCGCGTGCAGCGCGTGGATCCAGCGTGGCGCCGGGCGGGCCGCCCCCGCCCCGTACACCCGCTCCAGCTCGGCGCGGACCTGCTCCGGGCGGGTCGCGCGGATCCGCTCGAAGGCCTCCTCCAGGGAGTCGCCGAGGACGTCGAGGAAGGCCGGCGGGTGCCCGCCCGGCACCAGGTCGGCCAGCGGTTCCGCGGCGGCCGGCAGGGCGCGCAGCACCCGGGCGCGCCAGCGGGCGAGGAGCAGGGGGCCCGGGCCGGGGGTCACGGCGGTCGTCAGGGCCGCGTGGAGCTCCTGGAGCGGAGCCGGGCGGGGCGCGAAGCGCATCCGCGCGAGGTCGTCCGTCGTGAGGTGGATCCGCAGCACCGCAACTCCCCGCTCCCCGCCCGCCTTTCGGCCACGGCCTGAACCTTCGCGGCCCGGCCCGGTCCGCTCCCAGGATGCTGCCATGACCTCCCGACGCACCCTCCTCAAAGCCGCCCTGATCGCGCCCCTCGCCCCCGGGACGTCGGCGCCCGCGCTGCCGCTGCCCGGGCCCACCGGCCCGTACCCCGTCGGTCTGCGCACCGTCCACCTCACCGACCCGTCCCGCACCGACCCGTGGATCGGCGGGCCGCGCGCGCTCATGCTCACCGTCCTCTACCCGGCCGCCGGGGTGCGCGGCTGCCCGCGCGCCCCGCAGCTGACCCCGGACGAGGCCCGGGCGTTCGCCGGACTGGCCCCCTGGATCCATCCCGGGCTCCCGGCGGAGGGCACGGTGGACTGGGGTGCCGTCCTGACCCACGGGCACGTCGGCGCACCGCCGCTGCCGGGGCGGCGGCCCGTGCTGCTCTACAGCCCGGGCGGCGGGGACTGCCGCGCCCTCGGCAGCGGCCTGGCCGAGGACCTCGCGAGTCACGGCCGGACCGTGGTCCTGGTCGACCACCCCGGTGACGCGAGCCAGGTGGAACTGCCGACCGGGCTGCGCACCACCGTCCTCGTGGGGCCGCCGGACCCGGCGACCTTCCGCACCATGATCGACACCCGGGTCGCCGACCTCCGCCTCGTGCTCGACCGGGTGCCCGACCTGCTGCCGGAGGCGCACGGCATCGGGATCTACGGGCACTCCGCCGGCGGCACCGCCGCCGTGTACGCCGCCGGCCGCGACCCCCGGGTCCGGGCCGTCGCCGACCTGGAGGGCTACCTCGACCTCGCGCCGGTGCCGGACACCGGCCGGCCGCTGCTGCTCTTCCGCACCGACGGCTTCGCCGAGGGCGCCGAACGGATCGACAGCTCCTGGGCCGGGGTCCCGGGGGAGCGGGCGCTGCTGCGCGACGCGGGCCACTGGGCCTTCACCGACTACGCCGCCCTCGTGCCCCGCCTCGCCGCCGCCGGCCTGGTCACGCCCGAGGCCCGGACCGGCCTGGTGGGCCCCGGCGAGCCGGCCCGTACGATCGCCGCCGTACGCCACCGCGTCGGCCGCTTCTTCGCCCGCCACCTGCCGTAGGCGGCCTCCGGCGGGCGCCCAGTAGATTGGGGGCGTGCTCTCCCGTCTCGCCAGTCTCCCGCGCGGCCGTGCCCTCGCGCTCTGCGCCCTGCCCGTCGCCGCGCTGTTCGCCGTCGCCGGGCTCGCGCCGCTGCCGTACGCCGTCGCACAGCCCGGTACGACCGCCGACGTGCTCGGCAAGGACCAGGGCCGTGAGGTGATCACCGTCAGCGGCGTCCCGGTCCGGCCCACCGAGGGGCAGTTGCGGATGACGACGATCCTGGCGACCGGGCCGTCCGCCTCGATCGACCTGGGCGACGTGGCCGAGGCGTGGTTCCGCACCGACCGGGCGGTGCTGCCGAAGTCCTCGGTGTATCCGACCGGGCAGTCCGACGAGGAGATCGAGCAGCACAACCTGGGCCAGATGAAGGAGTCGCAGGACGCGGCGACCCTCGCCGCCCTCGGCTACCTCAAGCTGGACCCGAAGAAGGTCAAGGTCACCCTCCACCTCGCCGACGTCGGCGGCCCGAGCGCCGGACTGCTGTTCTCCCTCGGCATCGTGGACAAGATCGACGGGGACGGCGACGGCGGCGACCTGACCGGCGGCCGGACCGTCGCCGGTACGGGCACGATCGAGCCCGACGGGACCGTCGGCGCGGTCGGCGGGGTGTCCCTGAAGACGCAGGCCGCCGCGCGCGACGGCGCCACCGTCTTCCTCGTCCCGAAGGCCGAGTGCTCCGACGCGCGGGCCGAGGCCCCCAAGGGGCTGCGCCTGGTCCCGGTCACCGCCCTCAGCGACGCGGTGGCGTCCCTCCGGGCACTGGAGCAGGGTCAGGAGTCCCAGGTCCCGAGCTGCTAGCCGCCACGGCCGGACCGGTGCCTGCCGCCGGGGCGTCCAGCTCGCGCCAGACCGGGAAGAGCAGCGGCGACAGGGTGGCCAGGACGTACGCCCCGCCGATCGTGAGCAGTGCGCCCGTGATGCCGACGCTCTCGACCAGGAAGCCGGCGGCCAGGCCGCCGAGCGGGGTGGTGAGCAGCACCGCGGCGGTGCTGGCGCCGCCCACGCGGCTGCGCAGCTCCTCGGGCACCGTCTCGTAGAAGGCGGTGGTGAGGATCGGGTTGAGCACCCCGGCGCCCAGCCCGCCGAGCACCCCCGCCACCACCATCGGCGCGACGGTGTCGGTGAACGCGGCCGTGAGGATCGGCGCGGTGGATATCAGGAAGCCGACGGTGAACACCGGCCGGCGAGGGAAGCGGTGGCCCACCGCGCCGTAGAGCAGCGCGCCGGCGAGGGCGCTGCCGCCGAAGACGGCGACCAGCAGGCCCTGCGCGGCCGCGCCGCCCAGCTCCTCGCGGGCGTGGATCGGCAGCAGCACCGCGCTCCAGCTGAGCGCGAGCCCGTTGGTGACCATCACCATGAGGTCGACGGCGAGCAGCAGCCGGGTGCGCAGCAGGAAGGCGTAGCCCTCGCGCAGGTCGGCGCGGTAGGCGGTGAGGTTCAACGCCGGTGCGTCGCGCAGTGGTTCGGCCGCCGGTATGCCGCGCAGGCCGGCCAGCACGAGCAGTGCGGAGACCAGGAACGTGCCGGCGTCCACGTACAGCACCGTGTCGGCGCCGATCAGCGCCACGAGGAGGCCGCCGACGGCGGCGCCGGTCATCCGGGCGCCGCGCGAGACGGCGTCGTAGAGGCTGGCGGCACGGGACAGCGGGGTGCCGGCGTGCCGGGCGAGGTCGGGGACGAGGACGTGGCGGGCGGTCTCGCCGGGCGCGTGGAAGAGGCCGGTGACGCCCATCAGCGCGCACAGCATCCAGAAGTGCAGCAGCCCGGCCGCGTTGAGCAGCGGGATCGCGGCGAGCGCGAGGGCGCAGACGAGGTCGGAGACGACGGAGACCAGGCGGCGGCCGATCCGGTCGATGACGGGTCCGCCCGCGATGGCGGAGACGACCACGGGCACGGCGGCGCAGAAGGCGACCAGGCCCGCCTTGCCGGCGCTCCCGGTGGTCTCCAGGGCGAACCACGGGACGCCGATGAGGGTGAGCGAATTGCCGCTGATGGAGACGGCGTTGGCCGACAGGACGGCGGCCAGCGGCCGGCGTGAGCGGGTGTCGGTGCGTGCGGGCACGATGGATTCCCCCCGGTTTCCGGTGGTGGCCGGCGTCAGGCGGCCAGGGAGTGCGCGGCGCGGGCGGCGGCGTCCCGGCGGCCCTCGGGCAGGGCGAGCCGCAGGCCGAACTCGACGAACTGCCAGCCGAGTCGGACCCGCACCGGCGCGGCGTGCGCGGTGGGTGCGGTGGTGCGGGCGGCCGGGGCGGCGAGGGCCGCCGACCGCGCGCGCTCGGCGGCGGCGAGGTGGTGCAGCGTCAGGTGGATGTCGGCGTGCATGGGGTGGCCTTTCCGGTCGGTGCTGCGCGGGGGAGTGGGACGGGACGGGGCGGGACTGGACGGGACTGGAGGGGGGGCGTACGGGTGTCGGCCCGGGGTCAGTTGACGCCGTGCTGCGGGAAGGAGTGCAGGTGCATCCGTATCCGCTGGCTCCGCTCGTCCTCGGAGGCGTCGGCGGTGCGGTACTCCTCGATCAGGGCGTGGATCTTCTCGTTGAGCTCGTGCGCGCGCTCCGGCGTCAGGTGGAGCGTGAAGTCGCTCATGTCGGAGGAGTCCCGCCAGATGTCGTCCCACTGGTGGCGGGTGCCGAGGTAGGTGTTGAGCTCCTGGGTGTGGATGTTCGCGATCTCGTGGAGGTAGACCTCCACGGCGCCCTGGACCTCCGGATCCGGGTTCTTGTACAGCTCGCCGTCGAAGGTGGTGCCCTGCTGCATCGCCCGCCACCAGCGCTCCCGCCCCTTGCCGAGCTCCGGGGCGTCCTCCACGAAGCCGTGGGCCGCGAGCTGGCGCAGGTGGTAGCTGGTGGCGCCGCTCGACTCGCCCAGGCGCTCGGCGAGTTGGGAGGCGGTGGCCGGGCCCTGGTGGCGCAGGGCGCGCAGCATCTGGATGCGCAGGGGGTGCGCGAGCGCGCGCAGGGAGCGCGGGTCGAGGAGCCGGTTCGCCGGCCCCGGGGCGCCGGCCTCGCGAGCGTGCTCCTGGGCGCGCTCGCGCTCGGCGGCGCTCTCGGCGGTCTTCTCGTCGCTGTTCTCGGGCATGGCACCACAGTAGAGTTGCAAAAAACTCTCTGCAACCCCTTTTTGCAGAATTTCTTTGCAACTTCCCCGGCGGTGCCCGAGCGAGCTGCCCCCAGCTCAACCCTCCTTGATGAAGCCCTCCTTGAGCAGCCACTCCTTCGCCACCTCGTGCGGGTCCCGCCCCTCCACGTCCACCCTCGCGTTCAGGTCCTGCGCCACCGCCGTGGTCAGCCTCGCCGTCACGGGGGCCAGCAGGTCCGCGATCTCCGGGTGCTCGGCGAAGGCCTTCGCGTTCAGCTCCGGCGCCGCGTTGTAGTTGGGGAAGAAGCGCCGGTCGTCCTCCAGGACGACCAGGTCCATGGCCTTGATCCGCCCGTCCGTCGTGTACACCTCGCCGAGCAGGCACGAGTCGGACTTCGAGACCTGGGTGTAGATGATCCCGGCGTCCATCTTCCGGATGTTCGAGGCGGGCAGGCTCATCCCGTACGCCTTCTGCATCCCCGGCAGTCCGTCGTCGCGCGAGGCGAACTCGTTCTCCACGCACACGGTCACCGCCGCAGGGTCCTTCTTCGCCAGCGCGGCCACGTCCGAGAGCGTCCGCAGCCGGTGCTTCGCGTTGTTCTCGCGGCTGATGGCGAGCGCGTAGGTGTTGTTCAGGGTCGACTGGGGCAGCCACACCACGCCGTTCGCGCGGTCCGCGTCCCGTACCGCCTTCCACTGCTCGGTCGGGTCCTCGATGGGCTCGGCGTTGCCGAGGTACGTGATCCAGGCCGTGCCCGTGTAGTCGTAGAGGGCGTCGGCGTCGCCCTTCACGACCGCCTCGCGCGTGCTGATGGAACCGGCGAGGTTCGTACGGTCCAGGACCTCCGCCCCGGCCGCCCGGAAGACCAGGCCGACGATCTGGCCCAGGACGATGTTCTCGCTGAAGTTCTTGGACGTGACCGTGAGCGAGGCGCCCTCCAGCGGCCGGCCCCGGCCGACCGAACCGGGCGAGACCTCGTCGACCATCGGCGAACCGCTCTTCAGCCCGCAGCCGCCGACCGCCAGGGCGAGCACCCCGGCGAGCCCGCCCGCCAGCAGCGCCCGGGCCCGTCCGCCCGCCAGCAGCGCCCGGGCCCGTCCGCCCGCCGCCCCGCTCATGCCGCCGTCCCCAGGCCGCGCGGGGTGAGCAACAGCTCGGCGAGCGAGGCCAGCCAGTCCACGATCAGCGCCAGGGCCACGGTCAGCACCGAGCCCAGCACCAGGACCGGCATCCGCTGGGTCTGGATGCCGGAGGTGATCAGGTCGCCGAGCCCGCCGCCCCCGCCGAAGGTCGCCAGGGTCGCCGTGCCCACGTTGAGGACCAGCGCGGTGCGCACGCCCGCCAGGATCAGCGGGACGGCCAGCGGGAGCTCGACCTGGGACAGGGTGCCGAACGCGGACATGCCGATGCCCCGGGAGGCCTCCACCAGCTGCGGGTCGATGGCCCGCAGGCCGGCCACCGTGTTGGACAGCACCGGCAGCACCGCGTAGATCACCATGCCGATGATCGCGGTGGACGGGCCGATGCCCAGCCAGATCACCAGGAGCGCGAGCAGGCCGATCGCCGGGGTGGCCTGGCCGACGTTGGCGACGGCGGTGAAGACGGGGGCCGCCCGGTCGATGCCGCGCCGGGTGAGGGCGATGCCGAGCGGGACGGCGATGATCAGCACCCAGAAGGTGGAGATCGCGGTCAGCTGCACGTGCTGCCACAGGCGCAGCCGCACGTTGCCGTTGTCGAGGGCGTTGCGTGCGATGGAGTCGAGGTCGGCGTTGGCGATCCAGAGGGCGGTGGCGAGCAGCACGACCGCCACGAAGGCGGGCAGGACGACGAGCTTGCGCCAGGTGATCCGGCGCGGGGGAGCGGCCGGAGGCGCCGGCTCCTCCTCGTCGACCGGACTCCCCGCCGCGCCCCCGACCGGACTCGCCACCGGGCTGCCGGCCGGGCTCCCGCCCGGGCCGCCGCCCGGGCCCCCGCCCGGCCCGCCGCCCGCGCCCCCGCCCGGGCCCTCCACCGCCGTCCTGCCGTCCTCCTCGCTCACGCCCCGCCCTCCAGCTCCTGCTCGGTCAGATGGGCGCGGCTCTCCTCCAGGTCGTGCTGGTGCTCGATCGCGGCCAGCCGGTCGGCCTCCAGGAGTTCGTGGACCGAGTTCATCAGGGTCTCCATGTCGACCACCCCGATGTACTCGCCGCGCCGCCCGGTCACCGCGACCCGCCCCGTGCTGTCCAGGAGCACCGCCTCCAGGGCGTCGTGCAGCGTCGCGTCCCGGGTCACCGTGTCGTGCACCAGGGTGCCCGCGCGGGCCAGCGAGCCCTTGGCGCGCATCAGGTCGCCGCGCCGCAGCCACTTGTACGGGCGGCCGCGCCGGTCGAGCATCAACAGCTCGTTGTGGCGGTTGCCGCGCAGGGTGTTGAAGATCGACTGGAGCGGGTCGTCGACCGTCACCGTGGGGAACTCGGCGATGCCGACGTCCCGGACCCGGGTGAGGTTGAGCCGCTTGAGCGCCGCGCCCGCGCCGACGAAACCGGACACGAAGTCGTCCGTCGGGTTGGTGAGGATGGCCTCGGGGGTGTCGAACTGGGCGATGTGCGAGCGCTCCCGCAGCACCGCGATCCGGTCGCCCAGCTTGATCGCCTCGTCGAAGTCGTGGGTGACGAAGACGATCGTCTTGCGCAGCTCGTGCTGGAGCCGGATGAGCTCGTCCTGGAGGTGGTCGCGGGTGATCGGGTCGACCGCGCCGAAGGGCTCGTCCATGAGCAGCACGGGCGGGTCGGCGGCCAGCGCCCGTGCCACGCCCACCCGCTGCTGCTGGCCGCCGGAGAGCTGGCGCGGATAGCGCCCGTGGAACTCGCGCGGGTCGAGACCGACCAGGTCGAGCATCTCCTCCACCCGGTCCTTCACCCGGGACTTGGACCAGCCGACCATCTTCGGGACCAGGGCGATGTTCTCGGCCACCGTCATGTGCGGGAACAGCCCGGAGGACTGGATCGCGTAGCCGACCTTGCGGCGCAGCTTCACCGGGTCGATCTTCGTGACGTCCTCGTCGCCGATCCGGATCCGGCCGGAGGTCGGCTCGATCAGGCGGTTGATCATCTTCAGGGTGGTGGACTTTCCGCAGCCCGACGGGCCGACGAAGATCACGGTCTCGCCCGCCTTGATCTCCATGTTGACGTCGTCCACGGCGGGCTGGTGGCTGCCGGGGTAGCGCTTGGTCAGCCCCTCCAGCACGATCGAGGCCCCGGAGGTCGCGCCGTGCACCCCGTCCGAGACGCGTACTCCTTCCCGGACGTGCACTGCCTCCGAGTCGCGCACTCCCTCCGGGACACGCACTGCCTCCGAGACGCGCACTCCGTCCGAGGCGTGGGCTGCGTCCTGTCCATGCGGGGTGCGGGCGGGTTCAGACACGGATCCCCCTCGGAATCGTCAGCCGGCCGAGCAGGACGTACGCCCCGTCGAAGAGCAGCGCCAGGATCACGATCCCGAGCGTCCCCGCCAGCACCTGGTTGATCGCGTTGGCGCTGCCCAGGGAGGCGATGCCGCGGAAGATCTCGTTGCCGAGGCCGGGGCCCGAGGCGTACGCGGCGATGGCGGCGATGCCCATCAGCATCTGGGTCGACACCCGGATGCCGGTGAGGATCGGCGGCCAGGCCAGCGGCAGTTCGACCCGCACCAGCCGGGCCGCCCGGGACATGCCGATGCCGGTGGCCGCGTCCACCAGGCCGGGGTCGACGCCGCGCAGGCCCACGATCGCGTTGCGGACCACCGGAAGGAGTCCGTACAGCGTCAGCGTGATCACGGTCGGCGGCACGCCGAGGCCGACCAGCGGGATCAGCAGGCCGATCGCGGCGAGCGACGGGATGGTGAGCAGCGAGGCGGTCGACAGGATCGCCAGGTTGCCCGCCCAGGGGCTGCGATAGGTGAGCACGCTGATCAGCACGCCCAGCAGGGTGGCGATCACCATGCACTGGAAGACGGCGCTGGCGTGCTGGAAGGCGTCGGTGAGCAGCTGCTGGTGGCGGCTGCCCAGGTACTCCCAGAAGCTCACGCGCGTCCCCTCCGCAAGGGCCGCCCTCCGCAGGGACCGCCGCGGCGAGGGCCGCCTCGGCGGGGCTACCGCGGCGGGGGCGGGTCCTCCGCGGCCTGTTCCACCAGCGGGATGATCCGCAGGGGGACCGGGTTCTCCATGACGATCGCCGTGGAGGCCCGGACGATGCCATCGAAACCGACGACCCGGTCGATCACCCGCTGGAGATCGGCGTTGGAGCGGGCCACGAGCCGGCACAGCATGTCGCCGTGACCGGTGGTGGTGTGCAGTTCGAGGACCTCCGGCACGGTCGCCAAGTGCCCGCGCACATCGGCGCCTTGGCCCTGTTTGATCTCCAGCGTGGCGAAGGCGGTGACCGGATAGCCGAGGGCCGCGGGGTCGACCTGCGGACCGAATCCGCGGATGACTCCGTTCGACTGAAGCCGGTCCAGCCGGGCCTGCACGGTGCCGCGGGCCACCCCGAGCCGGCGCGAGGCCTCCAGGACCCCTATCCGGGGCTCCCGCGCGAGCAGCACGATGAGCCGCCCGTCCAGATGATCGATCGCCACGGCGGTCTCCCGGTGGTCATCATGTACAAGTCGTCCGCCCATACTGACGGCACGCTGTGCAGATTGACCAGTGAAACAACGAACTATTGCGCACCTTGCGAGTCGGCGGGACTCTGCTGCCATGACTGAGACCATGCATGACACCCCGGGCACCGCGCGTGAGGCCGATCCCTTCCCGGTGAAGGGGATGGACGCGGTCGTCTTCGCCGTCGGCAACGCCAAGCAGGCCGCGCACTACTACTCCACGGCCTTCGGCATGAAGCTCGTCGCCTACTCCGGACCGGAGAACGGCAGCCGCGAGACCGCCAGCTACGTCCTCACCAACGGTTCCGCCCGTTTCGTGTTCACCTCCGTCATCAAGGCCTCCACCGACTGGGGCCGCTTCGTCGAGGCGCACGTCGCCGAGCACGGCGACGGCGTGATCGACCTGGCGATCGAGGTGCCGGACGCGCGCGCCGCGTACGCCTACGCCGTCGAGCAGGGCGCCACCGGCCTCGTCGAGCCGTACGAGGAGAAGGACGAGCACGGCACCGTCGTCCTCGCCGCCATCGCCACCTACGGCAAGACCCGCCACACCCTCGTCGAGCGCTCCGGCTACGACGGCCCCTACCTGCCGGGCTACGTCGCCGCCCAGCCGATCGTCGAGCCGCCGGCCAAGCGCACCTTCCAGGCCATCGACCACTGCGTGGGCAACGTCGAGCTCGGCAAGATGAACGAGTGGGTCGGCTTCTACAACAAGGTCATGGGCTTCACGAACATGAAGGAGTTCGTGGGCGACGACATCGCGACCGAGTACTCGGCGCTGATGTCGAAGGTCGTCGCCGACGGCACCCTCAAGGTGAAGTTCCCGATCAACGAGCCGGCGATCGCGAAGAAGAAGTCGCAGATCGACGAGTACCTGGAGTTCTACGGCGGCGCCGGCGTGCAGCACATCGCCCTCGCCACCAACGACATCGTCGCCACCGTGCGCGCGATGCGGGCCGCCGGCGTGCAGTTCCTCGACACCCCGGACTCGTACTACGACACCCTCGGCGAGTGGGTCGGCGACACCCGCGTGCCGATCGAGACCCTGCGCGAGCTGAAGATCCTCGCCGACCGCGACGAGGACGGCTACCTGCTGCAGATCTTCACCAAGCCGGTGCAGGACCGCCCGACCGTCTTCTTCGAGATGATCGAGCGCCACGGCTCCATGGGCTTCGGCAAGGGCAACTTCAAGGCCCTCTTCGAGGCGATCGAGCGCGAGCAGGAGAAGCGCGGCAACCTCTAGCCGCCACTCGCGCACCCCTGACACGAGGGGCCCGGTCCCGGACGTCGTCCGGCCGGGCCCCTCGCACGCCCCGGCGCACGCCGACCGCGACCGGGGCACCTCCGGGACACCCCGGGCGGGTACGGGGGGCTCGCCCGGGGCCCGGGGCGGAAAGCGCCCGACGGCTCAGCCGCGCGCGGCACCGCCCCCGCCGGCCGCCGCGCCCGCGCCGGCCCCGCCGGTCTCCGCGCCCGCGCCGGCACCGTCTCCGGCCGCCGCGCCCGCGCCGGCCCCGCCGGTCTCCGCGCCCGCGCCGGCACCGTCTCCGGCCGCCGTCGGCGCGCCCAGCGCGTCCTTCGGCAGTTCGTCGGGGAGGTCCCCGAGCGCCGTCGCCGACTCCTTCGCGCGGGGCGCGAGCAGCGGAGAGAAGTGCGGGTTGGTGCGCAGCGCCTCCGCGAGGTGGCGGCGGGCCGGGCCCAGGTCGCCCAGGGACCGCTCGATCTCCCCGCGGTGGTACGCGAACATCGCGCTGCGCAGGCCCTCGTCGGTGGCCCGCTTCGCGAACTCCAGCGCCTCCTTCGGCTCGCCCGCGCGGAACAGCGCCCAGCCCAGCGCGTCCGCGACCCGCACCGAACGGTGCCCGCCCGCCCAGGCCGCCCGCAGCCGCCGCACCGCCGCCGCCGGGTCGCCGTGGTCCGCGTCGAGCAGGCCGAGCTCCACCTCCGCGTCCGGCCAGCGGCCCGCCCGCAGCCGCCCGTACAGCGCCCGCGCGTCCTCCTCCCGGCCCAGCGCCTCGGCCAGCTCACCGGCCTCCAGCAGGTACCCGGGCAGCGGCAGCCGCTCCACGGCCGCCCGCCAGTCGCGCACCGCCTCCTCGGTCCGGCCGAGCGCCGCCCGGGCCCGCGCCCGGCCCGCGAGCGAGGGCCCGTGGTCGCCGACGAGCCCGAGGGCCGCCCCGTACTGCGCGAGCGCCTCCTCCGGCTCGCCCCGCTCCCAGGCCAGGTCGCCGAGCCGGCACAGCGCCGCAGCCTTCTCCGCGCCCGTCTCCGCCAGCGCCACCGCGTCGAGCGCGGCCGCGCCCGCGTCCTCGCGCCAACCGCGGTCGCGGTACAGCTGCGCCGTACGCCCGCTGACCGCCGCCCCCGCGTGCAGCTCGGCCAGCTTCTCGGCCGCCTTGCCCGCCGCCCGGTAGTCACCGAGGCCGTTGTACGCGTCGATCAGCACCGGGTACGCCGCCCAGCGCTTCGGGTCCGCCTTCCGCGCCCGCTCGCCCCAGGTCCGGCCGGCCGCCCAGTCGCCCCGCGCGTTCGCCAGGGCCGCCCGGGCCACCTGTCCGTCCGGGCCGCCGCCCGCGTGCTCCAGCGCCGCCCCGGCCCGCTTCAGGTCCGCCGGATCCGCCCGCCGCAGCGCCCGCTCGGTGTACGCCGAGCCCAGCACCGTCCAGGACGCCGTGTCCTCGGGGTGCGCCCGCAGCCACTTCTCCCGGTCGCCGATCAGCGCGACCAGATCGGGCAGCGCCGCCTGCGCCCCGGCCCGGGCCGCGCTCGTCGCCCGCTCCGCGGGCCCGGCCGCCCGCACCGGATCCCGCCCGGCCAACTCGGGCACGTACAGCAGCGCCGTCGCCGCGAGCACCGCGCCCACGCCCGAGGCGAGGACCGTCCGCGACACGTTCTCGGGTCTCATGGCGCACACTGTGCGCCCGGCACCGGCCGTCCGAAGCGCACCTCAGCACCCGCTCCCCGGCGGGTTCACACCGATGGCCCCGAGTGCCACGCTGGAGCCATGGACGATCTTCAGAAGCCGCACCTTCGGAAGCTCCACGAGGCCCTGCGCGCCGGGCTCCCCGCCGAGGCGGTGCTCACCGACCCGGACGTCACCGCCTCCTACGCGCGCGACATGGCGAGTTTCTGCACGGCCGGCACCCCCGCGGCCGTCGTGCTCCCGCGCACCGTCGAACAGGTCCGGCACGTCATGCGCACCGCGACCGAACTGCGCGTGCCCGTCGTGCCGCAGGGCGCGCGGACCGGTCTGTCGGGGGCGGCGAACGCCTCCGAGGGCTGCATCGTGCTCTCGCTCGTCCGGATGGACCGCATCCTGGAGATCGACCCGGTCGACCGGATCGCCGTGGTGGAGCCGGGCGTCGTCAACGCCGTGCTGTCCCGGACCGTCGCCGAGCACGGCCTGTACTACCCGCCGGACCCCTCCAGCTGGGAGTCGTGCACCATCGGCGGCAACATCGGCACCGCGTCCGGCGGGCTGTGCTGCGTGAAGTACGGGGTCACCGCCGAGTACGTGCTCGGGCTCGACGTGGTCCTGGCCGACGGGCGGCTCCTGCGCACCGGGCGGCGCACCGCCAAGGGCGTCGCCGGGTACGACCTGACCCGGCTGTTCGTGGGCTCCGAGGGGACGCTCGGCATCGTCGTCGGCGCCGTGCTCGCGCTCAAGCCGCAGCCGCCCGCGCAGCTCGCGCTGGCCGCCGAGTTCCCCTCGGCGGAGGCGGCCTGTGCGGCCGTGTGCGCGATCATGGAGCGCGGCCACACCCCCTCGCTGCTCGAACTGATGGACGGCACCACCGTCCGGGCGGTCAACCGGCTCGCGCACATGGGGCTGCCCGACACCACCGAGGCGCTGCTGCTGTGCGCCTTCGACACCCCCGACCCGGCCGCCGACCTGGCCGCGGTGGCGGAGCTGTGCCGGGCCGCCGGGGCCACCGAGGTCGTGCCCGCCGAGGACGCCGCCGAGTCCGAACTGCTCCTCCAGGCCCGCCGGCTCTCGCTCACGGCCCTGGAGACGATCAAGTCCGCCACGATGATCGACGACGTGTGCGTGCCGCGCACCCGGCTGGCCGAGATGCTCACGGGCACGGCGGAGATCGCCGGGAGGTACGGGCTGACCATCGGGGTCTGCGCGCACGCCGGCGACGGCAACACCCATCCCGTCGTCTGCTTCGACCACACCGACGAGGACGAGTCGCGCCGGGCGCGCGCGTCCTTCGACGAGATCATGGCGCTCGGGCTCGCGCTCGGCGGCACGATCACCGGCGAGCACGGGGTGGGCGTGCTGAAGAAGGAGTGGCTGGCGCGGGAGCTCGGCCCGGTGGGTGTGGAGCTGCAGCGCGGGATCAAGGCGACCTTCGACCCGCTGGGGCTGCTGAACCCGGGCAAGCTCTTCTGAGACCGGGGTGCGGGCCCGGTCCCGTACGGGAACCACCGCGGGTTCCGCCTCAGGGGCCGCCTCCGGCCGTCCCGCCGGGCTCACAGCTCACCGTCGGTGGACTCGTCCGACGGCCACGGGTCGCGCAGCCACAGCTCGTCCGCCACCACGGTGGTGGCGAGCAGTTCGGCCAGGCCGTCGTCGATGCCGAGCTGCTCGGTCTCGGTGCCCGGCGGGACCACCCGCAGGGTCCGCTCCAGCCAGGCGGACACCTGCGCGGACGGGGCCTCCAGGAGCGCGTCGCCGTCGGGGGAGGACAGCGCCATCAGGATGACGTTGCGGCCGTCGACCTTGGTCGGCCAGATCCGCACGTCCCCGTGGCCACAGGGCCGGAAGACGCCCTCGACGAGCAGCTCGCGGGCGAAGGTCCAGTTGACCGGGTGCTCGGAGCCGATGTGGAAGGTGATGTGGACGGCGTAGGGGTCGTCCACCCGGTAGGCGAGCCGGGCCGGCACCGGCACCGAGCGCTCCGGGGACAGCACCAGCTTCAGCTCCAGCTCGCGCTCGACCACGTTGTTGTTGTCGGTGTTCTGCATGGCGGGCCGCCTCTCTCGTGACGTGCTCTCGGGGGTCTCCCGTGCGGGCCCGCGGTGGGCCTGCACGGGGAGAGAGAGGGGTCGGCCGGGTTCATTACGCGACTTCGGGAAATTTTCCGAGGAATTTTTTCCGGGCCTCCTGGGTAGGGCCCGAGGATCACCGTGCGTGACGAAAATCCGGGGGTGTCGCTCGAAGGCGGGCTTTCTCGCGGGCTCCTTCTCCCTGCGGCGGCGTTCTTCGTTACTGTCCTCCCTGGGACGCGGCGCGGTCGGCGAGGACCCCGCGCGGCCCGGGCGGATCAACGGCGTTGTGACTGAACGGAGTCGGGGCAGTGGCTACTCCACCTGGAGGCGGCGGAGAGGTACCGCAGGCGGGCTACTACCCGGACCCGTCGATTCCCGGGTACATCCGCTTCTGGAACGGCGGCGCGTGGGTGCCCGGCACGAGCCGGCCCGCGCCCAAGGAGGGCGAGACGCCGCCCGCCCCGCCGGTGCCCGCCGCCCCGCAGGTGGCCCCGAGCCCGGCCCCGGCGCCGCAGGTCCCGGCGGCCGCGGTACCGCCCGCGGTCCCGGCCGTCGAGGAGACCGGCCCGGTCTTCCTCGACGACGAACCGGAACCCGCCGGCTCCGCTCCCCAGGAGCCCGCCTCCGCCTGGCAGGCCAGCACCTCCCGGCAGACCGGCTTCGGCGGCGAGCGCGACCAGAAGGTCTCGTGGGGCGTCGGCGGCGGTCAGGACGAGCCGCGGCCCGCCGCGCCGGCCGGCCCCGCTCCCGCCGCCCACTCCGCCGCCGACTCCGCCGATCCGCGCGCCGCGGCGGCCTGGCCGGCCGCCGGCTCCGGCGGCGGGGTCTCGATGCGCCGCGACCCGGCGACGGCCGCCGCGCCCGCGGAGGACCCGGCCCCGGCCCCCGCTGACCGGCCCAAGACCCCGCACCCGCCGCGGTCGCAGGCCCCGGCGGCCCCGGTCGCCGACCGGACGCCCGCTCAGAACCCCGCGCCCGCGTGGCCGGAGGCCGGTGGCTCCGTCCCCGAGCAGCGCCCGGCCACCCCGGCCCCGGTTCCGGCCCCCGCCCCGGTCGCCCCCGCCGCGCGCCTCGGCGGCATGCCGGTCACCCCCGCGCCGGTCGCCCCCTCCCCGGCACCGGCTCCGGCACCCGCGCCCGCCCCGGCCGCGTGGACCCCGCAGAGCGCCCACCCGGCGGTCCCGGCGCCGGCGCCCTCGCCGGCCCCCGGTCCCGTTCCCGGCCCCGCGCCCGCCGCGCAGGACCCGCAGCAGCCCGTGGTGCCGTGGAAGCCGCCGGTCGACGACGTGTTCCAGGCGGCGGCGCGGGCCCAGGCCGCCGCGCGGCCCGCCGGGCTCGGACGGCGGCTGCTGGCCCGCCTGGTGGACGGCGCGGTGCTCGGGGCGCTGGTCGGCGCCGTGTCGTACCCCTTCGTCACCGCCGCGATCGAGCACATCGAGGAGAAGATCGAGGCCGCCCGGCAGACCGGTGTCACCGTGCAGGTGTGGCTGGTCGACGGCACCACCTCGGTGCAGTTCGGCATCGTGCTCGCCGCCTTCCTCGTCCTCGGCACGCTGTACGAGGCGCTGCCCACCGCCAAGTGGGGCCGCACGCTCGGCAAGAAGCTGTGCGGGATCGAGGTCCGGGACATCGAGGGCCACCAGCCGCCCACCTTCGGCGCCGCGTTGCGCCGCTGGCTGGTCTACGGCGTGCTCGGGCTGCTCGGCGTGGGCCTGTTCAACGTCGTCTGGTGCCTCTTCGACCGTCCGTGGCGCCAGTGCTGGCACGACAAGGCGGCCGGCACCTTCGTCGCCCGGTAGGGCCCGTCCGGATTGCGGGGGCCCGGTGCCCGGGGTGCACTGCCCCCATGAGCAACGACCAGCCGCCGCCGCCTCCCGGTCAGCCGCCGCCCGACGACGACCCGTTCCGCAAGGGACCCCCGCAGGAGCCGCCGCCGGGGAACCCGTACGACCGGACGCCCCCGCCGCCCCCCTCGTACGGCGGCGGAGGCGGCGGCCCATACGGGGGTGACCCGTACGGGGGAGGCGGCGGCCCCTCCGGAGGCGGGGGTGGCGGCCCCTACGGTGGCGGCCCCTACGGTGGCGGCCCGTACGGCGGGGCCGATCCGCTCGCCGGGATGCCGCCGCTCGCCGAGTCCGGCAAGCGCATCGCCGCCCGGGTCATCGACTGGCTGATCATCGCCGTGCCGCTGGCGGTCATCGGCATCCCGTTCAAGGTCTACGACCGCGCCGGGGACGGCAACGACTGGGACGACACCGTCAACAGCCTCAACGGCGGCGGGCAGCTGGTCTTCCAGCTCATCACCATCGTCGCGTACGTCGCGTACGACGCCGTCATGGTCGCCAAGAACGGCCAGACCCTCGGCAAGAAGTGGATGAAGCTGCGGGTCGCGATGCTCAACGACGGCTCCACACCGCCGATGAACGCCTCGCTCGTCCGCGCGGTGGTGCTCTGGCTGCCGGCCCTCATCTGCTGCGCGTGTCTGTGGCCGCTGCTCCTGCTGGTCCTCATCCTCGTGGACAAGCCGTACAAACAGGGCCTGCACGACAAGGCGGCGAAGACGGTCGTGGTCTCGGTGCCGCACTGAGCCGACCGCGCCGTCCGTGCCGGCGGCGCCGGCCGCCGTCAGGAACCGATCCGGGTGTCCGCCCCCGCCCCCACGGGCGCGGCGGGCACCCGGATCTGCGTCTCCCCGGACCGGTCGGCGCCGGAGGTCTTGACGTGCCGGGCGCGCACCGGCATGGTCACCGCGACCAGCACGCCCAGGAAGAGGCCCGCGGCGCAGATCACCGCGACGCCGAGCGCCGTGGTGGTGCCGGAGAGGAGCAGCAGGGCGACGGTCGAGAGCACGACGGTGGCCGAACCGGTGGCGTACTGTGCGGCGTTCGGTCGCTGCATGGCGGTGTCCGTCCCTCGGGGCGCGTGGCGAGTGCGACTCTATGACGGTGGATGCCCGGCGGCGGCGGAACCAAGCATGGCCTTACTCACGTCGGGATGCACGGGGGGCGCAGGGGCGCACGGTCATGTCGCATATGCGGGCGACGGATGTTCGTTCGATGTTCGACTATCGGTGGGTGACTTGCACATAGTGCACTTGGCCTGTCCAAGTCAAGATCTGTCTTTTCTGCTTCAACTCCGGTCGAATGTCGTCACTTGTGACGCGTCACCCGTCCGGCGGACACCCCACCTCCGATCCGCCGTACGAGGTGCGCCGGGGAGGACAGAAACAAGTGACCAACAGACGACGGGCGATCCGCGCGTCGGCGATCGTGGTGGCCCTCGCGGCCACCGCCGCCACCGCCTCGACCTTCACCGCGTGGGCCGACGAGACGACGCCCGCGCAGGCCGCCACCGCGGCCCGGGCGAACGCCGTTGACAAGACCACGGTCGACCACGACCTCGACGGTCCGTTCAGCAAGCAGCAGGCGCAGCAGCGCGAGGCCGCCATCGAGCAGGTGCTCAACGGCGAGACCAAGGTCGAGCGCCGGAACGGCTCTCAGGTGGTCAAGCTCGACAACAAGAAGTACGTCGAGCTGGCCCGCGAGAAGACCGACAAGATCTTCACCATCCTCGTCGAGTTCGGCGACCAGGTGGACAACACCACCCTGGTCGACCGCAAGGACGACGACACGCCGGAGCTCAAGCCGAAGTACGGCGGCACGCCCGGCCCGCTGCACAACTCCATAGCCCAGCCCGACCGCGCCGTCGACAACTCGACGGCCTGGCAGGCGGACTACAACCAGCAGCACTTCCAGGACCTGTACTTCGGTACCGGCAAGGACGCCAAGGGCCAGCCCAAGCAGTCCCTGAAGACCTACTACGAGAAGACCTCCTCCGGCCGCTACTCGGTCGACGGCCAGGTCTCCGACTGGGTCAAGGTCCCGTACAACGAGGCCCGTTACGGCTCCAACTACTGCGGCCAGACCAACTGCGCCAACGTGTGGGACACCGTGCGCGACGGTCTCGTGGCCTGGAACGCCGACCAGAAGGCCAAGGGCAAGACCGACGCCGAGATCAAGGCGACCCTGGCGCAGTACGACCAGTGGGACCGCTACGACTTCGACGCCGACGGCAACTTCAACGAGCCCGACGGCTACATCGACCACTTCCAGATCGTCCACGCGGGCGAGGACGAGTCGGCCGGCGGCGGCGCCGAGGGCAAGAACGCCCTGTGGGCCCACCGCTGGTACGCCTACGGCACCGACGCCGGCAAGACCGGCCCGGCGAACAACAAGGCCGGCGGCACCCAGATCGGCAACTCGGGCATCTGGGTCGGCGACTACACGATGCAGCCGGAGAACGGCGGCCTCGGCGTCTTCGCCCACGAGTACGGCCACGACCTCGGTCTGCCGGACCACTACGACACCGCGGGCGGCGAGAACTCGACCGGCTTCTGGACGCTCATGTCCTCCGGCTCGTGGCTCGGCACCGGCAAGGACGCGATCGGCGACCTCCCCGGCGACATGAACGCCTGGGACAAGCTCCAGCTCGGCTGGCTGAACTACGCCAAGGTCAACGACTGGCAGCGCGGCACCAAGACCACCCACAAGCTGGGCGTCTCGGAGTACAACACCAAGCTGCCGCAGGCGCTCCTCGTCGAGCTGCCGAAGAAGGCCGTCACCACCGACGTCGTGGCCCCCGCCGAGGGTGCCACCCAGTGGTGGAGCGACATGGGTGACGACCTCAAGAACACCCTGACCCGCCCCGTCGACCTGACCGGCAAGAGCGCGGCCTCCCTGGAGCTCCAGGGCTGGTACGACATCGAGCAGGACTACGACTACCTGTACGCCGAGGTCTCCACCGACGGCGGCGCCAACTGGACCGCCCTCGACGGCACCGCCGACGGCAAGCCGATCCAGAAGGACGCCTCCGGCGCCCCGGCCCTGACCGGTGCCTCCGGCGCGTACCAGAAGCTGGTCTACGACCTCGGCGCCTACGCGGGCAAGAAGTTCGACCTCCGCTTCCGCTACCAGACGGACGGCGGCGCGGGCGGCAAGGGCTTCGCGGCCGACGCCATCACGCTGACCGCCGACGGCGCCACCGTCTTCTCGGACAACGCCGAGAACGGTGACAACGGCTGGGTCCGCAAGGGCTTCTCGCGCATCGGCAAGGGCTTCACGAAGGAGTACGAGCAGTACTACATCGCGGAGAACCGCCAGTACGTCTCGTACGACAAGACCCTCAAGGTCGGCCCGTACAACTTCGGCTTCACCGGTGACAAGGCCAGCTGGGTCGAGCACTACGCGTACCAGAACGGCCTGCTGATCTGGAAGTGGGACCTGTCCCAGAAGGACAACAACACCTCCCAGCACCCGGGCCAGGGTCTGATCCTCCCGATCGACTCGCACCCGAGCCCGCTGAAGTGGCGTGACGGCAGCCTGATGCGCAACCGCGTCCAGGCCTACGACTCGCCGTTCACCATCGCCCGCACCGACGGCTTCCAGCTGCACCTCAAGGGCGAGCCGACGTGGGTCCCGTCGCAGGCCGGCAACCCGGTCTTCGACGACAAGAAGGGCGTGTACTGGTTCGCCGAGAACCCGCGCGCCGGTGTCCAGGTAACTGACACCAACACCAAGATCCAGGTCGTGAAGGAGCCGAAGGACGGCCAGACCGTCACGGTCCAGGTCGGCCCCTCGGTGAAGTAACACTCAATTCTCCTGCGTCTTCGCAGGTCAGAGCATGATCGGCCGTCGCCCTCTAGCGGGCGGCGGCCGATCGTGTTTAGGTGCGTCTTACGGCCTCGGTCGTACGACCTTATTGACAGTCGATCCCACGGTCGGCTGGAAACGATCCACGGGGGAGTGGTTCCGCATGCCCAACGGAGGGTTCTGCAGACTGCCGGGAGGCAGTGTCGTCGTCGCCATCGGACTGCCCAGCCCGGCCGGCGACGGGGCCACCGTGCGCTTCCTGGTGCACGCGGCGAACCGGGCCCGCGCCCTGACCCGGCTGCGGAACCTGGGGCTGCGCGCGGTCTACCTCCGGGGCAACACCGAGCCGCCCACCCCGGACGAGATCACGGCCGTGCTCCACCACCCCGACGGCATGCTCTGGCGCACCTGCGCCCAGGAGCTGTGGCACCCCATACGGTCCCTGCCGAAGGCCCCGGCGGCCTGAGCCCCGGCGGCCCGAGCGGGCTCCCGTAGGGGCCCCTACGGCCCCTACGGGGCGACGATCGGCTTGCCGGTGAGCTCGACGCCCGCCGCGCGCAGCTCCTGAAGGGCCCGGTCGGTGGACTCCTTCGCCACCCCGGCCGTCAGGTCGAGCAGCACCTGGGTGCGGAAGCCCTCGCGGGCCGCGTCCAGGGCGGTCGCCCGCACGCAGTGGTCGGTCGCGATGCCGACCACGTCCACCTCGGTGACCTTGCGGGCGCGCAGCCAGTCGGCGAGCGTGTCGCCGTTCTCGTCGCGGCCCTCGAAACCGCTGTACGCGGCCTCGTAGGCGCCCTTGTCGAAGACGGCGTCGATCGCGCCGCCGGCGACGGCGGGCGCGAAGTTCGGGTGGAAGCCCACGCCCTCGGTGCCGGCCACGCAGTGCCGCGGCCAGGAGGTCAGGTAGTCCGGGTGGTCGGAGAAGTGGGCGCCCGGCTCCACGTGGTGGTCGCGGGTGGCCACCACGTGCTGGTAGCCGGCCCCGCCGGCCGCGCCGATCAGCTCGGTCACGGCGGCGGCGACGTCGGCGCCCCCGGCCACCGCGAGGCTGCCGCCCTCGCAGAAGTCGTTCTGTACGTCCACAACGATCAATGCGCGGTGCATGGCGGGTGTCCTTGCCGAGACGGGGGCGGGCGGGGTCGGATTCGAGCCTAGAGACTTCCCCCGCCCGGCGGGAGGGGGCGCCAGGAGGCGTTACACGTATTCCGTCGGCAGCACGGGCTCGCCGCGCGACAGCTGGATCGCCGACATCGGGAGCGCGGCGCGGGCCGCGATGTGCCGGGCGCGGGCCGCCTCCAGCGGCTCGCGGGCCACCACGTCACCGCCCTTGACCAGCTCGACGAGCAGCTGCCGGTCGACCAGCTCCGGCGGCACCTGGCCGGTGCCGACGACCTCGGCCTCGGCGACCCCGGCGGCGTCCGCGCGGCGGGCCGCCCACTTGCGGCCGCCGATGGAGGCCTTGCCGCCCACCGACTTCTTGGCCACCGGCGTCAGCGGCGCCTTCGGGTCGGCCGAGGAGGCCCGGGCGACCAGCTTGTAGACCATCGAGCAGGTCGGGTGGCCGCTGCCGGTGACCAGCTGGGTGCCCACCCCGTACGCGTCGACCGGGGCCGCCGCGAGCGAGGCGATGGCGTACTCGTCGAGGTCCGAGGTGACCACGATCTTGGTGTCCCGGGCGCCCAGCTCGTCCAGCTGCGCCCGCACCCGGTGGGCGACGAGCAGCAGGTCGCCGGAGTCGATGCGGACGGCCCCGAGCCCGGGCCCGGCCACCTCGACGGCGGTGCGGACGGCCTCGGCGACGTCGTAGGTGTCGACGAGCAGCGTGGTGCCGCTGCCCAGGGAGTCGACCTGGGCTCGGAAGGCGTCCCGCTCGGTGTCGTGCAGCAGGGTGAAGGCGTGGGCGGAGGTGCCCACCGTCGGGATGCCGTAGCGGAAGCCGGCCGCGAGGTCGGAGGTGGAGTCGAAGCCGCCCACGTAGGCGGCGCGCGAGCAGGCCACGGCGGCCAGCTCGTGGGTGCGCCGGGCGCCCATCTCGATGAGCCGGCGGCCGCCGGCGGCGGCCGACATCCGGGAGGCGGCGGCAGCGATGGCCGAGTCGTGGTTGAGGATCGAGAGGATCACCGTCTCCAGGAGCACGCACTCGGCGAAGGAGCCCTCCACGCGCAGGATCGGCGAGCCCGGGAAGTACACCTCGCCCTCGGGGTAGCCCCAGATGTCGCCGGAGAAGCGGTAGCCGGCCAGCCACTGGAGGGTCGGCTCGTCGACGATCCCGCGCTCGCGCAGGAAGCCCAGCACGGCGGGGTCGAAGCGGAAGTTCTCGACCGCGTCCAGGACCCGTCCGATGCCCGCCACCACGCCGTAGCGCCGCCCCTCGGGCAGCCGGCGGGTGAAGACCTCGAAGACGGACCTGCGGTCCGCGGTGCCGGCCCTGAGGGCCGCCTGGAGCATGGTCAGCTCGTACTGGTCGGTGAAGAGCGCGGTCGACGGCACGTCCACCGGGAGCCCAAGGTCCGCAGCGTTCATATGAGGAATGCTAGCGGGTATTCGTCAGTTTGACGAATACCCTCGCCGGGTGCGCGGGTCCGCCCAGGTGACCCGTTTGTGCGACGGGCCGGTAAGGGTGGCAGCATGGGACAAGTGAGCGTTGCGCCTATCGAGATCGAGCGGACCGAGTCGGCCGAGGAGGTCTCCGCCGTCGTCGAACCCGACGTGCCGTGGGTGACCCTCGTGCACAACGACCCGGTGAACCTGATGAGCTATGTCACGTACGTCTTCCAGGCGTACTTCGGCTACTCCAAGGACAAGGCGCACAAGCTGATGCTCGACGTGCACAACAAGGGCCGCGCGGTGGTCTCCAGCGGCACCCGCGAGGAGATGGAACGGGACGTGCAGGCGATGCACGGCTACGGCCTCTGGGCGACCCTCTCCCAGGACCGCGGCTGATGGCGGGGCGCTTCGAGGCCGTCCCGGGCGGCGGCGCGGCCGTCGCGCTCGACGAGGTCGAGATCTCCATCCTGCGCTCCTTCGCCGTCCAGCTCATGGAGCTGATCGGCCCCGGCGACGAGCCGGCCGAGGACGCCGACCCGCTGGCCGCGCTGTTCGCCGAAGGCCCCAGCGAGCCGCCCGCCGACCCGGCGCTGCGCCGGCTCTTCCCCGACGCGTACGGCGACGACACCGACGAGCTGCGCCAGGCGGCCGCCGACTTCCGCCGCTTCACCGAGAACGACCTGCGGGCCCGCAAGCGCGAGGACGCCCACACCGTGGTGCGCAGCCTCGACGCGCTCAGCTCCGAGGCGGCGGGGGAGGGCGGCGGCGTCCTCAAGCTGACCGCCGACGAGTCCCGGGCCTGGCTCGGCGCGCTCAACGACCTCCGGCTGACCATCGGCACCCGCCTGGAGGTCACGGACGACGACGAGAGCGAGCAGCTCTACCGGCTGCCGGACGAGGATCCGCGCAAGCCGATGGTGATGGCGTACCTCTGGCTGGGCGCGCTGCAGGAGTCGCTCGTCGAGACGCTCATGTCGTAGCGACAGCTCCCCGACGGCTGGTTACCGGCCGGTGTTCGCTCAGCGGACGCTCAAATCCGGATAACGAATACGTTATCCAACCGTCCTCCTTGCTCTGTTGAGTCCCTTTTGTCCGCCCTTTCGAGTGGCGCGGGTCACACGCGCGAGGGTCGATCACGGTGAATGCCGTGATAAATCTTCACGACCACCCGGGGACGCCACCCCTGTTCCCGGGGGCGCTTCGACCGGCTGACCGCCGGTGGCACTCCATCCACATCCGGGGGGATCAGGACCTGATCCGCAGCGCAGAAGGCCCAGCGGCCGGCGCGCGGATCAGCATGGAGAAAGGCGCACCACCATGACCTCAGTGCAGGTCGACCAGCAGCACGACGGCAATGAGGCCGCGGACACCGCAGCCGGCGAGGGCTATCACCGGGCACTCGGCGCCCGCCAGATCCAGATGATCGCGATCGGCGGCGCCATCGGCACCGGTCTCTTCCTGGGTGCGGGCAAGGGCATCTCCATCGCCGGGCCCAGCCTGATCCTCGCGTACGCCATCGCGGGCCTGGTCATCTTCTTCATCATGCGGGCGCTCGGCGAGCTCCTCATGTACCGCCCGGTCTCGGGCTCGTTCTCCGAGTACGCCCGCGAGTTCATCGGCCCCTTCGCGGGCTTCGTGACCGGCTGGACGTACTGGCTCTTCTGGGTCGTCACCGGCATCACCGAGGTCACCGCCGCGGCCACCTACATGACGTACTGGTGGGACATCCCGCAGTGGCTGTCCGCGCTGGTCTTCACGGTGATCCTGTACGGCGCCAACCTGATCTCGGTGAAGCTCTTCGGTGAGCTCGAGTTCTGGTTCTCCATGGTCAAGGTCACCGCGATCGTCGGCATGATCCTGATCTGCGCCGGCATCCTCACGCTCGGCTTCTCCGACGCCGGCGACACCGCGTCCGTGACCCACCTGTGGGACCTGGGCGGCTTCTTCGCCGGCGAGAACGGCATCGGCTCGACCCTGATGACCCTCCAGATGGTCATGTTCGCCTTCCTCGCCGTCGAGCTGGTCGGCGTCACCGCGGGCGAGTCCAAGGACCCGAAGACGGTCCTGCCGAAGGCCATCAACACCGTGCCGTGGCGGATCGCCGTCTTCTACGTCGGCGCGCTGATCATGATCCTCTCGGTCGTCCCGTGGACCGAGTTCAAGCCGGGCGTCAGCCCGTTCGTCGCCGCCTTCGAGAAGATGGGCCTCGGCGTCGGCGCCGCGATCGTCAACTTCGTCGTGCTGACCGCCGCCCTGTCCTCCTGCAACTCGGGCATGTACTCCACCGGCCGGATGCTGCGCGACCTCGCGCTCAACGGCCAGGGCCCGAAGGTCTTCACCCGGCTGACGAAGTCCGGCACCCCGCTGGTCGGCACCACCGTCTCGGCGGCGCTGATGATGGTCGGCGTCTGGATCAACTACCAGTGGCCCGGCGAGGCGTTCAACTACGTCGTCTCCTTCGCCACCATCTCCGGCATGTGGGCCTGGATCGTCATCCTCATCTGCCAGATCCGCTACCGGGTCCGGGCCGACCGCGGCGAGCTGCCCCAGTCCTCCTTCAAGGCCCCCGGCGGCATCTGGCTCAGCGCCTTCTCGCTCGCCTTCATCGCGATGGTCATCACGACGATGGCGATG
The DNA here is from genome assembly GCF_044544705.1 of Streptomyces sp. NPDC053541. NCBI lineage: Bacteria > Bacillati > Actinomycetota > Actinomycetes > Kitasatosporales > Streptomycetaceae > Streptomyces > Streptomyces sp. NPDC053541. Next base: position 118,541 of record NZ_JBITXM010000009.1, read on the forward strand.
GACAAGGACAACCGCGTGGCGCTGTACGGCGCCCCGGTCTGGGGTCTGATCCTGGCCGTCGCCTACCTGGTGCTCAAGGCCCGCAACCCCGGGGGCGCCGCCTTCACCAAGGAGTCCGGAACCTCGGCTTCCGTCTCCGAGTGACCCTCTGACCTGCAAGGTCTCAGCATCCGGGCCGCTTCGTACCACTTATCGGTACGGAGCGGCCCGTCTGCTTATCCTGTCGGCATGCTGACCATCACCCGTGCCCTGTACGACCAGATCGTGGAACACTCCCGCGCGGACCACCCCGACGAGGCCTGCGGCGTGGTCGCGGGACCGGTCGGCAGCGGCCGCCCCGAGCGCTTCATCCCGATGCTCAACGCGGCGCGCTCGCCCACCTTCTACGAGTTCGACTCCGGCGATCTGCTCAAGCTCTACCGGGAGATGGACGACCGGGACGAGGAGCCGGTGATCATCTACCACTCCCACACGGCGACCGAGGCCTACCCGTCCCGTACCGACATCTCCTACGCCAACGAGCCGCAGGCGCACTACGTCCTGGTCTCCACCGCCGACACCGACGGCGCCGGCCCCTTCCAGTTCCGCTCGTACACCATCGTCGACGGCGTGGTGGAGGAGGAAGAGGTCAAGGTCGTCGAGGCGTACGCGTAGCCGGCCGGGCCGTGCGGCGCGGCCGTCCGGTCCGGCAGGCGAACGCGATCAGTCCGTCATGTGAGATCACATTCCGGAACCCGGACCGGGAATCGATACGATGAGCCCATGGTTTCCCACGACGTGAGCGAAGAGACGCCGGGCACCCCGCTGCTCGTGGCGCGGCTGCACGTCGACCTGTGCCGCCTCGCCAGCGCGATGTGTCCGCGGCGCGCCGCGCTCTGAGCGCCCGACCGACCGAGCGCACCTCCCTGCACCACCCCCCTTCGCGCGGGGGCCGTACGCGCGCCCACCAGCCACTCCGCCCCTCCCAAGGAGCCCACGCCATGGCCATCGAGGTCCGCATCCCGACCATCCTCCGCACCTACACCGACGGCGCCAAGGCCGTCGAGGGCAAGGGCGACACCCTCGCCGAGCTCTTCGCCGACCTGGAGACGCGCCACACCGGGATCGAGGCCCGCATCGTCGACGGCGGCAAGCTCCGCCGCTTCGTCAACGTCTACCTGAACGACGAGGACGTGCGCTTCCTCGACGGCATCGAGACCAAGCTCGCCGACGGCGACAACGTCACGATCCTGCCGGCCGTCGCCGGCGGCATGGTCTGAGCGGCCCGGTCCCCATGCGCTACGACTCCCCGCTGGCGGCGGTCGGCAACACGCCCCTCGTCCGGCTGCCGCGCCTGTCCCCCTCGGACGACGTCCGGATCTGGGCCAAGCTGGAGGACCGCAACCCCACCGGCTCGGTCAAGGACCGCCCCGCGCTCCACATGATCGAGCAGGCCGAGAAGGACGGCCGGCTCACCCCCGGCTGCACCATCCTCGAACCCACCAGCGGCAACACCGGCATCTCGCTCGCCATGGCGGCCCGGCTCAAGGGCTACCGCATCGTGTGCGTCATGCCGGAGAACACCAGCGAGGAGCGCCGCCAGCTGCTCGCCATGTGGGGCGCCGAGATCATCTCGTCCCCCGCCGCCGGCGGCTCCAACACCGCCGTCCGGGTCGCCAAGGAGCTCGCCGGGCAGCACCCGGACTGGGTGATGCTCTACCAGTACGGCAACCCGGACAACGCCGGCGCCCACTACGCCACCACCGGCCCCGAGATCCTCGCCGACCTGCCCTCCATCACGCACTTCGTGGCGGGCCTCGGCACCACCGGCACCCTCATGGGCGTCGGCCGCTACCTGCGCGAGCACAAGCCGGACGTCCGGATCGTGGCCGCCGAGCCGCGCTACGACGACCTGGTCTACGGCCTGCGCAACCTGGACGAGGGCTTCGTGCCGGAGCTGTACGACGCGTCCGTGCTCACCACCCGCTTCTCCGTCGGCTCCGCCGACGCCGTCACCCGCACCCGCGAACTCCTCCAGCAGGAGGGCATCTTCGCGGGCGTCTCCACCGGCGCCGCGCTGCACGCGGCGATCGGCGTCGGCAACAAGGCCGTCAAGGCCGGCGAGAGCGCCGACATCGTCTTCGTCGTCGCCGACGGCGGCTGGAAGTACCTCTCCACCGGCCTCTACACGGCCGCGACGACCGAAGAGGCGATCGAGACCGTCCAGGGCCAGCTCTGGGCCTGAGCCCGAGACGGGGCCCGAGCCCGAGCCCCGTGCTCCTCGTACGCGGTCGCTAGCGCGCCAGATGGCGGACCTGGTCCCACACGACCGGGTCCGCCGTCCCCACTCTGCGGCGGAACTCCCCCACCGGCACGTCCCGCAGCTCGTCCGTCTCCAGGAAGCTCGGCCGCCCCTGCGCGTCGCCCACCGAGCCCGGCGGCAGCGCGATCACCCCCGGCCGCTCGTCGTGGTACTTGCTGGTGATCTTCGCGACCAGGGCGCAGTCCCCGCGCAGCGCGAGCACCAGACACGGCCGGTCCTTCGACCCCGGCCCGTCCTCGAACGGCACGTCCGCCCACCAGATCTCGCCCGGCCGCGGCACCCGCTCCGGCGCCCGGCCGCGCTCCGGCGCCGCCCGCCCCGGACCCGCCGGCCGGGCCGGCGGACGCGTACGCCCCGCGGGCCGGCGCCCCGGGCGCCCCGACCGACCCGGGCCGCCGCCGGACCCCTTCCGGGGCGAGCCCCACGCGAGCGCGACGACGAGCGCGAGCACCACCACCGCGCCCAGCGCGGGCCACCACGACGTGTCCATACCTCAAGACCGTACCGTCGCGCACGCCGCGCCGCCGCGAGGCCCCACCATCCATCCGAACCGGTGACAGAGCCCGTGAGTTCGCCCACAACGGGCCGCCACGGAGGAGCGACCGGCCGCCACGCGCCGTACTCTCGACAGACCCGCACGACCTCCCCGCCAGCGCGCTTTCCGCACCCGTCCACGGAGGTTCACGCTCCATGAAGCTCACCGTCGTCGGCTGCTCCGGGTCGTTCCCGTCCGCGGAATCGGCCTGTTCGAGCTACCTCGTCGAGGCCGACGGCTTCCGGCTGCTCCTCGACATGGGCAACGGCGCCCTCGGCGAGCTGCAGCGCCACATCGGTCTCTACGACCTCGACGCGATCTTCCTCAGCCATCTGCACGCCGACCACTGCATCGACATGTGCGGCTACTTCGTCGCCCGCTACTACCGCTACGACGGTGGCCGATGTCCGGCCCTCCCGGTCTACGCCCCCGAGGGCGCGGAGCAGCGGCTGACCACGGCGTACGCGGACACGCCCACGCCCGGCGCGATGGGGGAGGTCTTCGACTTCCGGACACTCGGCTCCGGCAGCTTCGAGATCGGCCCGTTCCGGGTGCGCACGGAGAAGGTCCAGCACCCGGTCGAGGCCTTCGGCATCCGGGTCGAGCACGGCGGCCGCTCCCTCACCTACTCGGGTGACACCGGCGTCTGCGACGCCCTGCACGAGCTGGCGGAGGGCACCGACCTCTTCCTCTGCGAGGCCTCCTTCACCCACGGCAAGGAGGACATCCCGGCCCTCCACCTCAACGGCCGCGAGGCCGGCGCCCACGCGGCGCGCGCCGGGGTGGGGCGCCTGGTGCTCACCCACATCCCGCCGTGGACGGACGGCGAGCGGAACCTTGCGGACGCGCGCGAGGTCTTCGACGGCCCGGCGGAGCTGGCGCGGACGGGCGCGGTGTACGAGGTCTGAGAACCACGCGAAGGGGCCCGGAACCGTGCGGTTCCGGGCCCCTTCGCCGTTCGGGGACGAGGCTCACGCCTTGGTGAGGTCCTCGACCTCCTCCTCGGGCTCGCGGCCCGGGGTGGGGAGGTTGAACTTGGTGATGGCGAAGCGGAAGACCACGTAGTAGATCGCGCCGAAGACGAGACCGATGGGGATCATCAGCCAGGGCTTGGTGGAGATGCCCCAGTTGATCAGCACGTCGGTGAGACCGGCGGAGAAGCTGAAGCCCATGTGGATGCCCAGGGCCCAGGTCACGGCCATGGAGATCGCGGTCAGCACGGCGTGGATCGCGTACAGGACCGGCGCGATGAACATGAAGGAGAACTCGATCGGCTCGGTCACGCCGGTGACGAACGAGGTCAGCGCGAGGGACATCATCATGCCCATCACGACCTTGCGGCGCTCCGGACGGGCCGAGTGCGCGATGGCCAGGGCGGCGGCCGGGAGGCCGAACATCATGATCGGGAAGAAGCCCGTCATGAACATACCGGCGCTCGGGTCCTGGGCGAAGAAGCGCGGCAGGTCGCCGTGCACGACCTCGCCGGCGGCGTTGGTGAAGTCGCCGATCTGGAACCAGGCCACGGAGTTGACGAACTGGTGCATGCCGATCGGGATCAGCGCACGGTTGATGAGACCGAACAGACCCGCGCCACCCGCGCCCAGGCCGGTCATCCACTCGCCGAAGCTGGTGATGACGTTGCCGACGGGCTCCCAGCCGAGGACCACGAGGACACCGGCGACGGTGCCGACCGCGGCGGTGATGATCGGGACGAGGCGGCGGCCGTTGAAGAAGCCGAGCCAGTCGACGAGCTTGGTGCGGTGGAAGCGCTGCCAGAGGACGGCGCTCAGCAGACCGAGGATGATGCCGCCGAGGACACCCGGGTTCTGGAACGACGCGGCGGTGGCCGCCTCCGTGCCCTTCTGCCAGAAGCCGCCGCCGAAGCCGGTCGCGGTGTAGGTCGCGCCCTCGTGGCCCTCGGTGATCGGGAACTGGTGGATCACGGCGTAGTAGGTGAGGAAGCCGACCACGGCGGCCAGGGCCGTCGAACCGTCGGCCTTCTTGGCGAAGCCGATCGCCACACCGATGCAGAACAGGAGCGGCAGCCCGAAGGAGCTGTCCAGGATGGCGCCACCGGCGCCGGCGAAGACCTTCGCGACGTCGGCAGGCAGGTGCAGCTTCTCCTGCACGTCAGCCTGGCCGAATCGGAGCAGCAGACCCGCGGCCGGCAGTACGGCGATCGGCAGCTGCAGGCTGCGACCGACCTTCTGCAGGCCCTGGAACAGGCCGGATCCGCGCTTCTTCGCGGGAGCGGCGGCCTGGGCGGTGGCCGTACTCATCAACTTCCTCCAGATGGGCAAGGCGCCGCCAGAGGACAGTGAAAGGGGGTGACGGCGGCGTCTCGTGGAACGCGGTGGTCTGGACCGCGTGGTCTACACCATTAACTGGTGTAGACCAGTTGTAGCACGTGAGACTTAGATAAGGAACCTGTGAATTCTGTGCGCTCAGCCATAGCGGGACAGGCACGACAAAGGGCCCCCGGACACCGAGGTCCGAGGGCCCGTGGAGCCGGGTCACAAGGGCTACGCCTTCGTGACGTCCCGCTCCATTTCCTCCTCCACGTCCTCGGGCTCGCGGCCCGGGGTCGCCAGGTTGAACTTGGTGATCGCGAACCGGAAGATCACGTAATAGACGACGGCGAAGCAGAGGCCGATCGGGATGATCAGCCACGGCTTGGTCGCCAGGTTCCAGTTGATCACGTAGTCGATCAGGCCGGCCGAGAAGCTGAAGCCGTCCTTCACGCCGAGCGCCCAGCTCACCGCCATCGAGACGCCCGTCAGCACCGCGTGGATCGCGTACAGCACCGGCGCGATGAAGAGGAAGGAGTACTCGATCGGCTCGGTGATGCCCGTGACGAACGAGGTCAGGGCGACCGAGAGCATCATGCCGCCGACCTCCTTGCGACGGTGCGGCCGGGCGCAGTGGGTGATCGCCAGCGCCGCGGCCGGCAGCGCGAACATCATGATCGGGAAGAAGCCGGTGGTGAACTGGCCGGCGTTCGGGTCGCCCGCGAGGAACATCGTGATGTCACCGTGCACCGTGGTGCCGTCCGGCTTCGTGTACGAGCCGAACTGGAACCAGATGGGCACGTTCAGGAACTGGTGCAGGCCGATCACGAGCAGCGCGCGGTTCGCGACGCCGAAGATGCCCGAGCCCCAGGCGCCCAGCCCCACCAGCCAGTCGCTGAAGCTCTCCAGGCCGTCGCCGATCGGCGGCCAGATCCACAGGCAGAGCGCGGCGAAGGCGATGCCGACGAAGGCCATGATGATCGGCACGAGCCGGCGCCCGTTGAAGAAGCCCAGCCAGTCGACCAGCTTGGTGCGGTGGAAGCGCTGCCACAGGTACGCCGCGAGCAGGCCCATGATGATGCCGCCGAAGACGCCGGGGTTCTGGTACGTGTAGCCCGCGAAGGCGTCGTCCGCGCCGAGGCAGCCGCCGCCGATGTCCTTCGTACCCGTCGGACAGTCCTTCGGGAACTGGCGCAGCACGTTGTAGTAGACGAGGAAGCCGACCACCGCGGCGAGCGCCGTCGAGCCGTCCGCCTTCTTGGCCATGCCGATCGCGACACCGATGCAGAACAGCAGCGGCAGACCGAGGCTGCCGTCGAGCAGCGCGCCGCCGGCGCCCGACATCACCTTGGCGACGTTGTCCCAGCCGAGCCCGTCCGCGCCGAACACGTCCGGCTGGCCCAGCCGGTTGATGATGCCCGCCGCCGGCAGCACCGCGATGGGCAGCTGAAGGCTGCGGCCCATCTTCTGCAGCCCTTGGAAGAAACCGCCCCACATCGATTTCTTCGGCGCGGCGGCGGCACTGGCGCTACTCATCGGCGGTCCTCCCTGACTGCGGATGCATACTGGTGTAGACCAGTTGCGGTAGGGTCCCGGAGGTGCTCGGGGCAGGCCGCCGGTGATCGTCATCATTCGGCAGAACGGCGGCATTCGCTCGCGAGGTTGGGCCAACCGTGGGTTACCGTGACACAGCGGACCATCGGTGCGCAGAGACGGACAGGGAGAGACATATGGCCAGCAAGGCTGAGAAGATCGTCGCCGGCCTCGGCGGCATCGACAACATCGAAGAGGTCGAGGGCTGCATCACCCGCCTCCGCACCGAGGTCTCCGACGCCAGCCTCGTCGACGAGGCCGCCCTCAAGGCCGCCGGCGCCCACGGCGTCGTGAAGATGGGCACCGCCATCCAGGTCGTCATCGGCACCGACGCGGACCCGATCGCCGCCGAGATCGAAGACATGATGTGACCCGCTGACACCAGCGCACAGGGCCGGACGGCCCGAGGGGCCCGTTCCGGCAGGGGAACGGGCCCCTCCGTCGTACGGCTACGCTCGTGCCATGTCTCGTATCGACGGCCGTACGCCCGAACAGCTCCGCCCCGTCACCATCGAACGCGGATGGAGCAAGCACGCCGAAGGATCCGTCCTCATCTCCTTCGGCGACACCAAGGTCTTCTGCACCGCCTCCGTCACCGAGGGCGTCCCCCGCTGGCGCAAGGGCAGCGGCGAGGGCTGGGTCACCGGCGAGTACTCCATGCTCCCGCGCGCCACCAACACCCGCGGCGACCGCGAATCCGTCCGCGGCAAGATCGGCGGCCGCACCCACGAGATCTCCCGCCTCATCGGCCGCTCCCTGCGCGCCGTCATCGACTACAAGGCGCTCGGCGAGAACACCATCGTCCTCGACTGCGACGTCCTCCAGGCCGACGGCGGCACCCGCACCGCCGCCATCACCGGCGCCTACGTAGCCCTCGCCGACGCCGTCTCCTGGGCCCAGGGCAAGAAGCTGATCAAGGCCGGCCGCAAGCCGCTCACCGGCAGCGTCGCCGCCGTCTCCGTCGGCATCGTCGACGGCACCCCGCTGCTCGACCTCTGCTACGAGGAGGACGTCCGCGCCGACACCGACATGAACGTCGTCTGCACCGGCGACGGACGCTTCGTCGAGGTCCAGGGCACCGCCGAGGCCGAGCCCTTCGACCGCAAGGAGCTCAACGCCCTCCTCGACCTCGCCTCCGGCGGCTGCGCCGAACTCGCCGAGATCCAGCGCCAGGCCCTCGAAGGAACCCTCTAGGATCCCGAGGCGTCTGAGCCAGTACGGGCGCACGGGTCGAACCGTGCGCCCCGTCCACATGTGTACGCCAACAGGGGGGACCCCAACGTGATGCGCCGCCGCTCCATAGCCCTCGCCGTCGCCACGGCCGCCGCACTGACGACCGCGCTGACCGGCTGCGGCGCCCTCGACACCGCGATGGACTGCGTCAAGACCGCCGACGCCATCGCCACCTCCGTCAGCAACCTCCAGCAGGCCGTCAGCAACGCCTCCAACGACGTGACCCAGATCGAGGAGTCGCTGAACGCCATCGACACCGAACTGGGCAACCTCGAGAAGACCACCGGCAACGCGGACCTCGCCAAGGCCATCGACGACCTCGGCAAGGGCGTCGACTCCGTCCGCGCGGCCGTCAAGAACGGCGACACCACCCCCGACATCAAGCCGATCACCGACGCGGCCGGCGAGATCACCAAGGTGTGCACCCCCGGATAATCGAGGCATGACCCGACGACTCATCCTCGCCACCCGCAACGCGGGCAAGATCACCGAACTCCACGCGATCCTCGCCGACGCGGGCCTCGACCTCGAACTCGTCGGCGCGGACGCGTACCCCGAGATCCCCGACGTCAAGGAAACCGGCGTCACCTTCGCCGAGAACGCCCTGCTCAAGGCCCACGCCCTGGCCCGGGCCACCGGCCTGCCCGCCGTCGCCGACGACTCCGGCCTCTGCGTCGACGTCCTGGGCGGCGCCCCCGGCATCTTCTCCGCCCGCTGGTCCGGCACGCACGGCGACGACAAGGCCAACCTGAACCTGCTCCTCGCCCAGCTCGCCGACATCGACACCCCCCACCGGGCCGCCCACTTCGCCTGCGCCGCCGCCCTCGCCCTCCCGGACGGCACCGAACGCGTCGTCGAGGGCCGCCTCCCCGGCACCCTCCGCCACGAGCCGGTCGGCACGAACGGCTTCGGCTACGACCCGATCCTGCAGCCGGAGGGCTACGAGGTGACGTGCGCGGAGCTGACGCCGGAGCAGAAGAACGCGATCAGCCACCGCGGCAAGGCCTTCAGGGCCCTGGTGCCGGTGGTGCGGGAGCTGCTGGCGTAGCCGGTCTCCGTCGAGGCCGAGGTCGACGGCGAGGTCGACGCTGTCGGCATCGACCTCGACCTCGGCCTCGACGGCGTACGAGAGTGCGGCCGGGGGGACTCGAACCCCCACGGGTGTTACCCCACTGGGACCTAAACCCAGCGTGACTGCCAATTCCACCACGGCCGCTCGCTGCCCGGTCATGCTACTGGCCGGGCAGACCCGCTCACAGACCGCCGTCAGCCCTCGATCTTCAGGTCCTTGATGATCTTGGCGACATGGCCGGTGGCCTTCACGTTGTAGAGGGCGCGCTCGACCTTGCCCTCCTCGTCGACGATCACGGTCGAGCGGATCACGCCCGTCACCGTTTTGCCGTAGAGCTTCTTCTCGCCGAAGGCGCCGTACGCCTCCAGGACCTTCTTGTCCGGGTCGCCGACCAGGGTGACCTTGAGGTCCTCCTTCTCGCGGAACTTCGCCAGCTTCTCCGGCTTGTCCGGGGAGACGCCGATGACGTCGTAGCCCGCGCCGGCCAGCAGGTCCAGGTTGTCCGTGAAGTCGCAGGCCTGCTTCGTGCAGCCGGGGGTCAGCGCGGCCGGGTAGAAGTAGACGATGACCTTGCGGCCCAGGTGGTCCGCGAGGGAGACCTCGTTGCCGTCCGCGTCGGGGAGGGTGAAGGCGGGGGCGGTGTCGCCGGGCTGCAGTCGCTCGCTCATGGCTCGCTCTCCTCGGGAAATCTCGCTTACGCGATGAGAGCCTAATGGGGGTCGGGGACGACCCGCGGCGGGAGAAGCTGACAGACTGTCTGTCAACGACCGGAACACGACTACGGAGGCAGCGCGGTGTCGGACGCCAGGACCCCTGCGCAGATCGAGGCGGACATCGTCCGCCGGCGCGAGCAGCTCGCCGTCACTCTCGACGAGATCGGCATTCGGATGCACCCGAAGACGATCATCGGGGACGCGAAGGCGAAGGTCGCCGCCCAGGTCGACCACACCGCGGGCCGCGCCTTCGTGGCCGTGAACCGGGTCGTCTCGGACGTGAAGGCCCGCTTCACCCACGAGGACGGCGCCCCCCGCCTGGAGCGCGTGGTGCCGGCGGCGCTCGTCGCCGTCGCCGTCGTGGGGCTCCTGGTGACCTCCTCCCGGCGGCACAAGGACTGAGCCGGGCCGGTAGGTTCGTTCCCGTGAGCGAGAACACCCACGACAAGCTGCCCATCCGGATGCTCCACGACCGGATCCTGGTCCGGACCGACACCCCCGAGGGGGAGCGGCGCTCGGGCGGCGGCATCCTGATCCCGGCGACCGCGGCCGTCGGCCGGCGCCTTGCCTGGGCCGAGGTCGTCGCGGTCGGCCAGAACGTCCGCACCGTGGAGATCGGCGACCGGGTCCTGTACGACCCCGAGGACCGCGCCGAGGTCGAGGTGCGGGGCGTGGCCTACGTGCTGATGCGCGAGCGCGACCTGCACGCGGTGGCCGCGGACCGCTTCCAGAGCACCGACTCGACCGGTCTGTACCTGTAGCCGTTGCCCGGATGGCCCAAAGGCCCCGGTGACCGTCGTCACCGGGGCCTTTGCCCGTTCTTTGCTAGCCTGGAAGCACCCCGACGAGACGCGCCGTACCGGGTTTCACGACAAGACGACGCACCCCTGTTGATTCCGTCTCGCGGAGGTGTTCGTCGTCATGGCCTGGGTCCTTCTCATCGTCGCCGGTCTGCTGGAAGTCGGCTGGTCCATCGGAATGAAGTACACCGACGGCTTCACCCGCCCGTTGCCCAGCCTGCTCACCGGCGCCGGGATCGTCGCCTCCATGGTGCTGCTCTCGCAGGCCGCCAAGACCCTGCCCATCGGTACGGCCTACGGCGTGTGGGTCGGCATCGGCGCGGCCGGTGCGGCGGTGCTCGGCATGGTCGTGCTCGGCGAGCCGGCGACCGCCGCCCGGATCTTCTTCGTGTGTCTGCTGCTCGTGGCCGTGGTCGGCCTCAAGGCGACGTCGGGCCACTGACCTGCGGCCCGCCGGGGTCCCCGGCGGGGTCCCCGGCCGGGCCGGGCGCGCCGCCGAGGGGTCCGTCCGCCGGGCCCGCGGGCTCCATGGGCGTCACGGTGGACGGTACGGGCTCGCCGACCGGAGCCTGGTCGGGGGCCTGGGCCTGGGCCGGGGCCCGGGCCGGGGGTGCGGGTGCCGGCGGCGGCCCCGGCCGGGCGGGCTCGGCCGCCGTCGGCGGCTCCGCCCGGCGCGCCCCGCGCCGTAGCGGATCGGTGCCCCGCTCCCGTACCCCCGTCGCCGCCCCCGCTTCTGTCCCGGCCTTCGGCGCGCCCGCTCCCTTCCCGCGCGGGCGCTGCGGCCCCTCGTACCCCTGGTCGGGGTAGTCCGGGAGCGGCGGCTCCAGCGGCAGCTCCTCGGCGCCCTCCATCAGCCGCAGGTCGAACTCCTTCACCGGCACCCCGGCCAGCGCGTCCCGGGTGAACCGGGCCCAGATCTCGGCGGGCGCCCCGCCGCCGTTGATCCGCGGCAGGCCGAGCGCCCCGTACAGCGGCAGCTGCCGGCCGGTCTCCGGGTCCTGGCCCATCATGGCGACGACGGTCGCGAGCTCGGGGGTGTAGCCGGCGAACCAGGCCGCCTTGTCGTCCTCCGCCGTGCCCGTCTTGCCCGCCGCCGGCCGGCCGGCGGCGAGCGCGGCCGTGCCCGTGCCGTCGCGCACCACGCCGCGCAGCACCGAGGTGGTGGTGTCGGCGGCCTCGCGGGACAGGACCTGGCCCGCGTCGCCCCCTGATCCCGCTCCCGCGCCCGCTCCCGCCCCCGCGCCCGGGTCGGGAGCCGGCAGTTTCAGCTCCTCTCCGTCCCGCGTGACCTTCTCGACGAGCGTGTACGTGCCGTGCCGGCCGTGGTTCGCGAGGGTGGCGTACGCCTGCGCGAGGTCCAGGACGCTCGCCGTGGCCGGGCCGAGCGCGATCGACGGCGAGGCGGTGAGGTCGGGGGTGCGGGCCGGCAGGCCGAGCGCCACGGCGGTGTCGCGCACCCGGGCCGGGCCGACGTCCACCGCCATCTGGGCGTACACCGCGTTCACGGAACGGTCGGTGGCGGTGCGGACGCTGATGGGGCCGTAGCTCTCGTCGTCCTCGTTCGCCGGGTCGTAGGAGGCCCCGCTCCAGCCCTGCACCGGGCGCCGGTTGTCCCCGTCGTACATCGTGTTCGGGGTGATCCGCTCGCCCTCCTGGGTCTGCGCCCCGTGCTGGAGCGCGGCCGCGAGCACGAAGGGCTTGAAGGTGGAGCCGACCTGGTAGTCGCGGCGGGTGGCGTTGTTGACGAACTGCCGGGTGTAGTCGACGCCGCCGTAGATCGCCACCACCCGCCCGGTGCCCGGCTCGACGGCCGCGCCGCCGACCCGTACGAAGCGGTCGGTGGGCCGGCGCTCCGGGTCCAGCCGGGCCGTCACGCTCTCCTCGACGGCCTTCACGAAGGCGTCCTGCTTGGCGCGCTCCAGGGTCGTGGTGATCCGGAAGCCGCCGGCGGCGAGGGTCTTCTCGTCGACGATGCCGTGCTCGGTGAGGTACTGCTCGACGGCCTGCACCAGATAGCCGCGCTGTCCGGACAGGCCGGCGGAGGCGCGGGCCGGCTGCGGCTCGGGGAAGACGGCGGCGGCGCGGGCGGCGGGGGACAGCCAGCCCTCGGAGACCATGCCGTCGAGGACGTAGTGCCAGCGGGCGAGGACGCGGGCGCGGTTCTCGGGGTGCGCGGTCACGTCGTACGCGTTCGGCGCGTTGAGCAGCGAGGCGAGGTAGGCGCCCTCGGTGGTGTCCAGGTCGTGGGCGTCCTTGCCGTAGTAGGCGCGGGCGGCGGCCTGCACTCCGTAGGCGTTGCGTCCGAAGTAACTGGTGTTCAGATAGCCCTCGAGGATCTCGTCCTTGCTCTTCTCGCGGCCCAGCTTGAGCGCGATGAAGAACTCCTTCGCCTTGCGGGTGAGGGTCTGCTCCTGGCCCAGGTAGTAGTTCTTCACGTACTGCTGGGTGATGGTGGAGCCGGACTGGCGGCCCTTGCCGGTGAGGGTGTTCCAGGTGGCGCGGACCATCGCGCGCGGGTCGACGGCCGGCGAGGTGTGGAAGTCGCGGTCCTCGGCGGCGAGCACGGCGCGCCGCACGCCGAGCGGGACCCGGGCGAGGCTCACGTTCTCGCGGTCGACCTCGCCGTCCCGGGCGAGCTGGCTGCCGTCCCGGTAGAGATAGAGGTTGGACTGGGCGACGGCGGTGGCGTTGGCGGCCGGTACGTCCACGAGGAGGTAGCCGGCGACCAGCCCGCCGAGCAGGAGGAGCAGGCCGAGCGCGGCGAGGCCGGCCAGGCGCCGCAGCAGCCGGCGGAGCCGGCGGGGGCGGTCCGGGCGGGGACGCGGGGGGAGGGTCGGGTCGCGGGGCTCCCAGGCCTCCGGTTCCGCCGGCAGGGCCTCGCTCGCCGCACTGATGGGCATACCGGATGAAGGGGACATAGCACTACATCCTGCACGCGTGGCGCCGGAAGTCCGCAAAACGACTCGACTCGGCTGCTCCGGTCCCACTAAGGTCGGGCGCTTTGGTGCGAGCGGGTGCGCGCGGCGTGGTGCGTACGGGTGTCGACGGGTGCGTACGGGCGCGTGCACGCGTGTGCGGCTGCCTGTGGGCGGACCTGTGGAAGGGGACGGGACGGGACGGTGTTACGGCTCTACGCCACCGTGGCGGCGGGTGGTTTCCGGCGCCACGCCACCTACCGGGTGGCCACCGCGGCCGGTGTGTTCACCAACACCGTCTTCGGCTTCATCCTGTCGTACACCTACATGGCCCTGTGGGACGCCCGTCCCGCGCTCGGCGGCTACACCCAGGCGGACGCCCTCGCCTACGTGTGGATCGGCCAGGGCCTCCTCACCGTGTGCGGACTCATGGGAGGCGGCTTCGAGGACGAGCTGATCGAGCGGATCAGGACCGGCGACATCGCCGTCGACCTCTACCGCCCGGTCGACCTCCAGGCCTGGTGGTTCTCGGCCAATCTCGGCCGGTCCGGCTACCAGTTGCTCGGCCGCGGGGTGCTCCCCATGCTCTTCGGCTCCCTCGTCTTCGACCTCACCCTCCCGGAGGGGCCCGGAACCTGGCTCGCCTTCCTCCTCGCCGTGGCGCTCGGCTCGATCGTCAGCTTCGCGATCTGGTACCTGGTCGCCATGAGCGCCTTCTGGCTGCTCGACGGCCAGGGCGTGGTCCAGGTCGCCTGGCTCGGCGGCCTGTTCTTCTCCGGGACGCTGCTCCCGCTGAACGTCTTCCCCGGCCCCCTCGGGGAGATCGCCCGCCTGCTGCCCTGGGCCTCGCTGCTCCAGGTGCCGGCCGACGTCTATCTGGGCCGGTACGCGGGCTGGGCGCTGTTCGGCGCCTTCGCCTTCCAGATCTGCTGGGCGCTGGTGCTGCTGGCGGCGGGGCGCCTCGCGCAGGTCGCGGCGACGCGGAAGGTGGTGGTGCAGGGTGGTTGAGAGGGGCGCGGGTACGGGGGTGGGTGCGGGTGCGGGCGCGGGTGCGGGTACGGGCTCCCGGGCGGAAACGGGGGCTCCGGGTTCCGTTCCGGGTCCGGCTCCGGCTCCGGTTCCGGCTCCGGAGGGGCGGGTCCGGGCGGCCTGGCGCACGTACCGGATGGTCGCGGGCATGTGGATCCGCTCCACCCTCGCGTACCGCGCCTCCTTCGCGCTGACCCTCCTCTCCAACCTGGTCGTCACCTTCTTCGACTTCGTCGTGATCCTCCTGATGTTCGGTCACGTACGCGCCCTCGGCGGCTTCTCCTTCCCCGAGGTGGCCTTCCTCTACGGGACGACCGCGACCTCCTTCGGCCTCGCCGACCTGGTCCTCGGCTCGCTGCCGAAGATGGGCAAACGGGTGCGCGACGGCTCCCTCGACACCTTCCTGCTCCGCCCGGCCCCGGTCCTCGCGCAGGCCGCGGCGGACCGCTTCGCGCTGCGGCGCCTGGGCAGGGTCACCCAGGGCCTGGTGGTCCTGGTGTGGAGCCTGGTCCTGATCGCCGACGCGTCGCTGGTGCACTGGACGCCCCTGAAGCTGCTCCTGGTGCCGGTGATGCTGGTGAGCGGCGCGGTGATCTTCGGGGCGGTGATGGTGCTCGGCGCCTCGGTGCTGTTCTGGGCGCAGGACGCGGCGGAGGTGACCAACTCCTTCACGTACGGCGGCAACAACCTGCTCCAGTTCCCGCCGACGCTCTTCGCCCAGGAACTGGTGCGGGGCGTCGTCTACGTCGTACCGCTCGCGTTCGTGAACTGGCTGCCCGCGCTCTACGTGCTGGGCCGCCCCGCCCCGGCGGGGGTGCCGGAGGCGGCGGCGTTCGCGTCGCCGCTGGTGGCGGGCGTGTGCTGGGCCGTGGCGGCCCTGGCGTGGCGGACGGGCCTGCGGGCGTACCGCTCGACGGGCAGCTGAGCGAGGCCGAGGCGGGGTCCGAGGGAGCCGAGACGAGCTGAGCGGGACCGAGGGGAACCGAGACGAGCTGAGCGGGACCGAGGGGAACCGAGGGGAACCGAGGAGGAGGCGGAGGGACGGATGACCTTCATCGAACTGGAAGGCCTGGAGAAGACCTTCACCATCAGGAAGCGGGTGGGCCTGCTGCGCCGGGAGAAGCGCGAGGTGCGGGCCGTGGACGGGATCTCGTTCGGGATCGGGAGAGGGGAGGTGGTCGGCTACATCGGCCCCAACGGGGCCGGGAAGTCCACCACCATCAAGATGCTCACCGGCATCCTCACCCCGAGCGGCGGCCGGCTGCGGGTCGCCGGCATCGACCCGTCCCGGGAGCGGACCCGGCTCGCGCACCGCATCGGCGTGGTCTTCGGCCAGCGCACCACGCTCTGGTGGGACCTGCCGCTGCGCGACTCGTACCGCCTGGTCCACCGGATGTACCGGATCCCCGACGCCCGCTTCGCCGAGAACCTGGCCCGCTGCGTGGACCTCCTCGACCTCGGCGACCTGCTCGACGTACCCGTACGGCAGCTCTCCCTCGGTCAGCGGATGCGCGGCGACATCGCGGCGGCGCTGCTGCACGACCCGGACGTGCTCTACCTCGACGAGCCGACGATCGGCCTCGACGTGGTGTCCAAGGCGAAGGTCCGCGACTTCCTGCGCGAACTGAACGCCACGCGCGGCACCACCGTGCTGCTCACCACCCACGACCTCACCGACATCGAGCAGCTGTGCTCGCGGGTGATGGTCATCGACCACGGGCGCCTGATGTACGACGGGGGCCTGGCCGGGCTGCACGAGGCGGGGGAGAGCGAGCGCGCCCTGGTGGTCGACCTGGCCCGGGAGAGCCCGCCGATCGAGGTGCCGGGCGCCCGTTTCGTACGGGCCGAGGGGCCGCGCCAGTGGCTCGCGCTGCCCGCCTCCGCGTCCGCGGCGCCGGTGGTCGCGGCGATCGCCGCCGCGTACCCGCTGGTGGACCTGTCGGTGCGGGAGCCGGACATCGAGTCCGTGATCGCGCGGATGTACGGCGCGTACGGCGGAACTCCCCGTGCGGCGGAACTCCCGGTGCGGCCGGGGAGTCAGTCAGGTAAGGAGGTGGGGTGACGGTGCGATGGTGAGCTTCACGTACACGGCGGCGGACGCGGAGAAGAGCCGGGGCGTCCGGCGCATGAAGGCGCTGGCGACGGGTCTGCTGGCGCTGGTGGCGACGGTCTACGCCCTGGCGACGTGGGCGGAGTCCGCGGGCGCCGGCGGGTGGGCGGGCTATGTCGCCGCGGCGGCGGAGGCCGGCATGGTCGGCGCGCTGGCGGACTGGTTCGCGGTCACCGCGCTCTTCCGGCGCCCGCTGGGGCTGCCCATTCCGCACACCGCGATCATCCCGACCAAGAAGGACCAGCTGGGTGCCTCGCTCGGTTCCTTCGTCGGCGAGAACTTCCTGTCGGCCGATGTCGTACGGGGCAGGCTGCGCGGTTTCGGCATCGCCCGCCGCCTCGGCCTGTGGCTCGCGGACCCGGCGCACGCGGACCGGGTCACCTCCGAGCTGGCCGCCGCCCTGCGGGGCGCCCTGACCGTGCTGCGGGACGCGGACGTGCAGGCGGTCGTGGGCGAGGCGATCACCCGGCGGGCCGAGACCGCCGAGATCGGCCCGGGCCTCGGCAAGACCCTGGAGCGGATGGTCGCCGACGGCTCCCACCACCGCGCCGTCGACCTCGTCTGCGCCCGCGGCCACGACTGGCTGATCACCCACCGGGACGCGGTCATGGAGGCCATCGAGGGCGGCGCGCCGGGCTGGACCCCGCGTTTCGTGGACCGCAGGATCGGCGAGCGGGTCTACAAGGAGCTGCTCCGCTTCGTGACCGAGATGCGGGACATGCCGGGCCATCCGGCGCGCGGCGCGATCGACCGCTTCCTGACGGACTTCGCCGCCGACCTGCAGGGCGACACCGACACGCGCGCCCGCGTGGAGCGCCTGAAGTCCGAGCTGCTGGCCCGCCCGGAGGTCCAGGACGTCATCGCCTCCGCCTGGTCCTCGGTGCGCGGCCTGATCCTGGCGGCGGCGGAGGACGAACAGAGCCAGCTCCGCCGCCGTGCCCGCGCCTCCCTGATCTCCCTGGGCACCCGCCTGTCGACGGACGCCCGCCTCCAGACGAAGGTCGAGGGCTGGGCGGAGGACGCGGCGGCCTACGTCGTCACGACCTACCGCGCCGAGATCACCTCCCTGATCACGGACACGGTCGCCGGCTGGGACGCCACCCAGACCTCGAAGAAGATCGAGGCCAACATCGGCCGCGACCTCCAGTTCATCCGCATCAACGGCACGGTGGTCGGCGCCCTGGCGGGCCTCCTGATCTACACCCTGAGCCACGCCCTGGGCGGCTGAGCGCCCAGAACCGCGGCCCCCGGGCCTCAGCGCGCGCCGCGGCTCACGGCGTACGGACCGGGAGCCTCAGCGCGCGGCGCGGCTCACGGCGTACGCGGCCCCGGCCATGGCCCCGGCCACGGAGAACACGGCGGGCCAGGCCCCGATCTTCTTGGCGAGCGGATGCGACCCGGCGAACGCGGCGACGTACCCCGCCGTCAGCCCGGCCGCCGCCTTCCCTCCGGCCACCTGCGCCCACTCCCGCGCCGCCACCCCACCGGCCACGGCCAGCACCACCCCACCGAGCGGCCGCTTCTTGGTCCACCGAGCGACGGCATAACCCCCGACGAGCCCGGCGGCGGCGACGGCGGGGGAGAGGGTGCGGGTGGTGGTGGCCATGGCGGAGTCCTGTCGGTCGGCGAGGTCTGTCTCGTAGGCACGAGCGTAACGAGCGGGCGGAGGGGTGAGGTTCCTGCGCCGGCTTCGCGAGCAGACCGCGCACCCGCAGCTCCTCGCCGAACCCTCGCCGCGACCGTGTGCTGGCCGACCTCCCGGGCAGTAAGCAGCACCGCTGCGGCTTCTCACCGGACTGGAGCATCCGGGCCTAGGGATACAGACCTGGCTTACTTCTTCTCCAGTATCGTGTCGATTTCCTTGAATCCTCCGAGTATTTTCTTGACGGTGTCGAGTTCGATGCGAGGGTCTATTTGGACCTGCATCTTCGCCGAGCTGTGGGCAACCTTTCCGCGTGCGGTGGCCCAGTTCTCCGTAACCTCCAGCCATGTGGGGTCTATTTCGTCGACAGATACTCCAAGGGGAAGCAGGATGAGGAGGAGGTTCTTCTCCTTGATGCCGTGGTTACGAGTCCGGATGAAGGTGCTGTACTGCCTCGTTGACGCCTCGACTCGCCCCTTCAGGCTCGGGTACTTCTTGGACGAGTCACTGACTTCCGACAGCTTGTCGGGAATTCCGTACGTGGCTTCCTTGTGGGACATCAGGGAAAGTAGGGAGGGGCGAATCTTCCCGGTGGTGTCCCAGGTGGAGTGAGCTCGTTGCAGTACTTCCATGGCCCGGTCCTCGATGAACGACTCGAATTCCGCGTGGGCGAGCACGCGAAAGGCTCGGGCATGCTCGTGGACCCGGTTCGTGTAAAGTCCGGTGGGTTCGAAGACGCGTGGGAGTAGGTTTCTGCGCAGTTCGCTCACGCGACGCGACAGTGTGCGGTAACGCGCGGACGGCATGACCTCACCACCGGCTCTACGCGAAGATGCGGTTGTTGTCGAGGCGAGGCGTGGGGATGGGGACACTGATCGCCGATTCCAGTTCGGCGCCCCAAAGGCTCAGGCGCCGATGGGTCGCCAGCGGGGTCTTGGTGGTGGTCTGGATGGACTCCACGAAGCGGGTGTTCTCGTCGCACAGGCGCTTGAAGGCGGCTTCAACGGCCGGCTTGTTCCGCAGCGCCGCCTCGGAGATTCGGGTGTGGGAGAAGTAGTACGTCATGATGTCGAAGACGGCCCTGTTGAACCGGCCCTCGTAGTCGCCGTCCGACCACCGGTAGAAGGCGTCGTCTCCGAAGATCTCGAAGGTGGTCTCGATGGCGCCGTCCAGGGACGCGCCGACCTCCCTGATCTCTGACTCCTTCTCCGCCCAGGCATCGTTGAGGGTGTTGACCGTTCCGTCGAGGAACGCCTTGAGGTTTCCGGTGTATTCGCCCAGCCGATACCGGAACGCGAAGTAGCGCAGCATTATCTCGACGTCTCGCATGCGGAAGTCGGGCTTCTTGATGCGCAGTGCCGATCGCAGCCACGCGCTGTCCGACGCGGCGTCGTCGAGGTAGTCGGTGAAGTGGCCGGGGTGAAGGGCCTGTCGGAGCTCCTGAGGGGAAAGCTTGACACTACCTGTGTTAAGGCGCAGGAAGACGAGGTTGAGGAACTCTTCGTTGGGCCAGCGGCGAACCACGACCGTACGAATCGTCTCGTTCAGGAACGCGTTGAGGTCATCGACGAGTTCGCTGTCGTTCTCTATCTTCTCCAGGGTCTTGAGGCGGAGGTCATCCCGCACGTCGAGGCTCGTCAACGCGAAGCCCTTGAAGTCCTGCTCCTCTTCCGAAACGGCGAACGACGAGCCGGCGGCGAACTGCCGGAGGGCCAGCAGGCGCTGCTTTCCATCGAGCACGATGAACTTTCCGCGCTGCTTCTTGTCCTCCGCGAGAACGATCTGGGGAATCGGAAGGCCGAGGATCAGCGACTCTATGAACTTGCTCTTGCGCCCCCTGTCCCAGGCGTCGCGACGCTGGAACTTCGGGTTCAGCTGGATGTTGCCGCGTCGGAGCTGGCTGAGGATCGTCTCCGTCGTCCAGTCCGTGTCGGTCACAACCGCCCGGGTGACATCCGCCGACGAGACCTGGGAGGGTTCGTTCTCCTCGCCATCAAGGTCGTCGTACGCGTCGCTGTCGTTTTCGCTGATGCGGGTCATCTTCCTGTTCCTCTGTGTGTTCATCCCGCGGCAATGGCGGAGTAGGTCCAGACGTCGGCCGGAATGTCGTGCTGGAGCTTCCATGTGATGCCCATCGGCCGGCTTCCCCGATGCTCGACGTACTCGGCCGGGCCTAGCAGCATCCAGGGCTGAGGGCCTCCGATGTCGGTCTTCTTGTAGCGGCGGACGAAGAGCAGGACATGAGAGCCGCCCGCCTTGTGGGTCTGGTAACGGACCCCCGTCGGGGACGTCTCAGACGTCTGATGCTGGGACTCCCAATGGAAGAGGGTGTCGCTCAGCGCGTAGTCCCGATAGCGCGTTTGTGGGGAGAAGTCCTTCTCGTCCTTCTCCAGGGTGATGAGCAGGGCATCCGTCTGGATGTCCTCGCACCACCTGACGCCCTCACGGAAGTGCCCCGGCATGAGACCCCCGAGGAAGGACTGGCTCAAGGCCGGCAGGATCTCTTCACGGCTGTACGAGGCGTGGACCGTGAGGGGAAGGTCGGCGAGGGGGCCAAGGAGAGGGATGGGAGCGTGGTCGGTGCGGTCGAGGACGTGCGCCAGGACCTGGCGGAGTTCGCTCCGGAACGCGTGCTGCGGCTTGAGGAGGTCAAAAGCCGCCTGGTAACTGGCGTGTTCGCCCAACGGCCAGAGGGAGAAGTAGAACATGCGGGCGTAAGCCCGCTGGCGCACGTCGAGCTCCCGGTAGGCGGGCGCATCGTCATCAAGGAGTCGTGTGTAGATGGCCACACGCTGGGGGTCGTCGACGTGGAGGAAGGCGGAGGCCCGCTTCAGGAGGGCGACTTCGCCTTCCGGCCCCGTGGCGGGGAGCAACTTCGCTCGGCGCAGGAGCCCGGTCCACGAGTTTCCGCTGCCGCGGTAGATCTCCTTGAGCTCCCGGCCGCTCTCTCGGAGGTACGTAGAAAGCCGCGGCTCGCCGTACTGGGCCACCTCGCGCGCCAACTGCGTGACGTTCACGCTGATCTGGCTACGGATGTTGTCGATGATCACCTCCTTGGCCTTTGACTCCAAGATGATCTGACACCCGGACGGCAGCTGCGGGAATTCGTGCTCCACGCTGTTCAGGAGACGGTTACGTGTGAGGTTGGTCAGGGCGCGGAACTGTTCCTCGAAGCGGAACTCCTTGCGGTGCTGACCGATGAAGTCCAGCACGGTCAATACCGCCTTGTCCTCTGTACGCCGTAGCCCCCGGCCCAGCTGCTGGAGGAAGACGGTGGCGCTGGAGGTGGGTCGCAAGAGCAGGAGGGTGTCCACATCGGGGATGTCCAAGCCCTCGTTGAAGAGGTCGACAGAGAAGATCACCTGGATCGTGCCCGCCCGGAGCGCGTCCAGGGCTCCCTTCCGCTCCTCCTGGGGGCTCTCTCCGGACAGTGCGACAGCCTGGAGGCCAGCGCGTCGGAAGAAGTCCGCCATGTAGCGGGCATGGGCGATCGAGACGCAGAAACCGAGGGCGCGCATCGCCCCCGGGTCCGCCACCTTGTCCCGTACGGCTTTGACGACGAGGCGTGCGCGAGCGTCGTTGCCGGTGAAGAGCTCGCTGAGTGCCGAGGCCTCGTAGGCCCCTCGCTTCCACGTGACCGCACTGAGGTCCGTGTTGTCACTGATCCCGAAGTAGTGGAACGGGCTCAGGAGATCGTTCTCCAGTGCCTCCCACAGGCGCATCTCCGCGGCGATGCGTCCGTCGAAGAACTCGTCCTGGACGTTTCGTCCGTCCATCCGTTCGGGTGTCGCGGTGAGACCGAGGAATTCGACCGGACGGAAGTGGTCGATGATCCTCCGGTAGGTCGACGACACCCCATGGTGGAACTCGTCGATGACGATGACGTCGAAGTGATCGGCAGGCAACTGCTCCAGCCGCTGGGCACTGAGCGACTGCACGCTCGCGAACACGTGGTGCCAGGCGTCAGGCACGAGACCACTGTGCAACTCCTCGCCGAAGTTGGCGTCGACCAGTACGTCTTGGTACGTGCGCAGGGACTGCCGC
This sequence comes from Streptomyces sp. NPDC053541, assembly GCF_044544705.1. Classification (NCBI taxonomy): domain Bacteria; kingdom Bacillati; phylum Actinomycetota; class Actinomycetes; order Kitasatosporales; family Streptomycetaceae; genus Streptomyces; species Streptomyces sp. NPDC053541. Next base: position 140,817 of record NZ_JBITXM010000009.1, read on the forward strand.
AGGATTTCCTGCCGATGCGCCACGAATAGCAGCCGTAGGTCGCGGCCGTGCCGCTGACGGAGCCGCTTGTAGTCCAGGGCCGCCATGACAGTCTTACCCGTGCCGGTTGCCGCTACGAGGAGGTTGCGGTGGCGACCGTGGACCTCGCGCTCCACCTCGAGTCGCTCCAGCATGTCCCGCTGGTGGGGGTACGGACGTACCTCCAGACCGGAGAGGGTGATGCGCTGTTCCGCAGAGGACCCCTGGCGTCTGCCGGCTGCCGCGAGCGCTTCGTGGAGCCGCGCTCCGTCCCGGTCGGGGTCGTAGGGCTCGAAGGCGGGGTCGTTCCAGTAGGCATCGAAGGTGGCCTCGAACTTGCGGATGACGTCCGGTGTGGCGACGGACGACAGACGCACGTTCCATTCGAGTCCGTCGAGCAGCGCGGCCTTCGACAGGTTGGAGCTGCCCACGTAGGCGGTGTCATAGCCGCTCTCGCGGCGGAACAGCCACGCCTTGGCGTGCAGGCGCGTGGAGCGCAGCTCGTAGTTGACCTTGACTTCCGCGTTGAACCGCCGGGTCAGGCGGTCCAGAGCGGCCCGCTCCGTCGCACCGATGTAGGTCGTCGTGATGACCCGGATGGGGACACCACGCGCGTGTGCCGCTTCGAGCGACTGCTCGATGACCCGAAGCCCGTGCCACTTCACGAAGGCGCAGAGCAGGTCGACGCGGTCGGCCGTGGCCAGTTCGGCGCGCAGTTCGAACCCGAGGTTGGGGTCTTCGGAAGCGTTGGTGATGAGAGCGGCTTCGGCCAGGGGCGTCGCGGGACGGATCGCGTACGTTCCGGCGTCTCGTTCGGAGACGGCGAGGAGCTGTCGGGGGCCCTCGGCGATCAGGTCGACCCATTCCTGGGCGCCCTCGATGCTGTTCATCGATTCGAGGATGTGGTTGGCCGCGTAGACGCGTTCCCCCTGCGGCAGATCTGCCAGAACCCGCCGCACGGTGTCGGCCACATGTCGGGAGAGGACCGAAGGCGAGGATTCGGGACCAACGGCGCCATCTGTCGTCTGCCAGCCGCGTTCGACGAGCGCCTTGAGCTGCGTTTCGAGTCGCGTGGTCACCAGTTGCTCGTAGAGTCCCGAAGCCGGTTCGCTCGGGTTCGGCAACCCGCTCATCTCTGTCCCCTCCCTGATCAGCCCCACCCATTCGTACCAGGGACTCCAGGGTGGGGCCGACAGAGAGGGCACTGTGTCGTCAAGTACCGGGCTACTCCGCCCCGTGGCACCCCCCATACGCCCGCCCCGACCCGCACCAGCACTTCGCGCCGCGGGCCGGGGGCCAGGGGGTGGCGCGGCCGCGGGCGGCGAGGGTGGTGGCGTATTGGGGGAGGAGGGCCGGGTTGGCGGGGGTGGAGGATTCCGAGGCGGCGAAGGCCTCGTAGGAGGGGACCGTGGCCGGGACGATGCCCAGGTTCGGGGTGCCGGACTGGGCCAGTTCGCGGAGGGAGGCCTCGATGTCGGTGAGGTGGGCCGTGTACGTGGGGTACTCCGCCTCCAGCTCCGGGTAGGCCGCGAGGAGCTCGTCGAGTTCCGGTTCCGGCCAGTGGAGGACGGCGACCGGGAAGGGGCGGGACAGGGCCGTGCGGTAGGAGCCCAGTTCGGAGCGGAGGCGGGTGATCTCGGCACGCAGCTCGGCCGGGTCCGAGGAGCCGAGGGCCCACAGGCGCTTCGGGTCGTGCAGTTCGTCCAGCGGGACCTCCGCCGTGTGGAGGCGGTCCGCCAGGTCGTCGTGGGCGTCGTGGGGGAGGGCCAGCATCCGGCGCACCCGGTGGCGGCCCGACAGCAGGGACTGCAGCGCGTAGGAGACCTCCTCGCCCGGCGGCACGAGCAGCCCGGCCGCCTCCGAGAAGGCCGCCTCCGCCGCCTCCAGCTCGTCGTGGGACTCCAGGGTCTCCGCCACGATCTCCCACGGCGCCGGCTCCTGCGGGCGGGCCCGCCGGACGCCGTCGATGATCGCGCGGGCCTCGGCCTCGTGGCCGTACTCCCAGAGGTTGGCCGCCTTGAGGGACCTGATCAGGAGCGGGTTGGCCGGCTCGCCGGCCAGCAGGTCGTCGTAGAGGGAGGTGGCCCGCTCGCGCTCGCCCGCCAGCTCCAGGTGGGCGGCGGCGCGCAGCAGCAGCGGTTCGCGGTCCTCCGGGTACTGCCCCGCGGTGCGGAGCAGACGCTCGGCTTCGGTGGTGTGGTCGGCAGGCGTGTCGGGGCGCATGTCGTCCACCGTACTGCTGTACGCCCCTGGAGAGTTGGCGCTCCACGGCTTATCGTGCCCGCCGTGCGAGCGACGAGGCGCGGCCGGGTCCCGGTCGTCGTGCAGACGCCGCGCGGCCGCCGGCGCCGCGGGCCCGCCGCCCGCGCCCTCTGGCTCTCCGCCGAAACCCTCGTCACCTGCGGCGTTCTCGTGCTCCTCCTCGTCGTCCACCAGCTCTGGTGGACCAACGAACAGGCCCGCGCCCAGGCCGACCGGCAGGTGCGCAACCTCGAACGCGCGTGGGACTCCTCACCCCTGCCGGAGCCCACGGTGGAACCCGTGCCGGAACCCCTGCCGGAATCCCCGGGCCCGCCGCCCGCCGAGACCGCCGAGCCCGAGGCGCCCGCGGCGACCCGAGCCGCCCCGCCCGAGGAAGACGCCGCCTACGCCGTCCTCCGCATCCCCCGCCTCGGCCTCACCGTCCCCGTCGCCCCCGGCGTCAGCCGCCGCGGCGTCCTCGACCGGGGGTACGTCGGCCACTACCCCGGCACCGGCGCCCCCGGCCGGACCGGGAACTTCGCGCTCGCCGGGCACCGCAACACCCACGGCGAGCCCTTCCGGCACCTCGACCGGCTCCGGCCCGGTGACGCGATCACCGTCCGCACCCGCGAGGGCACCTCCACCTACCGCGTCGACCGGATCCTGCCGGTCACCTCGCCCCGCGACGTCGGCGTCATCGCGCCCGTGCCCCGCTCGCTGTACAAGCCGGAGTACGGCTACGACCGGCCCGGCGCCTACCTCACGCTCACCACCTGCACGCCCGAGTTCACCTCCACCTACCGCCTCGTCGTCTGGGCCAGGCTCGTCACCACCGCGCCCAGCAGCCCCAGCGCCGCCGAGGCGAACAGCGCCGCGTAGGGGCCGGCCGTCGACAGGGCGAGGGCCAGCGCCACACCCGCCGAGGAGCCGATGTAGCGGGCCGTGTTGTTGGCGCCGGAGCCCATCGCCGCCCGCTCCTGCGGTACGGAGTCCACGGCGAGCCGCGGCAGTGCGGCGTTCAGGAGGCCGCTGCCCACGCCCGCGACGAGCAGCCCGGGCAGCAGGCGCGGGACGGACCCGCCCTCCAGGGAGCCGTACAGCGCGAGCACTCCGGCGGTGGACAGGAGGAAGCCGAGGACGAGCTGGTACGGGGCGGAGATCCGCCCGGCGAGCCGCCGCACCTGGAGCGCCACCACGAACGCCGTGCCCGACCACACCAGGAACAGCCACGCCGTCGTCAGCGGCGCCATGCCCGCGCCGTGCTGGAGCAGGGCCGGCAGCACGCTGAAGAAGCCGATCACGGCGAGGCCGGTGAACAGCGCGCCCGCCGTCGCCGCCCGGAACGCCGGGCGCCGCAGCAGCGCCAGGTCGATCATCGGCGCCCGTACGCGCCGCTCGACGCGTACGAAGAGCGCGGTCAGGGCGACGGCCGCGAGCAGCAGCAGCCCCACCCGCGGACGCAGCCAGCCGTCCCGCCCGAGGGTCAGCGCGGTGAGCGCGGCGGCCAGCGCCAGGCCCAGGGCGAGGGCGCCGGTCAGGTCGGCCCGGGTCCGGTGCGGCGCCCGCGACTCGGCCAGGGCGCGCGGCCCGAACGCCGCCACCACCAGCAGGCCCGCCGCGAGCACCCCGTACGCGAGCCGCCACGCGGCCAGGCCGCCCACCTCGCCCAGGCCGCTCAGCCCGCCCGCGAGCAGCGGCCCGAGCGCGATGCCCGCGCTCACGAACGCGCCCCACACCCCCGTGGCCCGGATCCGCGCCGCTCCGCCGGGGTGGGCCTGGGCGATCAGGCCGAGGCTCGCGGCGAGCACGGCCGCGCTCGCCGCGCCCTGCGCGACCCGGGCCAGGGTGAAGGTGAGCGTGGAACCGGCCAGGGCACCCAGGGCCGTGGTGCCGCCGAGGGCGAGGGTGCCGAGCAGGAAGACCCGGCGCCGGCCGTGCGCGTCGGCCAGGCTGCCGGCGACGAGCAGCAGTACGGCGAGGCCGAGCGGGGTGCCGTTGAGCAGCCAGGCCTGCGCGGCGGCCGGGGTCCCGAAGGCGGCCGTCATCGCGGGCAGGGTCAGCATCGGCGCCGTGTAGTTCATCAGCGTGAGCGCGGTGGCGGCGCTGGTGACGGCGAGCGTCGCACCGGGGCGGGGCGCCCCCCGCCCCCGGGCGGGCCCACCCGACGAGCGGGCGGACGAGGAGGGCCGATGGGCAGGGGTGCGGGCGCTGGCCTGGGCGGGGGTCTTGGGCATGCCGGGACCTCGACGGTGTTGGTTCGGTCATTGAACCTTGCGGCTCCGCTCACCGTACCAGTGCCAGTTCAGTGAATGAACCCTCCCGCTACACTCGTTCCATGGCCCTCGGCAAGGACTACGCGACCCAGCAGTGCTCCATCGCCCGCGCCCTGGAGGTGATCGGCGAGCGCTGGACCCTCCTCGTCGTCCGCGACGCCTTCTACGGCGTGCGGCGCTACAGCGACTTCCTCGCCCACCTCGGCGCCCCCCGCGCCGTCCTCGCCGGCCGCCTCCAGGCCCTCGTGGAGGCCGGCGTCCTCGACAAGCGGCGCTACCAGGAGTCCCCGGCGCGCGACGAGTACGTGCTCACCGAGCGCGGCATCGGCCTGTGGCCCGTCCTGCGCTCCCTCGGGCGCTGGGGCCGCGAGCTGCCCGATACCCAGCCCATGCGCCACTTCCACCACGTCGACTGCGGCACCGAGCTCGGCCCGTACGGCGAGTGCCCGGCCTGCCGGATCCCGGTCCACCCCGCCGACGTCGAGATGCGGCCCGGCGCCGGACTCGCCCCCGACCCCGCCGACCCGGTCAGCCGCGCCCTCCTCGCCCCCCGCCGCCTCCTCGTCCCCCTGGAGCTCGATCCGGCGTGACGGTCGATCCGGTGTGACGGCCGGTCGGGCGTGACGGTCGATCCGGTGTGACGGCCGGTCGGGCCGGACGACCGATCCTGTATAACGTCATTACGGTCGTCAGTACGGTCGTCATCCCGTCCGTACGTCGTGACGGCGTCACCCGGAAGGAGGAAGGCATGGCCCGCGGGCCCCTGCTGCGCGTCCTCGCGCCGCTCCTCTTCCTCCTCGCCCTCGCCGACATGCTCTTCACCGACGGGGTCGGCAGCGGTGCCGGCGCCGGAGCCGGCATCTCCGCCGCGTTCGCCGTCGCCGCCGGCGCCTTCCTCTGCGCCCTGATCGGCGGCGGCCGTACGGCCCTGCCCGTACCGCCCACCCGCGTGCGCACCGCCCTGCGCGACCGCGCCCGGCGCACCGCCTTCCTGCCGCAACGCGACCCCGACGCCGCGGGCCGCCGCAGGCCCAGGGCGCCCGGCCGTCCCCTCCCGACGGCCGCGTAGGGCACCCCCTCCAGCACCACGGGCTCAGCCCTCGACGCGGATCCGTCCTGCCGAAAAGTCCCCTTTTCCCGGCACGACGAGACCCCACGGAGGGCTCCCATGTCCGTTTTCGCCAGCCTGGTCGAGCAGCTCGCCGACCTGTTCCACCCGCTGTTCGCCGGCGCCTCGACCGCCGCCGCCATCGTCGCGTTCACGATGGCCGTACGACTCGCCGTCCACCCCCTCTCCCGCGCCGCCGCCCGCGGCCAGAAGGCGCGCGTCCGGCTCGCCCCGCAACTCGCCGAGCTGCGCAGGAAGCACGCCAAGAACCCCGAGCGCCTGCAGAAGGCGGTCATGGAGCTGCACGCCAAGGAGAAGGTCTCGCCCTTCGCCGGCTGCCTGCCGAGCCTGCTCCAGGCGCCCGCCTTCTTCCTCATGTACCACCTGTTCTCCAGCGGGCGGATGTCCGGGCACAGCCTGCTCGCCGCCCCGCTCGGCGGGCGCTACGCGGACGCGCTGGGCGACGGCGGGGTGTTCGGCCCGGCCGGGCTGGTCTACCTCGTGCTCTTCGCGATCGTCGGCGCCGTCGCCACGTACACCTACCTCCGGACGAAGAAGCAGCAGGCCCTGAACCCGGTGCAGCCGGTGGCCGACGACCAGCCCGGGGCGGCGGCCATGGCCGCCATGACCAAGTACCTCCCGCTGCTCTCCTTCGCGACCCTGATCTCGGTCGCCGTCGTCCCGCTCGCCGCCGCCCTCTACATCGTCACCAGCACCACCTGGACCGCCGTGGAGCGCGCCTTCCTCTACCGCGACGTGCCGGCGGCCGGCGCCCTCGCGCCCAGCGTCTGAGTCCAGCGCCGTATACCGATGAGTAAGGGTCCAGTCTGTGAACGGGGTCTTGCACAGCGAACCGAACTCTTGGAGGATCGACCAATCCTCCGATGGCCGCACTCCATCGGCCGGGGCACACCGAGGCCCGCCTCGCCGGGCCGCCTCGACCAGAGGCACGACCTGAGGAGAACACCATGAAGCTGCTGCGCGTCGGCCCGGCCGGGGCCGAGCGGCCCGCCCTGCTGGACCAGGACGGGACGCTGCGCGACCTGTCCGCGCTGGTCGAGGACATCGACGGCGCGCTGCTCGCCGACGGCTCCGCGCTCGACCGGATCCGCGCCGCGCTCGGCGCGGGCGTGCTGCCCGCGCTCGACCCGGCCGGGCTGCGGATCGGCCCGCCGGTCGGCCGGATCGGCAAGGTCGTGTGCATCGGGCTGAACTACCACGGGCACGCCGCCGAGACCGGCCAGCCGACCCCCGCAGAGCCCGTCGTCTTCCTGAAGGCCGCCGACACCGTCGTCGGCCCGGACGACACCGTGCTCGTGCCCCGCGGCTCGGTGAAGACCGACTGGGAGGTCGAGCTCGCCGTCGTCATCGGGCGCACCGCCCGCTACCTGGAGACCGACGAGGAGGCCCTGGCCCACGTCGCCGGCTACGCCGTCGCCCACGACGTCTCCGAGCGCGAGTTCCAGATCGAGCGCGGCGGCACCTGGGACAAGGGCAAGAACTGCGAGACCTTCAACCCCCTCGGCCCCTGGCTGGTCACCGCCGACGAGGTGCCGGACCCGCAGGCGCTGGGCCTGCGGCTGTGGGTCAACGGCGAGCTCAGGCAGGACGGGCACACCTCGGACCAGATCTTCCCGGTCGCCCGGGTCGTCCGCTACGTCAGCCGCTTCATGACCCTCTACCCCGGCGACGTCATCAACACCGGCACGCCGGCCGGCGTCGCCATGGGACAGCCGGAGCCCAAGCCGTACCTGCGCGCCGGCGACGTCGTCGAACTGGAGGTCGAGGGTCTGGGAAGGCAGCGGCAGGAGCTGAAGGACGCCTGAACCCGGCCCGGGGGCCGGCGCCCCTCAGGAGCCGTACGCGGCGAGCAGCCGCTCCAGGCCGAGGACGACCAGCGCGTGGTCCTCGGCCTGCGGCAGCCCCGACACGGTGACGGAGCCGATGACCCCGGCGCCCTCGACCGCGATCGGGAACGAGCCGCCGTGCGCGGCATAGCGGTCCGGGTCGAGCCGCGAGGAGGCCTCGAAGGTCGTGCCCTTGGCGCGGAAGCGGGCACCGACCAGGTACGAGCTCACCCCGTACCGCTCGACCACCCGCCGCTTCCGGTCGATCCAGGCGTCGTTGTCGGCGCTCGACCCGGGCAGTGCGCAGTGGAACAGCTGCTGCGCCCCGCGCCGTACGTCGATCGCGACCGGCGCGCGCCGCTCCCGGGCCAGTGCGACCAGGATCGTGCCGAGCGTCCAGGCGTCCTCGTACGTGAAGTGGGGCAGGACCAGCGCCGCCTCCTGGGCCGCCAGTTCGTCCAGCCGGTCCGGGTGCCCGTTGCCCATTCCCGTCCCTGTGCCCGTGCCCGTGCCGGTCACAGGCTCACCGCCACGCCCTCGCGGGCGGAGAGGCGCGCCGCCTCCAGGACGTCGAGCGCCGCCGCCGCCTCGTGCGCCGTCACCGGGTTCGCGCCGGTGCCGCGCAGGGCGGCGGCGACGGCCTCGTAGTACGCCGGGTAGGCGCCCGGCAGGGTCTCGACGGGGGTGCCGCCGCCGGTGAGCGGGGACTCTCCGGCGCCGAGCCGGCCCCACAGCTCCTCGGGCTCGACGCCCCACGGGGTGCCGGGCTCGGGCCGCAGGCCCTCGCGGAGCGCCGCCTCCTGCGGGTCGAGGCCGTACTTCACGTAACCCGCCGTGCGGCCGAGCACCCGGAAGCGCGGGCCGAGCTGCGCGGTGGTCGCGCTCGTCCACAGGTGGGAACGGACGCCGTTCGCGTGCGTGACCGCGATGAAGGTGTCGTCGTCCGCCTCGGCGCCGGGGCGGCGCACGTCCGCCTCGGCGTAGACGCGCACGGCCGGGCCGAAGAGGACGAGGGCCTGGTCGACCACGTGGCTGCCGAGGTCGTAGAGCAGTCCGCCGATCTCCTCGGGCGCGCCCGACTCGCGCCAGCCGCCCTTGAGCTGCGGCCGCCAGCGCTCGAAGCGGGACTCGAAGCGCTGGACCTCGCCCAGGGCGCCGTCGGCGAGGAGCGCGCGGAGCGTGCGGAAGTCGTTGTCCCAGCGCCGGTTCTGGAAGACGGAGAGCAGCAGTCCGCGCTCCTCGGCGAGCGCGGCCAGGGCGCGCGCCTCGGCGGCGGTGCCGGCCAGCGGCTTGTCCACGACCACCGGAAGGCCCGCCTTCAGGGCGGCGGTGGCGACGGGGACGTGCGTCTTGTTGGGGGAGGCGACCACGACCAGGTCGAGTGCGTCGGCGCGCGCGAGGAGTTCCTCGGCCGAGCCCGCGACCCGCACGCCCGGGTGCTCGGCGCGGGCCTGCGCGGCGCGCTCCGGGTTGCCGGTGGAGACCGTGTCCAGGACCAGGTCGGGGGAGGCGGCGATCAGCGGGGCGTGGAAGACGGAGCCGGCCAGGCCGTAGCCGACGAGGCCGACGCGGAGCGGGGTACGGGGGGAGCTCATGGGAACCACTTTGGCAACGCTGTTGCTGAAGTGCAAGCGACCGGCACAATGGGCAGGTGAACAGGGACCAGGGGAGCGGAGCCGCGCGCGGCAGGACCACCGGAACGGGGGCCGGTCCGGGGCCGGGTCCAGGTGCGGGTCCGGGTCCAGGGCCGAGTATGGGTACGAACCCGGGGGCGGCGGACCTGTCCGGCGGGCGGCGCGGCGGGGTCAACCTCCCGGCCCTGCGCAGCCACAACGCGGCGCTCGTCCTCGACCTGCTGCGCACCGCCGGGGAGGCCGGGGTCAGCCGGCTGGAACTGGCGGACCGGACCGGCCTCACCCCGCAGGCCGTCAGCAAGATCACCGCGCGGTTGCGGGAGGAGGGGCTGGTCGCCGACGCGGGCCGCCGCGCCTCCACCGGCGGCAAGCCGGCCATGGTGCTGCGGCTCGTCCCCACGGCGGCGTACGCGGTCGGGCTCCACCTCGACCGCGACGAGCTCACCGCCGTCCTGCTCGACCTCGCGGGCGCGCCCGTCGCCGTCCGCCGCGCCCCGCTCGACCTCGGCGCGGGCGCCGAGCCGGTCCTCGCGGCGGCCCGCGCGGAGGTCGCCGCCCTGCTCGCCGCCGAGCCGCCCGAGCCGCCCGAAGGGGTCAAGGGGGACAAGGGCGGCAAGGGCGGTTCCCCCGTCCTCGGGGTCGGCGTCGCCATGCCCGGCCCCCTGGACCACCGCAGCGGGCGGCCCGGGCGGGTCACCGGCTTCCCCGAGTGGGACGGGTTCCCGCTGCGGGAGGAGCTGGAGCGGCGGCTCGGCCTGCCCGTCGCGCTCGACAAGGACACCAACGCCGCCGCCCTCGGCCTCGCCCGCCGCCCCGGCGCACCCGGCTCCTTCGCCTATGTGCACCTCGGTACGGGCCTGGGCGCGGGTCTCGTGCTCGGCGGGGCGGTGCTGCGCGGCGGCCGCACCGGCGCCGGGGAGCTGGGCCACCAGACCGTGCAGCTCGACGGGCCGCGCTGCGACTGCGGCGGGCGCGGCTGCCTGGAGGTGCTGTGCCTGGCCGCCCTGGCCCGCGGCGACCTGGCGGAGGCGGCCCGGGTGCTCGGCACCGGCGCCGCCAACCTGGTCCGGCTGCTCGACGTCGACCGGGTCCTGCTGGGCGGCCGGGCCGTGCTCGCCGCGCCCGAGGTCTTCGCGCACGGCGCCCGCGAGGTGCTCGCCGGCCTCGGGCTGCCCGCCGCCGTCGAGACCGTGACGGGCCCGACGGCGGTCGCGGACGGGGCGGCGCAGCTGGTCCTGGCGCCGGTGTTCGGCACGTAGGGCCGGTCCGGCGGATCAGGGGCGGCCAGGCCCTGGTGGCCGGGCCGGGGACCAGGGGCCCGGGCCCGGGGCCCGTACCCCCGCCCCGTACCGCTGTGAAAATACGCTGATCGGGCGGAATGTGCGCCCCGTCCGGACCCCGCCGCCGCGTCGCTGCCCCGGGCGCCCGCCGGTGCGTGGCAGCGTCGCGGGCGAGCCGTACGTCCGCACGTCCGCGAGCAGCAAAGGCACCGGGACCGACCATGCGACCGATGCGCACGAGCAGTACCGCCGTCTCCCTCGCCGCGCTCACCGCGGCCTGGGCGGGAGCCCTGGCCGCCGCGCCGGCGGAGGCCACGGCCGGCGCGCCCGCGGCACCGGCCTGCGGGGCGGCGGGGGACAAGGACTTCCCGCTGACCACCCGGATCCACGGCGGTCCCGAGGAGTACCCGGCGGGCGGGGAGCCGCGGACCTGGAGCCTGGACCTGACGAACACCACCGCCGAGCCGTGCCGCGACGTGCACCCGGTCCTCGTGCTCGCCGACCGGGACAAGGTGCTCCAACCCGGGCAGATCCGGGCCGAGTTCTACGACGCGGGGGCGCGGCTCTGGCGCCCGGTGGCCTTCGAGCGCACCGAACGGGCCGAGAGCGTGGGCGTGTTCGAGGGGCCGGAGCTCCAGGCCGCGCCGAAGCGCCCGACGCCCGTCGTGCCGGCCGTGCCCGCCTTCGACGGGTTCGCGGTGCCCGCGGGCCGCACCCTCACCGTGCCCGTGCGCCTCGCCTTCGGCGCCGACGCCGCGCCCGACGAGGTCACGGTCAGCGCCGCCGTCGTGCAGCGGCGCGGCGAGGACGGCGACTGGGTGGGCGAGTCCGGCGCGTACCGGCTGACGATCGCCCCCGCCGACCCCGGCGCGGCCGACCCGGACGCGGAACCGGCCACCCCCACCGACCCGCCCCCCGACCCGGCCGCCCCCGTCCGTCCGCCCTCCGGCACCCCCGACCCGGCCGGGACCACCGCCCCCGGAACCGGCACCGCCGACCCGGACCGGCCCGAACTCGCCAGCACCGGACGGCAGGAGTCCGCCGCGAGCACCGCCCGGAACGCCGCCCTCCGCCTCGCCCCGCTGGCCGCGGCCCTGCTCGCCACCGGCGCCACCCTGATCGTCCTCGCCCGCCGCGCACGGCGCCGCTGAGCCGGCCGGCCGGCGCCCCCGGGTCACCCTCCGTACACCTCCGCGTTCACCGCGGTCTGCGACGATCACCGGATGAGCAACATGAACAGCATGGGCGACCCGGGCGCGCCCATCCGCTCCGGCATCCCCGAGCACGGGCGCATCCCGAAGTACTACGCGGTGAAGGCGAGGGTCGCCGAACTCGTCGACGAGCTGGGGGAGGGCGGGCTGCTGCCGACCGAGCGCGATCTCGCCGTGCGGTACGAGGTCTCGCGCGAGACCGTCCGGCAGGCGCTGCGCGAGCTGCTGCTCGAAGGGCGGCTGCGGCGGCAGGGACGCGGCACCGTCGTCGCCGGGCCCAAGCTGGAGCAGCCGCTGTCGCTCGCCAGCTACACCGAGGGGGTGCGCCGCCAGGGCCGCACCCCGGGGCGGGCGCTCATCTCGCTCGACCGCTTCCCGTGCCCGGCCGAGCTGGCGCCCCAGGTGGGCGTGGCGGCCGGCGAGCCGGTGTGGCACATGGAGCGGGTGCTGCTCGCCGACGAGGAGCGGGTCGGCCTGGAGAGCACGTACGTCTCGGAGGCCCGCGCACCGCGCCTGGACACCGAGTTCGACCCGGACTCCTCCTTCTACGCCTATCTCCACGAGCGGCTCGGGGTGGTCTTCGGTGACGCCGACGAGCGGATCGAGACCGTGCTCGCGACCCCGCGCGAGGCGCTGCTCATCGGCACCCCGCCCGCGCTGCCGATGCTGCTGCTGCACCGCGTGTCCCGGGACACCGACGGCCGTCCGCTGGAACGGGTGCGCACCCTCTACCGCGGCGACCGCTTCAGCTTCACCGCCCACCTGGGTCGCCAGGAATAGCGCCTTCCAGGCCCTCTTTCGCCTTCCGCCGCCTCCCGTCGCCTTCCACCGCCTCCTCTCCGCCCCGGCTCGCCCTCGACCCTGACATCACAAAAAGGTAACGGGTCTAGTCCAAGCTTGGCGGTCCGTTCACCGTCCCGTCGCCACCCCGACCGGTCCGGGCCATCCACCGCCCCGACCGTGAACGGCATGAAGGTGATAGTCGTCGGAGCCGGCGTCGTGGGAACCATGCACGCCTGGCAGGCAGTCGAACGCGGCCACGAGGTCGTCCACATCGAGCGGGAGGCCGAGGCGCGCGGCGCCTCCCTCCGCAACTTCGGCCAGATCTGGGTCAGCGGGCGGGCCGGCGGGGAGGAACTGGACACCGCCCTGCGCGCCCGCGAGCTGTGGGAGGGCATCGGCGCCCGCGTCCCGAAGCTCGGCTTCCGGGCCATCGGCTCGCTCACCCCCGTCCGCGGCGCGCTCGAACTCGGCGTCGCCGAGGCCGCGGTGGCCCGGGACGACGCCGCCGCCCGCGGCTACAAGCTGCTCACCCCAAAGGAGGCCCGGGCGGTCAACCCGGCGCTGCGCGGCGCCTTCGACGCCGCCCTGTGGTGCGAGCGGGACGCCGCCGTCGAGCCGCGCACCGCCCAACTCGCGCTCCGCGAAGCCCTCCTGGCCTCCGGCCGCTACACCTTCCTGCCGCACCGCGAGGTCCGCGAGGTGGTCGGCGAGCACGCGGTCCGCGACGACCACGGCGACGTCCACACCGGCGACGCCGTCGTCCTGTGCACCGGCGCCTGGCTGTCCGGCCTGGTCCGCGAGGTCGCCGGCGAGGTGCCGGTGCGCCGGGTCCGGCTCCAGATGATGCAGACCGACCCGCTCGGCGAGCCCCTCACCACCTCCGTCGCCGACGCCGACTCCTTCCGCTACTACCCCGCCTACGCCTCCGCCGCCCTCGACGCCCTCAACGCCGGCCAGGCGCAGGACCCGACGGCCGCCGCCCACAAGATGCAGCTGCTCATGGTGCAGCGCCTCGACGGCGGACTGACCATCGGCGACACCCACGAGTACGAGTACCCCTTCGCCTTCGACACCGTCGAGGAGCCGTACGAACACCTCACGCGCGTGGTCGAGTCCCTGCTCGGCCGCCCGCTGCCGCGCGTGCGCCGCCGCTGGGCCGGTGTGTACGCGCAGTGCACCGACACCACCCGGGTCGTCCACCGCCAGCGGGTGCGCGACGGCGTGTGGCTGGTGACCGGACCCGGCGGCCGCGGCATGACCTGCTCGCCCGCCATCGCCGAGACCACCGCGAACGAACTGGGCTGGTGACACCGATGACCACGACCACGCAGCACAAGCTCGTCGTCCTCGACATGGCGGGCACCACCGTCGCCGACGACGGCCTCGTCGAGCAGGCCTTCACGGCCGCCGCGACCCGCCTCGGCGAGGACCCGGCCACCATGATCGACCACGTCCGCGCCACCATGGGCGAGTCCAAGATCTCGGTCTTCCGCCACCTCTTCGGCAGCGACGAACAGCGCGCCCGGCAGGCCAACCTCGCCTTCGAAGCGGCCTATGCCGAGCTCGTCGCCGCGGGCAGGATCGCCCCCGTCGCCGGCGCCGCCGAGACCATCGCCCGGCTCCAGGAGCAGGGCCGCACCGTCGTCCTCACCACCGGCTTCGCCCGGCCCACCCAGGACGCCATCCTCGACGCCCTCGGCTGGCGGGACCTCGTCCCGCTGACCCTGTGTCCCGCCGACGCGGGCGGCCGCGGCCGCCCCTACCCGGACATGGTGCTCGCCGCCTTCCTGCGCACCGGCGCCGTCGACGACGTCCGCCGGATCGTGGTCGCCGGCGACACCTCGTACGACATGCTCAGCGGCGTCCGCTCCGGCGCCGGGATCGTCGCCGGCGTCCTCACCGGCGCCCACGACGAGACCGCGCTCACCGCGCACGGCGCCACCCGGGTGCTGCCCTCGGTCGCCGGACTCCCCGCCCTCATAGGGGAGTACGAGGAGCGCACGGCATGACCGGCGGCATCCGCTTCGACGGCGTCACCGTCCGCTACGGCGGCCACACCGTCCTCGACTCGCTCGACCTCACCGTCGAACCCGGCGAGGTCATGGCCCTCCTCGGCCCCTCCGGCTCCGGCAAGACCACCGCCCTGCGGGCCGTCGCCGGCTTCGTCCGGCCGGTCGCCGGACGGGTCCTCATCGGCGACCGCGACGTCACCGCGCTCCCGCCGTACCAGCGGGGCATCGGCATGGTCGTGCAGCAGTACGCCCTCTTCCCGCACATGCGGGTCGAGGACAACGTCGCCTTCGGCCTCAAGGCCCGGCGCGACCCCAGGGTCCCCAAGGCCGAGATCCCCGGCCGGGTCGCCGAGGCCCTGGAGATGACCGGCATGTCCGCCTACGCCCGGCGCTACCCGCGCGAGCTGTCCGGCGGCCAGCAGCAGCGCGTCGCCATCGCCCGCGCCCTCGCCATCCGCCCGAACGTGCTCCTCCTCGACGAGCCGCTGTCCGCGCTCGACGCCCAGCTGCGCTCCGGGATGCTCGCCGAACTCGCCCGCCTGCACCGGGAACTGCCCGAGGTCTCCCTCCTCTACGTGACCCACGACCAGGTCGAGGCGCTCACCCTCGCCGACCGGATCGCCGTCATGGACCAGGCCCGGCTCCAGGACTGCGGCACCCCGCAGGAGCTGTACCGCAGGCCCCGCACCGAGTTCACCGCCTCCTTCGTCGGCAACGCCAACCTCCTCCCGGTCGTCGTCGGCGCCGACCGCGCCGGCGTCCGCCTCGACGACGTCCCGCTCGACGTGCCGGTCGGCGACACCGCCCTGCCCGGCGCCGGCGCCACCCTCTGCGTCCGCCCCCATCTCGTCGGCCTCGGCCCCGGGCCCAACGCGCTCACCGGCCGCGTCGCCGAGGTCCAGTGGCGCGGCGCCACCCACCGCCTGTACGTGGAGGTCGGCCCGGCCCGCCACCGCGTCAAGGCCGACGTGCGCGAGCTCCGGGAGACCCCGGCCCTCGGCGACGAGGTCACGCTGCACTTCGCCCCCGAGGACGCCGTCCTGCTGGCCGCGGGGGTGAACGATGGGTAGCCGGGCCGCGGGACTCGTCGACGCGCCGCCCGCCGAGCACCGCCCGCCCACGGCGCCCACAGCCGCGCCCGGGCGGCCGGACCGGGGGACCGGCCGGCGGACGCCCGCCTGGCTCTGGGCCGCGCCGCCCGTGCTCGCGCTCGGCGTCGTCTTCCTCTACCCGCTCGCGCTCGTCGTCCGGGAGTCGCTCGCGCCCGGCGCGTACGCCCGGGTCTTCGCCTCCGAGTCCTTCCGCGACGCGCTCGTCACCACCGTGTGGCTGGCCGCGGCGGCCACCGCCGGCTGTCTCGTCCTCGGCTGCGTGCTCGCCCTCGTCATCGCCTTCGTGCCCTTCCCCGGCGCCCGGGCCGTGGCCCGGTTCATCGACGTCTTCCTGTCCTTCCCGTCCTTCCTCATCACGCTCGCCCTGCTGTTCCTGTACGGCACGGTCGGCGTGGCCAACGGGCTGTGGACCGACGTCACCGGAGCCGCCGAGGGCCCCTTCCGGTTCCTCACCACCCCCTGGGGCGTCCTGCTCGCCGAGATCACGTACTTCACGCCCTTCGTGATGCGCCCGCTGCTCGCCGCCTTCGCCCAACTGGACACCGCCCAGCTGGAGGTGGCCTCCTCGCTCGGCGCCCGCCCGCTGCGGATCGTGCGCCGGGTGATCCTGCCCGAGGCCCTGCCCGCCCTCGCGGCCGGCGGCAGCCTCGTCCTCGTCATGTGCCTCAACGAGTTCGGCATCGTCCTCTTCACCGGTGCCAAGGGCGTCACGACCCTGCCCATGCTCGTCTACGGCAAGGCCGTCCTCGAGTCCGACTACGCGGCGGCCTGCGTGGTGGCCGTCGTCAACGTGCTGATCTCCGTGGGCCTCTACACGATCTACCGGGCGGTGAGCCGACGTGCTGGTGCATAGCCGGGCCGGGCGCTGGGGCGCCTGGGCCCTCTTCGCGGTCCTCTTCGTCCCCCTCTTCGCCCTGCCGCTCCTCGTCGTCCTCGCCGCCTCCTTCGCCACCCACTGGTCCGGCGCCCTCCCGTCCGGCCCGACCACCGCCCACTACACGGCGGCCGTCCGCGGCGAGTCCCTCCAGGCCCTCACCACCAGCCTGGTCACCGCGCTCACCGCGAGCGTCCTCGCGCTGGCCACCGGCACCTGGGCGGCGCTCACCGCCGCCGCGCTGCGCAAGCGCGGGCGCCGGGTGCTCGACGCGCTGTTCGTGCTGCCGGTCGCGGTGCCCTCGGTCGTCGTCGGCCTCGCCGTCCTGGTGGCCTTCTCGCAGCCGCCGCTGCTCCTCAACGGCACGCGCTGGATCGTGATCCTGGCGCACACCGTTCTTGTCACGGCGTTCGCCCACCAGTCGGTCTCGGCCGCCATCCTGCGCCTGGACCCGATGTACGAGCAGGCGGCCGCCAGCCTCGGCGCCCGCCCCTCGTACGTCCTGTTCCGGGTGCGGCTGCCCCTCCTGCTGCCGTCGCTCAACGCGGCGGCCGGCCTCTGCTTCGCCCTGTCCATGGGCGAGTTGAGCGCCACGATGATGCTCTACCCGCCGGACTGGCTGCCGCTGCCCGTGCTCGTCTTCACGGCCACCGACCGCGGCTCGCTCTTCACGGGCTCGGCCCTCGCCGTGGTCCTGATGGCGGCGACCCTGCTCGTCCTGCTCGCCGTCTCCCGCATCCGCACCAAAGCCTCGTACCGCTAGCACCCCCTTCCGTCAGGAGAGAACGACGTCATGCTTACGTACGCCAAGCCGCTCGCCGCCGCCGCCGGCTGCCTCGCCCTCGCCACCGCCCTCACCGCCTGCGGCGGCTCCACCGCCGCCGCCGACGAGAAGGTCGTCACCGTCTACAGCGCCGACGGCCTCAAGGGCGAGGCGGGCGACGGCTGGTACGACAAGGTCTTCAAGGACTTCGAGAAGCGGACCGGCATCAAGGTCGAGTACGTCGAGGGCGGCTCCGGCGAGATGGTGCAGCGCGCCGCCCGCGAGAAGAGCAACACCCAGGCCGACGTGCTCGTCACCCTGCCGCCCTTCATCCAGCAGGCCGACTCCAAGGGACTGCTCCAGGCCTACACCCCCCAGGGCGCCGACCAGGTGGCCGGCGGCGACAAGGCCGCCGACGGGAAGTGGACCTCCGTCGTGAACAACTTCTTCGGCTTCGTCCACAACAAGAAGGAGCTGACCACCCCGCCCACCACCTGGGAGGACCTGCTCGACCCGAAGTACAGGAACAAGCTGCAGTACTCCACCCCCGGCGTCGCGGGCGACGGCACCGCCGTGCTGATCAAGGCGATGCACGACTTCGGCGGCGAGGAGCCGGCCATGGAGTACCTGAAGAAGCTTCAGGCCAACAACGTCGGCCCGTCCTCCTCGACCTCCAAGCTCGCCCCCAAGGTCGACAAGGGCGAGATCCTGGTCGCCAACGGCGACGTGCAGATGAACTTCGCCCAGTCCGCGTCCATGCCGAACCTCGCCATCTGGTTCCCCGCGAAGCAGGGCGGCAAGCCCACCACCTTCGCCCTGCCCTACGCCGCCGGCCTGGTGAACAAGGCCCCGCACGCCGACAACGGCAAGAAGCTGCTCGACTTCCTGCTGAGCGAGCAGGCCCAGCGCGAGGTCAGCTCCATCGGCGGCGGCTTCAGCGTCCGCAAGGACGTCAAGGCCACCGACGCCAACGCCATCGAGCTGGCGAAGCTGATGAACGGGGTCGAGGTCTTCGAACCGGACTGGAAGGACATCGACACCAACCTCACGTCGTACGTGGACGCGTGGAAGTCCGCGACCGGCAGCTGAAAGTTCACCGCGCGACCCTTTCCCCGCCCGGGAATGTCGCGGAAGGATAACGGGTACGGACCAAACCTCGCGCGCGCTCAACGCCCCTGGGAACCAGGGGCGTTGACGCGTGCCCCGCTCTCGCCCCTCCCGGAGGAACCGCATGCCGCTCAGCACCGGCATATCCCGCCGCACCGTCCTCGCCGCCGCCGGAGCCGGCGCGGCCGTCGCCGCCACCGGCCTCGCCACCGCCCCCGCCGCCCGGGCCGCGACGACCCCCGTCCTGCCGAACGGCACCAGCAAGGACAAGGTGCTCGTCGTCGGCATGGACGGACTGCGCCACGACCGCATCGACGCCGCGAAGGCCCCGCACCTCAAGTCGCTGATGGCGGGCGGCACCTACGGACGCTCGCTGCTCTACGCCAACCCGATGGCCGCCACCTCCTCCGGCCCCGGCTGGTCCACCATCTCCACCGGCGTCTGGCCCGACAAGCACGGCGTCAAGGACAACACCTTCACCGGCCGCAACTACGCCGCCCACCCCGGCTTCCTCGCCCGCCTGCACCAGGTCCGCCCCGACCTGTCCCTCTTCGCCGCCGTCGACTGGCCCGAACTCGACACCTACGGCACGGTCACCCCCGGCGCCGACGCCAAGCTCGTGTACAACAACGACTACGCGGTCAACGACGCCCTGATCACCGACGCCACCGAGGACATCCTCCGCAACCAGAACCCCGACGTCCTCTTCGTCTACTTCGGCGAGACCGACGAGATCGGGCACTCCTACGGCGCCGCCAGCCAGAAGTACCTCGACGCCATCGACGTCCAGGACGCCCACCTCGGCCGCCTGCTCGCCGCGATCCGGGCCCGCCCCGCGTACGCCACCGAACGCTGGACCGTCATCGTCGCCACCGACCACGGCCACACCGACGCCGGCGGCCACGGCGGCTCCAGCATCGAGGAGCGCCGCACCTTCGTCCTCGCCCAGGGCCCCGGCATCGCGGCCGGCGCCCGCCCGCTCGACACCCGGCTCGTCGACGTCGCCGCCACCGTCTTCCGCCAGCTCGGCATCACCCCCGACCCGGCCTGGGGCCTCGACGGCAAGCCGATCCAGGAACGCACCACCGACCCCTTCGACACCCTCCAGTCCGCCCTCACCGGCCGCGTCGACGAGACCGGCATCCCGACCGGCGTCCTCGGCTTCACCCACACCGCGCCCAGCGGCTGGTCCGTCATCAACAACGCCATGGGCACCGGCGGCACGACCGAGTGGCGCGGCTGGTCCTTCGCCACCGACGAGTTCTGGTCCCGCACCCAGCGCGACCAGTGGCGGGAGCTGAACGTGCGCGCCCGCGGCGTCTTCGCCGTCGCCGACTCCGACGAGTGGGCCGACAAGACCTTCTCCGGCACGTACGACTCCACCCTGGTCAGCCCGGCCCACCCGGTCACCGGCGCGAGCCGGGTCACCCTCGACTTCACCACCCACTACCGCCAGGAGGGCGCCCAGACCGCCCAGGTCCTCGCGAGCTTCAACGGCGGCACCCCGACCGTCGTGAAGTCGTACACCGCCGACGTCGTCTCCCAGCCCCAGTCGGTCACGGTGAACGTCCCGGCCGGCGCCTCCACCGTCAGCTTCCGCTTCCGTTACACCGGTTCCAACAACTGGTACTGGGTGATCGACGGGGTCAGGGTCAGCACTTCCTGACCTACGCTGGGGGCGTCGCCACAGCGTCGTCGCGTCGCCCCCAGCACACCGTTCGTCACGTACGGCAGGAGTCCCGCACCCATGGCAGAGCGCAAGCCGATCGAATCCTGGCTCACCGACATGGACGGCGTCCTCATCCACGAGGGCGTGCCGATCCCCGGCGCCGACGCGTTCATCACCAAGCTGCGGGACACCGGGAAGCCCTTCCTCGTCCTCACCAACAACTCCATCTACACCGCGCGGGACCTGCACGCCCGGCTCGCCCGCATGGGCC
This sequence comes from Streptomyces sp. NPDC053541, assembly GCF_044544705.1. Taxonomy (NCBI): domain Bacteria; kingdom Bacillati; phylum Actinomycetota; class Actinomycetes; order Kitasatosporales; family Streptomycetaceae; genus Streptomyces; species Streptomyces sp. NPDC053541. Next base: position 161,020 of record NZ_JBITXM010000009.1, read on the forward strand.
TCAACGTCCCCGTCGAGAACATCTGGACCTCGGCGCTCGCCACCGCCAAGTTCCTCGACGACCAGCGTCCCGGCGGCACCGCGTACGTCATCGGCGAGGCCGGCCTCACCACCGCCCTGCACGACATCGGCTACGTGCTCACCGACCACGACCCCGACTACGTGGTGCTCGGCGAGACCCGCACGTACTCCTTCGAGGCCATGACCAAGGCGGTCCGGCTGATCAACGCCGGCGCCCGCTTCATCTGCACCAACCCCGACGAGACCGGCCCCTCCCTGGAGGGCCCGCTGCCCGCCACCGGCTCCGTCGCGGCGCTGATCACCAAGGCGACCGGCAAGGAGCCGTACTTCGCGGGCAAGCCCAACCCGCTGATGATGCGCACCGGCCTCAACGCGATCGGCGCGCACTCCGAGACCAGCGCCATGATCGGCGACCGGATGGACACCGACATCCTGGCCGGCCTGGAGGCCGGCATGCAGACCTTCCTGGTGCTGACCGGCCTGACCACCCAGGCGGAGATCGACCGCTTCCCCTTCCGCCCCTCCAAGGTCGTGAAGTCGATCGCGGACCTCGTCGAGCGGATCTGAGTCCGCGCAGGTGGGGGCCCTGTCGGGCCCCCTGCGGATGCGAACCGACCCGAATCGGGTGACCCTGCCAGTACCAGGAGGTCACCATGCGTTCAGGTCCCATCGCTCTCCGTGCCGCCGGGGCGGCCGTGGCTCTGGTGCTCGCACCGCCCGTCGCGGGCACCGCGCTCGCCCACGACGGCGTCCGGGCCACCGTCACCCCGGCCGCCGCCGCCCCCGGCGCCGACGTCGACGTGCGCGTCACGGGATGCAAGGGCACCACCGGCGCGGCCAAGTCCGCCGCCTTCGTGGCCGACGCGGAGCTCACCGGCCGGGACGGCGGAAAGAACCCGCTCTTCGGTGACACCACCCTGAAGTCCGGACTCGAGGACGGCACCTACAAGGTCACCGTGACCTGCGACGGCCACGACCACGCCGACGTCGGCACGGTCCAGGTCCGCCGCCACCCCGAGCCGAGCCACCGCCCCACCCACCAGCCGACCCACCGCCCCACCCACCAGCCGACCCACCAGCCCACGCACCAGCCGACCCACCACGCCTCCCCGGTCGCCCCGGTCCGCGCGGGCGGCGGTGGCGCGGCGGCCGCCTTCGCCGCGCCCGCGGCCCCCGGCGTCGCCCAGACGGCGGACGAGGCCGGCCTCGGCACCCCGTACACCCTCCTCGGCCTCGGCATGGCCGCCCTCGCGGCCGTCGCCGTCGCCCTCCGCAGCGCCCGCCGGCGCGGCGGCACGGGCCAGGGCACGGACTGACCGGGCGGGCCGGGTGTCCTCCGGGCGCGCGCTGACCGGCACGGCCTGGGCCGTGCTCGTCCTCGGCCTCTGGGTCTGGGGAACGGACGCCCGCCAGGGCCCGGCCCACGGCTCGGCACCGACCACCGGCGACATCGCCGCCGTCGGGCGCCCGCCGGGCGTGGCACTGCCCCCGGCGCACGCCCCGCTCGACCCGGTCGAGCCGCGCCGGGTGGACATCCCCTCGGTCGGCATCTCCGCCCCCGTCGTCGCCCGCGGTCTCGACCCGGACGGCGCGATCGACCCGCCGCCCTTCGCGATGCCGCGCACGGTCGGCTGGTACGCCGCCGGCACCCGCCCCGGCGCCCCCGGCGCCGCCCTCCTGGTGGGCCACGTCGACACCGACACCCGCCCCGCCGTCTTCTACGGCCTGAGCGCGGTGCGCCCGGGGGCGCGGGTGTCCGTGACCCGTTCGGACGGAAGCGTCGCGGAATTCACGATCGACGAGGTGGACGTGCTCCCCAGGGACGGCTTCGACCCCCGCCGGGCCTACGGCCCGCGCGAGCCGGACCGCGCGGAGCTGCGCCTGATCACGTGCGGCGGCGACTTCGACCGGGAGACGGGCGCGTACACGGCGAACGTGGTGGTGTCGGCGTATCTGACGGGCACCGGCGGTCGCTGACCTGCGGCTGACCTGCTGACCTGCGGATGATCCGGGGGAGACCGGGGCCGGCCGGCGGGGCGTGAGCGCCGGCCGCCGGCCGGGCCGGTCCTCGACCGCGTGCTCACGGGCCGCGGGAGGAGCCCGGAACCGCCGCGGGAGGTCGGGTTCCGCTCACTGTAGGAAACGGGACCGGGAGACGGGAAGACGACCGAGGCCCTTCACCATGCGGTGAAGGGCCTCGGCCTTTCGCGTGCGCCGCCAGGGACTCGAACCCCGGACCCGCTGATTAAGAGTCAGCTGCTCTAACCAACTGAGCTAGCGGCGCCTGCTGACAGAGATAACTCTACAGGACGCCTGACCGTGCTCTTGACCATTTACGGTCCCGCCCGGCCTGTCGGATGGTCGTATTGGGCCTTCGATCCGTCAAAATGCGATTTGTCCAGACAGTTGAGACGATGGCGCCCGTGCAAGAGCGCGAAAAGATCTTGACGAGTGTGGAGGGGAACGCATGAGTGTGCCGGTCTTCGAAGAAATCGAGCCAGCGGCGGACTGCGGCTGCCCGGGTTGTGCCCAGCGGCGGCGGGACCTCGCGCTGGGGCTTCCGGTACGGGCCGGGGGTCACCCGGCCGCGCACGGCGCCCGCCGAGCGCTCGTCCTGGTGACGGCGGCGGGCGTGGTGTTCGGCGGGGGTACGGGCGCGGCGGCGGCGCTGCCGGCGGACCCGGTGGTGGACGCGGCGGGTGCGGCGGGTGCGGCGGGTGCGGTGGAGCCCGCGATGGACGCGGTGGACGCGGTGGACGCGGTGGACGCGGCGGGTGCGGTGGAGTCCGCCGTGGACGCCGGGGCCGGCGTGGCGGGGGTCACCGCCGGTGAGGGGTCCCTCGCGGCCGAGGATGCCGGGTCGCTCGCCACCGAGCCGGGCCCCGACACCCCGCAGGGCGACCGCGGCCCGCTGCACGGCGCGCCCGGCCCGGGCTCGGCGCCGTCCCCCGACGCCACCCCGACGACCAGTCAGATCTCGGTCCAGTCCCTGCGGAAGACGACCCGGGCCGAGATCATCAACCGCGCGAAGAAGTGGGTCGCGGCGGGCGTCCCGTACTCCATGGAGCGCTACTGGAACGACGGCTACCGCCAGGACTGCTCCGGCTACATCTCGATGGCCTGGAACCTCCGCTCCAACGAGTGGACCGGCAGCCTCGACCGCTTCGCCGACCGCATCGACCGCGCCGACCTCCAGCCCGGCGACATCCTCCTCTTCCACAACCCGGCCAACCCGACGCGCGGCTCGCACGTGACGATCTTCGGCGGCTGGACGGACTACACCCACACTTCCTACGTCGCGTACGAGCAGACCAAGCCGCGCACGCGGAAGCAGGCGACGCCGCTCGCGTACTGGGAGAACTCCGACCGCTACCTCGCCTACCGCTACAAGGCCGTGATCAGCGGCGACGGCGGAAGCGCGGGCTCCGGGGCGACGACCGGGACGGCGACGGCGTTCCCGGGGGCGGCGAAGTTCGGGCCGGGCGCGAACAACGCGTACGTGACCCAGCTGGGCAAGCTGCTGGTCGCGCGCGGCGGCAAGAAGTACTACGCCCAGGGCCCCGGCCCGCGCTGGGGCGAGGCCGACCGCCGCGCGACCCAGGCCTTCCAGCTCGCCCAGGGCTGGCGCGGCAAGGAGGCGGACGGCCTGCCCGGCCCGGACACGTGGGCGCTGCTCGTGTCGGGGAAGGGTCGCGACATCGGCGGTTCGAGTGGTTCGAGCGGGTCGAGCGCATCTGCGAACGGGTTCCCCGGGCGTGGCTACTTCCGTCCGGGCCAATCCAACGCATATGTGGAGAAGCTGGGCAAACAACTGGTGAAGCGGGGCTACGGCAAGCACTACACGTCGGGCCCCGGTCCGCGGTGGACGGAGGCGGACCGCCGCAACGTCGAGGCCTTCCAGCGGGCCCAGGGCTGGCGCGGCGCCGCGGCCGACGGCTACCCGGGCCCGGAGACCTGGCGGCGCCTTTTCCGATGACCCCGAGAACATGAGGTGGACCGAATGACGGCATCGACCCCGACCCCGCCGGACAACGGCCCGGCCGCCACCCGCGACGCGGCCCGCACGGCCCGCCGCCTCACCGACGGCCGCCTACGCCCCACGGGCCCCCCGGACCCGACGACCCCGCAGGGGCGCCAGGGCACGGCGGTGCCGGGTGCGGTGCCGGGTGGTGCCGGTGGGGCGGCTTCGGCGGTGCCGGGTGCCGGGCGGAGTGGCGCTGACGGTGCGGCTTCGCCCGGTGGTGGCGGCGGGGTGCCTTCGGCGGTGCCGGGTGCGGTGCCGGGTGCGCCGGCGGTCCTCCCGGCGGCGGGCCTCGCGCGCCCGTCGGGGCCCGCGGCCCCGGCCGCCGGGCCGGGGGCGGGAGCGGATGCCACCTCTGCCGAGCAGGGCCGCCCGGCGGCGGCCTCGCCCGCCGACGGGCCGGCGGGCGCCACCACCTCGCCCTCCGTCGACGCGCAGCCGGACGCGCGGGGCGGCGGCCCGAGGGACCACCACTTCGATACGGCTTCGCAGCAGGCGGGTGCGTCGGGCGGTGCCCGTGACGGTGACCCTGCCGTGCGGCGGGGCCACGGCTCGACGGCCGTCATCGGCGCTGCCACTGCTGGCGATCGGGGGCCGGTTGAGCCGCAGGTGAGCACCCGTCAGGAGCCCTACGCGGGCACGGGTGATGCCCGCATCGGCGGGGCTCAGTCCTCGCCCCAGGCGAGCCGCCCGGCGGCCGACACCGGCGGCCGAGGTGCCACCGGATCCCCGGAGGCGGGCGGTGCCCGTGACGGTGACCCTGCCGGGCAGCGGGGTGACTCCGCCGGTACCTCGACCGTCCCCGGCGGTCACCACCCGGCGGCCGGCAGCACCGGTCCCGAACAGGCCCGTCCCCAGGTGGTGTCTGCCGCCACTGCCGGCCAGCACGCGGCAGCGGGCGGTGCCCCCACAGGCGGCCCGGTCGCGGCCCACCCCGCACCGTCCTCGCCCCGAACGCCTACCACCGCCGCACCGGCCTCGCCCCAGGCGGGCGCTCGCAACGAGCCGCACCTGGCAGCCGGCAGCGCCCGTACCGGCGCGCCAAGCGCGGCGCAGCCGGGGCCGTCCTCGTCCGGGGCCTCCGGCCCGGCGGGGGACACCGCCCGCACCGGCGACCCCGCCGTGCGCCATGGTCATGGGCCGACGGCGGTCTCCCGCGCCGGCGAGGCGGCTGCCGCCGGTGGTCAGCCCAACGAGCCGCACCTGGCGGCCGGCAGCGCCCGTACCGGCGCGCCCACCGCAGCGCCTGCGGCATCGTCTTCGTCCGGGTCCTCCGGCCCGGCCTCGCCGCACCCGGCGGCGGGCGCTGCCCGCACCGGCGACCCCGCCGTGCGCCATGACCACGGGCCGACGGCAGCCTCCCGCCTCGGCGAGGCGGCTGCCGCCGGGGGCCAGCGCAACGAGCCGCACCTGGCGGCCGGCAGTGCCCGCACCGGCGCGCCCAGCGCGGCGCAGCCGGCGCCGTCCTCGTCCGGGTCCTCCGGCCCGGCGGGGGACACCGCTCGCACCGGCGACCCCGCCGTGCGCCATGCACATCGGCCGACGGCGGACTTCCGCGCCGGCGAGGCGGCTGCCGCCGGTGGTCAGCGCAGCGAGCCGCATCCGGCAACGGGGAGCGTCCGTACTGGCGCGCCCAGCGCGGCGCAGCCGACGCTGGCCTCGCCGCAGGCGAGCACCCGCGACGAGCCGCACCTGGCAGCCGGCAGTGCCCGCACCGGCGCGCCCAGCACGGCGCAGCCGATGTCGCCCTCGTCCGGGGCTTCCGGCCCGGCCGCGCCGCAACCGGCGGCGGCGGACACCGCCCGCACCGGCGAACCCGCCGTGCGCCACGGCCATGGGCTGACAGGCTCCCGCGCCGGCGAGGCGGCTGCCGCCGGCGGTCAGCGCAGCGAGCCGCATCCGGCAACGGGCAGCGCCCGTACTGGCGCGCCCAGCGCGGCGCAGCCGGCGCCGTCCTCGTCCGGGGCCTCCGGCCCGGCCTCGCCGGAGGCGGACGTTCGTCGTGAGTCGCACCCGGCGGCGGACACCGCCCGCACCGGCGACCCCGCCGTGCGCCACGGCCACGGGCCGACAGGCTCCCGCGCCGGCGAGGCGGCCGTCACCGCTGGTCAGTCCAACGAGCCGCACCCGGCAGCACGCGGTGCCCGTACCGGCGCGCCCGCCGCGGCGCACTCGGCCGCGCCGCAGGGTGGTGGGGCGGTCGCCGACGCCCGGCCCGCCGCGCAGCGAGACGGCGCCCCCGCCCCCGACTCCGTCGACTTCGGGTGGATCGCCGGCATGCGGGTGAAGGCGCTCACCCTCCCCACCGCCGCCGACGCGGAGCCGGCCGGCGCCACCAACCGCACCCCCACCACCGCCCGCCGGCAGAAGGTCATCGCCGGTGAGACCACCGGCAGCATCCCGGTGCACCTCCTCTTCCGGGACGAGCCGGACGCCGGTGGCGGGGGCAAGGCGGATGACGGGGGGCCGGCGACCGTGCCGGTGGGGAAGGTGGGGGGCGACGGCACGGGCGCGCCCATTCCCGCGCCCACGCGCCCCGCACCCCCCACCCCAACCCCCGTCGCCCCCTCGTCCTCCCGCCCCGCGCCGACCGCCGACCCGAAGCTGGTCGAGCGGCCGGGGCCGGTGCTGCCGGGGTGGGTCGGGGTCGTGGGCGGGGTGGCCGCGTTGCTGGGGTGTGCGGCGATGGTGTGGTGGACCGGGGCCGTGCCCGCCGAGGCCGCGCGGATGCTGCGCCTGCCGACGCGACCGTACGACGGGATCCACCTCGGCCAGTGGGCACTGCTCGCCCTCGGCGTCGTCGTCGCGCTGTTCTTCCTGGGCGGTCTCGGCCGCGGCCGGGTCGGCTACGCCCTCGTGCTCACCCTCTTCGGCGAGTACCGCGGCACCGTCCGCCGCACCGGGCTGCTCTGGGTGAGCCCGCTCCTGCTGCGCCGCCGGGTCGACGTGCGCCTGCGGCACTGGCGCAGCGAGCCGCTGCCCGCGGTCGACGCGAAGGGCACGGCGCTGGACGTCGTGGTCCTGGTGGTGTGGCGGATCCGGGACACCGTGCGGGCGGCGCTCGGGGTGGACCGGCACGAGGAGTACCTGCGCGAGCAGGTCGAGGCGGCGATGGCGCGGGTCCTGTCGCAGCTGCCGGCGGACGCGTTCCACGAGGACGCCCCGACCCTGCGCGACGCGGAGGCGGTCGGCGAGGCGCTGACCCGGATGCTGTCGGCGGAGTGCGCGCCGGTCGGGATCGACGTGTTCTCCGCGCAGCCGACCCGGATCGAGTACGCCCCCGAGGTCGCCGCGGCGATGCGGCGCCGCCGGATCGCGGCGATCGACGCGAAGCACCGGGACAGCGTGCTCACCTCGGTCGTGGACGCGGTGGACGACGTGGTCCACCGGCTGACCTCCCGTGGTCTGGTGGAGCTGGACGACTACGAGAAGAAGGCGCTGGTGAAGGACCTGACCGTGGCGTTCTACACCGGCCGCACCGCCCCGGGGGAGGGCGCCTGATCCCGTAGCGGCAACCCTGCCGTTGGTATGGACATGGCCAAGTTCCGTCCCTACCGTGGGACTTGGTCTAGACCTAACCGCACCCTCCGTGGCCCCTTCGCGTCGGCTCCGGAGAGCCCTCCGGCTCTCCGGGGCCGGTGCGGAGACGGCCGGAACCGCGCCCGTCGACCGACGGGCACCGCACGCGTGCAGCACAGCCCACAGAACACCCCCACGTTCTCCTGGAGCGACAGCATGCGCAAAAAGACAGGGGTGGCGGCCGTGGCGCTCGGCGTCGCCGCCGCCTCCCTCCTCGCCACCACCAGCGCGAGCAGCCACGGCTACACCGACTCGCCGATCAGCCGGCAGAAGCTCTGCGCCAACCGCACCGTCACCAACTGCGGCGACATCCAGTGGGAGCCGCAGTCGGTCGAGGGGCCCAAGGGCTTCCCGTCCGGCGGACCGGCCGACGGGACGATCTGCGCGGGCGGCAACTCCCGCTTCGCGCAGCTCGACAACCCGCGCAACGGCGCCTGGCCGACGACCCGGGTCACCGCGGGCCAGAGCTACACCTTCCGGTGGCAGTTCACGGCCCGCCACGCGACCACGGACTTCCGCTACTACATCACCAAGAACGGCTGGACCGGCAGCAAGGTCCTGACCCGGGCCGACCTCGACAGCCAGCCCTTCCTGGTCGTCCCCTACAACAACCAGCAGCCGCCGTCGACCCTCTCGCACTCCGGGACCCTCCCGGCGGGCAAGACCGGCCGGCACCTGATCCTGGCGGTCTGGACGATCGCGGACACCGGGAACGCCTTCTACGCGTGCTCGGACGTGCAGTTCTGAGGGGCGCTCCACGGAGCACTCCCGGCGGGGCTCCGGCGTCACCGCACCCGGCTCCGCCGGAGCCTTCCCGTCTTCCCGTCTTCCCGTCCGCCCGGCTTCTGGTCTGACGGGGTGTCAGCTACAATCCCGCCGCATGGGGACCGTCGCGGAACTCGTACGACGCCGGTGGGGCGACCACCGGACCGGACTGAGGGACGAGCACACCACCCTCACCCACCACCAGGTCGCCGCCGGCGCCGCCGCGCGGGCCGCCCTGCTCACCGAGCTGATGCCCCACCGGCCGGGGTGCGAGCCGCACCTCGGCCTGCTGCTCGACAACACACCGGAGTACCCGCTCTGGCTCGGCGCGGCGGCCCTCGCCGGGGCCGCCGTCGCCGGGATCAACCCCACCCGGCGCGGCGCCGAACTCGCCCGCGACATCCGGCACACCGCATGCCGGGTCCTCGTCACCCAGCGCGCCCACCTGCCGCTCCTCGACGGACTCGAACTGCCCGCCGGGCTGCGCCTCCTGGTGACCGACACCGACGCGTACGCCGACCTGCTCGCCCCCTACGGGACGGCCACCCCGCACGACCGCTTCCTGCGGCCCGCCCGCCCCGACAGCCGGCTGCTCCTCTCCTTCACCTCCGGCTCCACCGGCGCGCCCAAGGCCGCCGTCTGCTCCCAGGGCCGGCTGGCCGCCGCCGGGGCCTCCCTGGTCTCCCACTTCGGGATACGGCCGGACGACACCCACTACATCTGCATGCCGATGTTCCACGGCAACGCCGTGATCGCCGACTGGGCGCCCGCCCTCGTCGCCGGCGCCGACATCGCGCTGCGCGCCCGCTTCTCCGCCTCCCGCTTCCTGCCCGACGTGCGCCGCTTCGGAGCCACCTACTTCACCTACGTCGGCCGGGCCGTGCAGTACCTCCTCGCCACCCCGCCCGGGCCCCACGACCGCGACCACCGGCTCCGGCTCGGCTTCGGCACCGAGGCGGGCGCCGCCGACGCCGCCCGCTTCGAGGCGCGCTTCGGCGCGCGGCTCGTCGAGGGGTACGGGTCCTCCGAGGGCGGGGCCGCGATCCAGCGCACCCCCGGCACCCCGGCCGGGGCGATCGGACGCGCCGCGCCCGGCGACGACCTGGCCGTGGTCGACCCGGAGACCCGCCGGGAATGCCCACCGGCCCGCTTCTCTCCCACCGGCGTGCTGCTCAACGCCGACGAGGCCGTCGGCGAACTCGTCAACCGGGGCCGCAGCCCCTTCGAGGGCTACTGGCGCAACCCCGAGGCCGACGCCGCCCGGCTCCGGGGCGGCTGGTACTGGACCGGCGACCTCTTCTACCGGGACGCCGAGGGCTTCCTCTACTTCGCCGGCCGCACCGACGACCGGCTCCGCGTCGACAGCGAGAACCTCGCCGCCGCGATGATCGAGGACATCCTGGCCCGCTGGGACCGCACGGCCGGCGTCGCCGTCTACGCGATACCCGACCCGGCCGCCGGCGACCAGGTCGTGGCCGCGCTCGCGCTGCGCCCCGGCGCCGCCTTCACCCCCGAGGCCTTCGCCGCGTTCCTCGCCGCCCAGGCCGACCTCGGCACCAAGATGCCCCCGAAATACGTCCGGTTGGTCCCGGAACTCCCCCTGACCGCCACCAACAAGATCCACCGGGTCGCCCTGCGCCGCACCGCGCTCGCCACCACCGACCCGGTCTGGTGGCGCCCGGCCCCCACCGCCCCGGACGAGCCCCTCGCGTACGAGCCCCTCACCCCCGCCGCTCGCGCCCGCCTCCGCGCGGAGTACGCCCGCCACGGCCGTCCCTTCCCCGGCGAGGACGCGACTTCGACCCGCCCTTAGGGGGTGTCTCGCCGCCTCGCCGATCCCCTCGGCCCTGGCGGGCCCGGCGATCTCCCCTGCACCGGACGCCGCCCCCCCGTAGCCCTTCGGGCACGGGAGGTGCCCCGGATCCGGCCTGATCGACAAGGCACCCCCTAGGGGTAGGGGTAGGGCCAGACCCACCTCCCGCACGCCTCCCAGACCCATGGCCCGCACCCCGCGCCGCCGCATAGCGTGACCGGCATGGAGTCCCCCCGCCCCCGACCAGGCCCCCGTCCCCGCACCGCCTGGCAGGCCCTCGCCCGGCCCCGCACCCTGCTCCGCACCGCCTGGCCGTGGCGGGCCGTCGCGCATCTCGCGAGCGGCGCCGCCCTCGGGGCCGTGCTGCTCTGCGTGCTGCTGCTGCTCACCGGGTTCTCCCTGCTGCTCGTCGGCCTGCCGCTGCTGCTGCTCGCCGGGGTCGCGGTCGGCGCCGTCGAGCGCCGGCGGCTGCGGCTCGTCGACCTCGACCCGGCGCCCGATCCGCACCGGGTGCCCGAGGCGCCCGGGCTCACCGCCTGGCTCCGGCTGCGGGCCCGGGAACACGCCACCTGGCGGGAGCTCGGACACGCCCTGCTCCACGCCACCCTGCTCTGGCCGCTCGACCTGCTCGTGCTCGCCGCCGGACTCGGGCTCCCCGCTGCCCTGATGAGCGCCCCGCTCCAGCTCGCCGCCGACGGCCACGAGGCGAAGGTCGCCAAGGTCTGTCTGGTGACCTCGTACCCGCAGGCCTTCGTCGCCGCCCTGCTCGGGCTGCTGCTCCTGCCGCTCCTCCTCTACCCCCTGACCGCCTACGCCGGCGCCCGCGCCGCCCTCGCCCGCGCGCTGCTCGCCCCGCGCGAGGCCGAGCTGCGGCAGCGGATCGGCGAGGTCACCGCCTCCCGGGCCCGGCTCGCCGCCGCCTTCGAGGCCGAACGCCGCCGCATCGAGCGCGACCTGCACGACGGCGCCCAGCAGCGGCTCGTCGCCCTCACCATGACCCTCGGCCTCGCCCGCTTCGACGCCCCGCCAGGACCGCTCGCCGACCAGCTCGCCAAGGCCCACGACGAGGCCGGCCGGGTGCTCACCGAACTGCGCGAGCTCATCCACGGCATCCACCCCCAGGTGCTCGCCGACTACGGGCTCGGCGCCGCCCTCGCCGACACCGCCGACCGCACCGCCACCCCCGTGGACACCACCGGGATCGACCCCGACCTGCCCCGGCTGCCCTCCGCCGTCGAGAGCGCCGGCCACTTCGTGGCCCGCGAGGCCCTCGCCAACGTCGACCGGCACAGCGGCGCCGCCCGCGCCCGGATCACCGCCCGCCACACGGACGGCACCCTGCGCGTCACGGTCGAGGACGACGGGCGCGGCGGCGCCGACTCCGGCCGTGGCAGCGGACTCACCGGACTCGCCGACCGGCTCGCCGTCCTCGATGGCACACTGACGATCACCAGCCCGCCCGGCGGGCCGACCCTGCTACGAGCGGAGATCCCGTGCAGCCCGCTGCCGCCGACCGTCCCGCCGGCCTCCGGATCGTCCTCGCCGAGGACAGCGTCCTCCTCCGCGAGGGACTGATCGGCCTGCTCGCGCGCTTCGGCCACGAGGTGGCCGCCGCCGTCGGCGACGCCGAGGCCCTGCGCACCGCCGTCGCCGCGCACGCCCCGGACGTCGTCGTCACCGACGTGCGGATGCCGCCCGGCTTCCAGGACGAGGGACTGCGCGCGGCGGTCGCGCTGCGCGCCGAGCGCCCGGGCCTGCCGGTGCTCGTCCTCAGCCAGTACGTGCAGCGCAGCTACGCCGCCGACCTCCTCGACTCCGGCGACGGCAGCGGCGTCGGCTATCTGCTGAAGGACCGGGTCGGGCAGGTCGAGGAGTTCGTGGACGCGCTCGCCCGGGTCGCGTCCGGCGGCACGGTCGTCGACCCCGAGGTCGTACGGCAGCTGCTGCGCCGCCATCGCGACCCCCTCCAGGCGCTGACCCCGCGCGAGCGGGAGGTGCTCGGCCTGGTCGCCGAGGGGCACTCCAACGCGGCGATCGCCCGCCGGCTGGTCGTGACGGAGGCGGCGATCGGCAAGCACATCGGCAACATCCTCGCCAAGCTCGACCTGCCGCCGGCCGAGGACACCCACCGCCGGGTGCTCGCCGTCCTCGCCTACCTCCGCGCGTGAGCGGAGGCGGGGAAGCCGGGTGGCAGAGAGGGAGAGAGCCGGACGGGAAAGCAGAAGGCCCCTCGCTCTCGCGAGGGGCCTTCCGGTCGGTGCGCCGCCAGGGACTCGAACCCCGGACCCGCTGATTAAGAGTCAGCTGCTCTAACCAACTGAGCTAGCGGCGCCTGCTGACAGAGAAAATACTACCTGGTCCGGAGGGGTGCTCGTGACCACCCCTCCGGAGGCCTTCCCGGCGGACCCTCCCGGCGGACCCTCCGGGGCCCCGCTAGATCGCCAGCGAGAGCACCACCGGAGCCGCCCGCCGGTTGAGCGTGTCGGCCGCGGCGCGCAGCCGGTGCGCGTGCTCGATCGGGAGCGACAGGGCCAGGCAGCCCACGGTCGAGCCCGCCGTGAGCGGCACCGCCGCGCAGACCGTGCCCACCGCGTACTCCTGGAGGTCCAGCATGGGGACGGTCGGCGGCTGGCTGTCCAGCTTGGAGAAGAGCACGCGCTCGTTGGTGATCGTCCGGGAGGTCAGCCGGGCGATCTTGTGGCGGCTCAGGTGGTCGCGGCGCCCGTTCTGGTCGAGCTGGGTGAGCAGGCACTTGCCGACGGCGCTCGCGTGCGCCGCCGAGCGGAAGTCCACCCACTCGTTGACCTTCGGGGTGCGCGGGCCGTCGGCGAACTGGGTGATCTTCACCTCGCCGTCGATGTAGCGGCTGATGTAGACGGCGGCACCGACGGAGTCGCGCAGCTCGCCGAGGGTCTCCTGGAGCTTGCGCTCCAGGGCCTCGCGGCGGGTGACGCCGGAGCCGAGCAGGACCAGGGAGTCGCCGATCACATAGGCGCCGTCGGAGACCTGCTCCACATAGCCCTCGCGCCGGAGCATCAGCAGCAGGGACGTCAGATGGGCGACGGGCAGACCGGTCTCCCGCGCGATCTGCGCGTCCGTCACGCCGCCGCCGTGCCGTGAGACCGTCTCCAGGACGCGCAGGGCGTATTGCACCGAGTGGAACGGCGCGGTGGGCTCGGGCTTCAGCGCCACGGTTTCCCCCTACCAGGTTGTGACCGCAAGCTTCCGTACCACGATAGCCGCCAAGCGCCCGTAATAGGGCGGCTGTTGGCGAGAATGATGCGGTCCGCCGGGCCCCTGTCCTGGGCATCACCCCGCTGGCATATGCCATGGTCACAGCCCACTCGGAGAGGTGGAGGTCAGGGCCGCGCGAAGGGTCCTCCGTACGCCCGTTCGGTGCCATTCCGGACGTGAAGATTTTTTCGCCGGAGGGCCGTGACCGCCCGCTGCGGAGGCCTCCGGGAGCCCCCGCGAGGCACTCCCGGGGCCGCCCCCGGAATAAACGGAGCCATCCTCCTGTTACGCCCCTCGTACCCGACGTCCCCGCGAAGGAAGGCCGCCCACGGTGAGCGACGCGATTCGAGACGCGATTCGAGGAGAGGCGCACGGCTCCGCGCCCGTACCGCTGTCCGTGCTGGACCTGGTCACGGTCGGCGAGGGCCGCACCGCGAGCCAGTCGCTCGCGACCAGCGTGGAGATCAGCAAGCTCGCCGAGCGCCGCGGCTACCACCGGCACTGGGTGGCCGAGCACCACTCCATGCCCGGCGTCGCCTCCTCCTCGCCCGCCGTGATCCTCGCCCACCTCGCCGCCCACACCCGGCGCATCCGCCTCGGCTCCGGCGGCGTCATGCTGCCGAACCACGCCCCGCTGGTGATCGCCGAGCAGTTCGGCACCCTGGAGGCCCTCGCCCCGGGCCGGGTCGACCTCGGCCTCGGCCGCGCGCCCGGCACGGACGGCGCGACCGCCGCGGCGCTGCGCCGGACCGAGACGCTGCACGAGGGGGCGGACGACTTCCCGGAGCAGCTCGCCGAGTTGACCCGCTTCCTGGACGACGACTTCCCGGACGGGCATCCGTACGCCCGGATCCACGCCGTGCCCGGCCCGGTGCAGGGTCCCCAGGGCCGGCCGCCGATCTGGCTGCTCGGTTCCTCCGGCTTCAGCGCGCGGCTCGCCGGACTGCTCGGTCTGCCCTTCGCCTTCGCCCACCACTTCTCGGCGCGCAACACCATCCCGGCGCTCGACCTCTACCGGGACTCCTTCCGCCCCTCCGAGGTGCTCGACGCGCCGTACGCGCTGATCGGCGTGGCCGCGCTCGCCGCCGAGGAGGCGAAGGAGGCGCACCGCCAGGTGCTCACCGGCGCCCTGTCGATGCTGCGGCTGCGCACCGGCCGGCCCGGTCTGGTGCCGACCCCGGAGCAGGCCGAGGCGTACGCGTTCGCGCCGGCCGAGCGGGAGTTCGTGGACGGCTGGCTGGCGAACATCGTGTACGGGACGCCGGACGAGGTCCGTGACGGCCTGGACGCGCTCCAGAAGCGCACCGGGGCCGACGAGTTGATGATCACGGCCAACGCGCACGGCGGGGACGCGCGGCTGCGCAGCTACGAGCTGATCGCCGACGCCTACGGTCTGCCTGACGGTGCGCCCGACGGGCTGCCCGAGCGCGGCTGAACGGGAAATTCCCCGGCCGTTGGTTCACCTTCGAACGAGGCGGCCGTCGACCCCTAAGTGAACCTTAAACCGCTCGTCACGCGTGGTGGCGGGCGGTTGGTTTTTGTGCTGCACCTCTCTGACGAGGGCTTTCTCGCGTCAATTGGTCTAGTCCTCAATCTGGTTCAGACCATTGACGCGCTGTTCACGCGGCGGATATCACTGCTCCAACTTCCGTACCGCCACCCCTCCCGGAGGCCGCACGTGCACCCCCGCAACCCCCGCAGTCCCCGCAAGCCACTGATCGCCGCACTCCTCTGTTCGACCCTCGCCGCCGGCGCGCTCGCCGCGACCGTCGGCCTCGGCTCGGCCTCGGCCGCCGACTCGGCCACCACGGCCGCGTCCACCGGCGGCGTCAAGATCGCGTACTACGACCAGTGGAGCGTGTACGGGAACGCCTTCTACCCCAAGCACCTGGACGAGCGGGGGATCGCGGCCAAACTCGACGTCATCAACTACTCGTTCGGGAACATCCACCCGACCGACCTCACCTGCTTCGAGGCCAACAAGGCGGCCGGCGACGACAACAACCCCAACGCCGGTGACGGCGCGGGCGACTCGTACGCCGACTACCAGAAGTCCTTCTCGGCCGCGGACAGCGTCGACGGCGTGGCCGACAAGTGGGACCAGCCGATCGTGGGCGTCTTCAACCAGTTCAAGGAGCTGAAGGCGAAGCACCCCCACCTGAAGATCAACATCTCGCTCGGCGGCTGGACCTACTCCAAGTACTTCTCGGACGCGGCCAAGACCGACGCCAGCCGCAAGAAGTTCGTCGCCTCCTGCATCAAGCAGTACATCCAGGGCGACCTGCCGGTCGAGGGCGGCTACGGCGGCCCCGGCACCGCGGCCGGCATCTTCGACGGCATCGACATCGACTGGGAGTACCCGGGCTCGCCCGACGGGCACCTCGGCAACCACTACGCCCCCGAGGACAAGCAGAACTTCACGCTGCTGCTCGCCGAGTTCCGCAAGCAGCTCGACGAGTACGGCGCCGCCCACGGCGGCAAGAAGTACCTGCTGACCGCCGCCCTGCCGGCCGGCCAGGACAAGATCAAGAACATCGAGACGGACAAGATCGGCGCGTACCTCGACTACGCGAACATCATGACGTACGACATGCACGGCGCCTGGGACGGCGACGGGCCGACGTACCACCAGTCCCCGCTGTACTCCGGCGCGAACGACCCGACCGACGTCATCAAGCCGGGCACCGAGAAGTACTCGATCGACAACGCCATCGACTCCTGGATCGACGGCAAGCCCGCCTACGGCATCACCGGCGGCTTCCCCGCCAACAAGCTGACCCTCGGCTACGAGTTCTACTACCGCGGCTGGAAGGGCGTGCCGGCCGGCACCACCAACGGCCTCGCCCAGACCGCGACCGGCGGCTCGGGCGCCCGCCCGCTGAGCCAGGCGGCCGGCATCGCGTACTACAAGGAGCTCGGCGGCATCGTCGACAACCCGGCGACCACCTTCTGGGACGACCAGGCCAAGTCCGCCTACTTCTACAAGGACGGCGAGTTCTTCACCGGTCTCGACCAGCGCACCATCCAGGCCCGCGCCGACTACGCCCACCAGCGCGGTCTCGCCGGCGCGATGATGTACTCGCTGCTCGGCCTGGACGCCAACGCCACGCTCTTCAACCAGATCGTGACCGCGGTCGGCTCGTCCCCGACCAACCCGACGCCCACCCCGACCCAGCCGACGACGCCGCCGACCACCGGGCCCACCCCCACCCCGACGCAGACCACCACCCCGCCCACCGGCTGCACCAACCCGGCCTACGTGGCCGGCCAGGTCTACACCGGCGGCTCGCTCGTCTCCCACAAGGGCCACAACTGGAAGGCCAAGTGGTGGACCCAGAACGAGGAGCCGGGCACGACCGGCGAGTGGGGCGTCTGGCAGGACCTCGGCGCCTGCTAGTCACCCGCTGGTCACCACCCCGGTGTGACCCTCCATGAACCACTGCCCCCGCCCGGAATGTCCCTCCGGCCGGGGGCAGTTCCATGCCCGGGCGCGTGCTCGGCCGGGGTCGCTCAGGCCGGCTGCGGCTGTACGGGCAGGGGCGCGACCCCGATGAGGTCGGCGATGCGGTCCGGGGCCACCGGCCGGGAGTAGAGCCAGCCCTGGCCGGTGTCGCAGCCGATCCGGCGCAGTCGGGCGGCCTGGCCGGCGGTCTCCACGCACTCGGCGGTGACCGTGAGGCCCAGCCGGTGCGAGAGCCCCACCAGCGCCTCGACGATCAGCTCGTCGGCCGGATTGGCGTGCTCCTCGTCCTGGAAGCCGCGCACGAACGATCCGTCCAGCTTGAGCACCGAGACCGGCAGCCGGCTCAGGTACGCCAGGTTCGAATAGCCGGTGCCGAAGTCGTCGATCGCGATCCGCACGCCCATGTCGCTCAGTGCCTGCAGCGCCTGGAGCGGCCGCCCGGCCGAGCCCATCACGGCCGATTCGGTCAGCTCCAGCTGGAGCAGGTGCGGCGCGAGCCCGGTCTCGGCGAGGATGCCCGCCACGTCGGCGACCAGGTCGGAGTCCCAGACCTGGCGCACCGCCACGTTGACGCTGACGAAGATCGGCCGGTCGCCCGGGTGGTCCTTCTGCCACTGCCGGGCCTGGCGGCAGGCGGTGTGCAGCACCCAGCGGCCCAGCTCGACGATCGAGCCGTCCTCCTCGGCGATCCCGACGAACCGATTCGGCGTCAGCAGCCCGAACTGCGGGTGGTTCCAGCGCACCAGCGCCTCCACCCCGCGCACCGCCCCGTCGGCGAGGTCCACGAGCGGCTGGTACTCCAGCACGAACTCGCCGCGCTCCACGGCCGGCCGCAGGGTGGAGCTGAGCGCCTGCCGGGTCATCCGGTGTGCGTTGCGCTCGGGGTCGAAGAGGGTCCAGCGGGCCTTGCCGTCGGCCTTCGCCCAGTACAGCGTGGTGTCGGCGGCCTGCATCAGGAGCGTGGCGGTCGAGCCGTGGGCGCGCCGCTCGACCACGCCGATGGAGGCGGAGACGGAGAGCCGCTGCCCGGACAGGTCGAAGGGCTCCTGGAGCGCGGTGAGCACGGACTGCGCGAGGTCGGCGAGCTGCTCGGTGCCGGTGGAGTCCTCGACCAGGATCGCGAACTCGTCGCCGCCGAGCCGGGCCACCAGGTGCCCGCCGTTGCGGGTGTAGCCGTAGTCGTCGGCGCAGGCCGTCAGCCGGCCCGCGACGGCGGCGAGCAGCCGGTCGCCGACCCGGTGGCCCAGGGTGTCGTTGACCGCCTTGAACCCGTCGAGGTCCAGGTAGCAGATGCCGATCCGCCCTGTTCTGCCATGCCCGTACGACTCGTAGGACCGGTACGGGTGCTCCCGGGCCTCCTCCTCGCCGGCCGCCGGGCCCTCGGCGGCGGCGCTCTCCAGGGCGGCGGTGAGCCGCTCGAAGAACAGGGTGCGGTTGGGCAGCCGGGTGACCGGGTCGTGCATCTGGAGGTGGCGCAGCCGGGCCTGGAGCTCGCGCCGGTCGCTGATGTCCGCGACCGAGAGCAGCACGCGCGGGCTGTCGGGCACGGGGGAGACGGTGACCTCGGCCCAGAGCGAGTTCCCGTCGGGGTGCTTGAGGCGGCGGGTGCAGCGGAAGCGGGAGCGCCGGCCGCCGAGCACCTCGCGGTAGGCGTGCCAGGTGCGTCCGTCGGAGGCGAGGTCGACCAGGTCGGCGGCGTCCTGCCGGTGCAGGGCGGCGGCGTCGGTGCCGAGGAGGGAGCCGAGGGCCTCGTTGGCGGCGAGCACGACGCCGTCCCGGTCGACCAGGGCCATCGCGAGCCGGGAGGCGCGGAAGGCGGCGCGGTAGTCGCGGAGCGCGCGCTCGTCGTCCTGGGAGAGGGGGCCGGGATCGGGACCGGGACCGGGGCCGCCGTCCGGATCGGGTGCGGGTGAGTGACGCTCCGTGAGCGCCGGTTCCGCCGACGGGTGCACGGGTTCTTCGGAGGTTCCGCTCACCGCTCGCTCCCGGAGTGCGTTCGGGCCGTACAGATGTGGTCGGAAAGGTCCGCCAGGGAAAGTGTGCCGATCATAGAGGCTGGTTGGGGCGCCGTTCCAGCTTCCGGACGGCCCACGGGCCCCGGGCGGCCTGTGAGGCTGACCACCCGAACCCCTGGCAGATCGTTTCTGCGCGGGTCTGACACGGGTCGATGAAGACCTGATCGATGGTGACTTTCCGTGAGCTGTCGTCTGCCCGTGTCGCGTCGACCGGGCGCGTCCCGCTCACCCGACCGGGGCAGCCGAAAGGTGCGAAACATCACAAACCATCCCAAGGTGGGTGGGGTGTCACGCTTTCCGGAGCCGGAGGTCCACGTGAGGGGTCAGCAGCCACCCGGGCGGGTGCCCGGGGGAGTGGAGCGCCCGCGCCTGCGGGCCGGCGCGGCGGCCCTCACCTCCCTCGCGGCCCTCGCCGCGACCGGTCTGGTGGCCGGCCCGGCCGTCGCCGCGCCCTCCGCGGGGCCGTGCGCCCTGCCCCGTACCGCCGCGCACCACTCCCTCGGCCTCGACACCTGGAACCGGGCCTACCCCCGGCCCACCCGTGCGCTCGACGCCGTCATGATCTTCCTGTCCTTCCCTGACTCCCCGCCGCTCACCACCCCCGCCGAGCTGGCCGCCGACCACTTCCCCGGCACCGCCGAGTTCTTCGAACGCGCCTCCTACGGGCGCTTCCGCCTGCGCGTGCACCCGCAGACCGGCTGGGCCCGGATGCCACGGAACTCCACCGACTACGCGATACGGCGCGACTGGAGCGCCGAGCACCGGGCGGCCTATCTGCGCGACGCGATCCGGGCGGCCGACGGCTCCGTGGACTTCTCCCGCTACGACGTCGTCTATCTGGTCGCCGACCCGGACGCGCCCGGCGTGGACTCCGACGCCACCAAGGTGGTCAACCTGGAGCACCCGCTGGAGGCCGACGGCGCCGAGCTCAAGCGGGTGGTCACCGTCTTCGAGCGGCACCCGCCGGACCGCAACGTGCTCGCCCACGAGACCGGGCACGTCTTCGACCTGCCCGACCTCTACCACCGGCCGACCGACGGCAAGGGCGACTGGGACACCCACGTGGGGGACTGGGACGTCATGGGCAGCCAGTTCGGCCTCGCGCCGGACCTCTTCGCCTGGCACAAGTGGAAGCTCGGCTGGCTCGACCGCACCCAGGTGACCTGCGTCCGCGGCCCCGGCACCCATGTGATCGGCCTGGAGCCGGTCTCCGCCGCCCCGGTGGCCGGCGGCACGCTCGGCACCCGGCTGGCCGTGGTGCGCACCGGCGAGGACAGCGTCCTGGCGATCGAGGCCCGCTCGGCGACCGGCAACGACACCGACACCTGCACCGAGGGCGTGCTCGTCTACCGGGTCCGCAACCGGGCGGCGTCCGGCGACGGCCCGGTCGAGGTGGTGGACACCCATCCGCGCACCGAGGCCTGCTGGGAGCGCTCGGTCTACCCGCCGCTCGCGGACGCACCGCTGGGCGAGGGCGAGTCCTTCACGGTGCCGGACGCGGGCGTCCGGGTGGAGGTGGCGGAGCGGACCCGTTCGGGCGTCTGGACGGTGCGGATCACCGGCCCGCAGCCCGTCGCCGGCTGACGGGGGACACCACGGGTCCGGAACACGAAGAAGCCCCCCGCTTCCGCGAGGGGCTTCTTCCGTCTGTGCGCCGCCAGGGACTCGAACCCCGGACCCGCTGATTAAGAGTCAGCTGCTCTAACCAACTGAGCTAGCGGCGCCTGCTGACGTCGTAGACACTAGCATCCGGATCGGCCGAAGCAAAAATCGATACCCGCACGTCGGCCCGCCTAACCGCCCGGACCGCCCGGACACAGGCCCACAGCAGCACCTCGGGGCCCGGCAGCCACGGCTTGCGGGTGTCGGGGGCGACCAGCCAGCGCGGGCCGGAGTCGTGCGGGGCGAGCGGCGGGACGGTCACCGCGTCCCCGGTGCCGTGACACAGCGGCCGGGGCACCTCCGGACCCCACTCCTCCCAGTCCAGCAGGGACGGCAGGCGCTGGGCGGTGCCGGGCGCGGCGAAGAGCAGCATCCGGCCCCGGTGCACCGCGACCGGGCCGCTGCCCGGGCCCTCGGCCCACAGCCGGTCCAGCATCCGCCGCCCGAAGGTGGGCTCGACGTTCACCACGTCGAAGGCGGTGCCGCAGGGCAGGACGGCGGGGGAGGCGGGGTGCTGCTCCCAGTGGGCGAGCGCGGGGCCCGGGCGCGAGGTGGCGGAGGCGAGCCAGGCGGCGCCGTCCTCGGTGACCCGGGCGGGCTGGTGCCGGCAGATGTCGTACAGGACCGTCGTCTCGTCGCTCAGCCATGTCGTCATACGAGAAGATCTACCGGGCGTGACGGAGCCGTTTCAGCGGGTTGCCGGAAAACCGGACACGGCGGGGTGCGGAGGAGTATCTTGCGCCCCGGCATATGCCAGGGCGCTGGGCGGCCGGACTGTTCCTGCGGCCCACTCCGCCGGCCCGTCCCGGTGGCTCACTCCTCCGGGTCGCGCCCGCCCGTACGGATCAGGTCCCGCCCGAACTCGATCATCTTGCGCGCGTAGTCCTCGGTCCACGCGGCCCGCTCGGCGACGTCCGCCGCGGTGAGCTGGTCGAACCGGCGCGGGTCGGCGAGCTGGGCCGCCGCGATCGCCTGGAACTCGACCGCCCGGTCCGTCGCCGCCCGGAAGGCCAGCGTCAGCTCGGTCGCCCGGGAGAGCAGCTCCCGGGGGTCCTCGATGGACTCCAGGTCGAAGAAGTGCTCCGGGTCGGCGGTCGCCTCGGCCGGCTCGAAGACCAGCGGCGCCGGCCTGACCCGCCGCTGCCCGCTCCGCTCCGCGGATTCCGCCATGATCCCTCTCCTCCTCGCACCCGCACGGCCCGGACACCCGGGCCGCCACTCCCCATTCTCCCGCGCCTGGCAACCCCGCCGAACCCGGCCGCTCACGGTGCCCGAACTCACGGCGCCCCCGTCACCCGGTGTTCCGCCAGGTGGGACAGGACGGCGCGGTTCGCCTCCCGTGCCGGACTCCGTCCGGCGAGGGGGCGTGGGGTCCTCGGGCGGCCTGCTCACGGCGCCCACGTCACCCGGTGTTCCGCCAGGTGGGATAGGACCGCGTGGTTCGCCTCCCACCCGTCGGGGAACTTCACCGTGACGCCCAGCTGGACCGGTTCCGTCGAGGGGTGTTCGTCGAGGAGGTCGGTGACGCCCGCGCGGCAGACGACGACGCAGGCGTGGCGGTGGCGGGAGGCGAGGACGCAGAGGCGGCCGGTCTCCAGGTGGAAGGCGGTCGCGTCGGGGCGGCCCGAGAGGGGGTGGAGGACGACCGTGACGTCGTACTCGCGGCCCTGGAGGCGGTTGGCGGTGTCCACCGTGACGCCCGGGACGCCGAGCTCGGCCAGGGCCGCGCGGACCGCCGCCGCCTGGTCGCGGTGGGCGGTGCCGACGGCGACCCGGTCCGGGGTGAGCGGCGCGGGGGCCGGGGAGCGCTCGGAGACCGTCGAGCCGCCGCGGTCGAGGAGCCGGCGGACGACCAGGGCCACCGCCTGGACCGCCTCCGGGTCGGTGCGCGGGGTGTGCCGGGCGGGGAGTTCGAGCAGGCCCCAGCCGGACTCGGCGGCCTCGTCCAGGACCCGGTCCGGGCCCGAGCCGTCCGACGGCACGCCGAAGGACAGCTTCCGGTCGCCGTGGTCCGTGCCGCTGCGGAAGGGCGTGTACGGGTAGAAGGCGTCGGAGACGAGCGGCGCGGCCGACGCCGGGAGCCGCCAGGACACCGGGAGGCGGTGCTGGGGCAGCTCGGGGTTGTGGGCCAGGAGGGTCGAGACGGCGGATGCCGAAGGGTCGTACGACAGGCCCGCCCACTGCTCCGCGCCCACCACCGAGAACGGGTCCAGCTGCCCCGGGTCGCCCACGAACAGCGCCCGCTCGAACAGGCCCGCCACGGCGAGCAGCGCGTCCGAGCGCATCTGGTAGGCCTCGTCCACGATCGCGTGCGCCCACGGCTCCACGTTCTTCACGTGCGCCCACTTCGCGGCCGTCGACACCACCACCGGAAGGCCCACGAGGTCCCCGGCCTTCGCCGACTTCCGCACCTGCTCCAGCTCGTTCAGCGCCTTGTCGTACGGATCGGTGTCGCTGGAGTGCAGCCGGCCGACCGCGAGATCCGGCTGCTTCTCCGCGATCCGCAGCACCAGGTCGTCCACCTGTGCGTTGGTCTGCGCCACGATCACCAACGGGCGTCCCGCCTCGGCCAGTTCGAGCGCCGCGCGGACGACGAGCGTCGACTTCCCGGCCCCCGGCGGGGAGTCCACGACCACCCCGCGGGCCGTCCCGTGCAGGGTGTCGGCCAGGATCTCCCGGGTGGCCCTCGCGGCCTCGGCGCCGGGGTCGAAACCCCTGCGGTCCCCACTCACAGCACGTCCTCCGGCGTCACGGCGTCGGGCAGTTCCACGGCATCGGCGCGCGGCGGGCCGCCGTGCGTCCACGGGGTGTCCTCCGGGTCGGGCAGCTTCGCGCCCATCCGCTGGTCGTGCTCGAACAGCGTCCAGACGATCCGCTCGCCCTTCTCCGGCACCGTGCCCTCCGCGGGGTCCTTGGCCCGGCCCATCCTGTCCAGGAGCCGCAGCACCAGCGCGCCGTCCGGCTCGCGCCGCACGAACTCCGCCGACTGCGGCTTCCCGTCCAGCGAACGGTAGGCCTTCACGCCCTCGCCCAGGTGCGGCCGGTCGTCCGTGCGCACGGTCAGCAGCGGGCGGGGCGCCGGGCGCTTCGACTCGGTCCAGGCCGGCGTGACCTCGACGACCTCCGCCACGAACGCCTCGCCGGCCAGCCGCCGCCCCGCCATCACCAGCGGGTCGTCCAGCGCCTCCTGCGCCTCCAGCTGGCCCTGCGCCTGCTCGCGCGCCGCCAGCTTCGAGGCCGCCGTCACCGCGTCGTCCCGGCGCGGCTGGGGCGGCTCGCCCGCCGCGATCCGGTCCCGCTGCCCGGTGAACGACCAGCGGTCGCGGGTCCAGCGGTCGGCGACCCTGGCCCCCTCCGGCAGCTCCCGCAGCAGGTCGAGCGCCCGCCACACCGCGTCCCAGGTGGGCTTCAGCTGGGAGGCGACCAGGCGGCGGATCTCCCGCTCGGCCCGGGACAGCTCCGCCAGCCCGTCCTCGGCCGCCCCGCCGTCCTCCGCCGCGCCGAGCGCCTGCCGGGCCCGGTCGTAGGCCTCGATCGCGGGCGCGAGCAGCTTGTTGTCGAAGGCCGGATCGGTCGCCGGACCGGCCGGCGGGCACAGCAACTGCCCCCGCCCGTCCCGCGCCAGCTCCGCCCGCAGCGCCGCCTGGGCCCCCGACTCTCCGTCGCCCGGATCGATCCAGGCGAGCAGCGCGCCCAGGTGCTGGTCCTCCAGGGAGGACTGACCGGTCGCCCAGTGCCGGTTCAGCAGGTCGGTCGCCGCCACGAGCAGCGAGGAGCCCGGCACCCGGGCCCGCTCGCCGAAGTGGGTCAGCCAGCGCCCGAGCAGCGGCACCCGCGGCGGCGCCGGGAACGGCGTCTCCGGGTCCTGCTCGGCCGTGCGCCGAAAGCGCGTGGACCGCCCGAGCAGCCGCACGTACTCGATGCCCGCCCGGCTCGGCACCACCAACTGCGGCGCGTCCGCGCACAGTTCGACCTCGACCTTGACCTTCTTGCCGGTCTCCGGGTCGGTCTCGGACCGCTCGGCCGCCTCGACGACCTCCGCGAAGGAGTCCACGTACGGCAGGATCCCGTCGGCCAGTTCGGCGAGGAACGCGAAGCGCAGGTCCCGGTCGCGCGGCTGCGGCACCACCAGCAGCCGCGGCTCCGCCGGGTCCGTGCCCACCAGCGCGCCGAGCGGCGCACCCGCCTCGCCCGAGGTCGTCAGCGGTACGAGCACCAGCGGCCGGTCCGACAGGTGCCGGTGCCGGACCGTGGCCAGCGGCCGGGCGCGGCCCGCCTCCACCGCCTCCATCCGGGCCAGGGTGCCGATCAGCGACATCCGGCCACCTCCAGCGCCTCCGCGCGCAGCGCCCGCGCCCGGCGCAGCGCCGCCACCGCCGGGTCGTCCGGGTCGCCCGCCTCGCCGCGCGCCGCCGCCAGGACCGCGCCCACCGTGGTCAGACCGCCCAGCTCGCCCCGTACCGAACGGCCCAGGGCCGCCACCGCGTCCGCCGCGCGGGCCCGCTCCCGGCAGTGGAAGGCCAGCTCGCAGGCGGCCAGGCACTCCGGCGCGTACGCGGGCGGCACGCACTCCACCGCCGAGGCCAGCTCCTCGGGCGAGCACTGTGCGAGGTCGAAGGTGACGCCCTCCGGCAGGGTGTCCGCGATCTCCTCGATCCGGGTCAGCCGGGCAAGCTGCCGGCGGGTGACCGCCAGCTGCTTGCGCACGTCCACCGCCGAGGCCGTCGGCAGGTTCGAGAAGTCCTTCGGGCAGACGAGCAGCACCTGGTGGGCCACCGCCGCGCCCTCCGTGACCGCCGCGACCTTCTCCAGCGCCAGCACGTACACCGCGGCCTGCCGGGCCGCCGCGCCCACCTTGGACGCGTCGGCCGAACCGTCGATCATCGGGAAGGACTTGATCTCCACGACCGTCCACCGCCCGTCCGGCCGCACCACCACCGCGTCCGGCTCCAGATAGACCGGCGAGCCGGCCACCTCCAGGGCCAGCATCGGGTGGTCGAGCAGCGCCCAGCGGCCCGCCGCCGTCGCCTCCCGCAGCGCCAGCGCCGTCCGCGCCGCCCGGCCCTCGGGGCCCGCGGCCGCCAGCTCCGGCAGGTCGACCTCGCCGGGCTCGGCGATGCCGAGCAGGGCGAGCAGCTCGCGCCCGCCGTCCGCCTTCACCTTCGCCTCGAACGCGTTCCCCCGGGCGATCGCGAACTGCGACTGGCCGAAGGCCGACGGCGCGCCCAGCTTCGCGGCCAGCGCGGTCTTGTCGACCCCCGCCCCGTCGAGGATCGCCCGCCGTCGGCAGCCGGGATTCGCCGCCAGCGCGGCCAGCGCCCGCGCGTCCAGCGGACGCGGCACGGCGGCCGGTCCGCGCAGCTCGGCGAGCCGATGCCGGAGTGTCGTCTGCGGCGGCCGGTGCGGACCGCTGCCCAGGGATGCGCTCACCCGCGGAAGTCTCCCATCCACCACTGACAGCCGGGAGGTTTCGCGCCGATTCGTACCCGAAGATCCGGTCGGCACACCGGCTCGGGCCGGGGCGAACGGCCGGACGGCGTGCGGCGGACGCCGTGGGTGATGATGGGAGGGCATCTTTTCCGTGAACCGCTGGAGACCTTCCATGGCACCGCGCATCCTGCTCGCCCGGCACGGCCAGACCGAATGGTCGCTGCTCGGCCGGCACACCGGCAGGACCGACATCCCCCTGCTCGACGAGGGCCGGCGCGGCGCCAAGCTCCTCGGCGACCGGCTCGCCCGCGGCCCGTGGGCCGGGCTCGACGGCGTCGAGGTGCGCACCAGCCCGCTCGTACGGGCCCGGGAGACCTGCGACCTGGCCGGCTTCGGCGAGCGCGCCGAGGACTGGGACGCCCTGATGGAGTGGGACTACGGCGCCTACGAGGGGATGACCCCGGCCGAGATCCAGGCGGTGCGGCCGGGCTGGTTCATCTGGCGCGACGGCGTGCCCGACGGGGAGACCCTGGCCGAGCTGTCGGACCGCGCCGACCGGATCGTGGAGTGGGCCCGCTCGGCCGACCGCGACGTGCTGGTCTTCGCGCACGGGCACATCCTGCGCTCGATCGGCGCGCGCTGGCTGGGCGAGGACGTGTCCTTCGCGGCCCGCATCCGCCTCGACCCGACCAGCCTCTCGGTGCTCGGCTGGGCGTACGGGGACCCCGCGATCGAGCGCTGGAACGACACCGGCCACCTGGAGTAGCCGCCCCGGCGGGCGGTACGGGCCGGGTCGCGCGGGGGAGTTCAGCGTGCGGCGAGGACCCGGCGCGTCTCGGCCAGCAGACCGCGGATCCGGGCCGACTCCACGCCCTCCAGGGACTCCTCCACCCGCCGCACCTCCGCCGCCGCCTCGTCGGGCCGGCCGGCCCGGGCCAGGTTCCCGGCCAGCTGGGCGCGGTAGAGGGCGAGGTTGCGGGCGAAGTGCGGGTCCTGGAGGACGGTGGCCCGCTGGGCGTGCCGGGCGGCCCGCGACCAGTCGCCGAGCAGCGCCCAGCACAGCGCCTCCTGGGCCTCCAGCTCCGGCTCGCCGAAGAAGGACATCCACTCGGGGTCGCCGTCGCCCGGGCCCCGCCCGAAGTGGGCGTGCGCACGGCCCAGCGCCTCCGCGCAGGCGGCGCGGTCGCCGAGCCCGGCCCAGGCCCCGGCCTCCCGCAGGGTGAGCAGCGCGCGCAGCCGGTCGGAGGCGAGCGGGGCCGCGGCCCGCAGCCCGGCCTGGGCGGCGCGCACCGCCTCGCGGTAGCGGCCGGCGTCCCGGGCCAGGAAGGAGGTGTTGCAGAAGGCGTGCGCCTCCAGGGCGGCGTCGCCGGCCATCCGGGCGGTGGCCAGGGCCTCGGCGTAGTGCGAGCGGGCGTCGTCGAGCCGGCCCGAGTCGTGGGCCAGCCAGCCGACGGAGATGGCGAGTTCGCCGGCGCCGTTGTGCAGCCGGTCGGCGGTGGAACGGCGGGCGGTGACGCCCGCGTCGAGCAGGGCGTAGGCGGAGCGCAGCGGCTGGGTGGCCCGCCGGTAGAGGCCCTCGGCGCCGTGCCGGTCGTCGAGCAGCCGGATCTGCCGGACCGCCTCCTCGACCGCGCGGACCTCGGCGTCGCCGACGCGGTGGACGGTACGGGGGGACGGAATGCTCGCCGCGGCGGAGCCGCCGAGTCCCAGCGAGGCGGTCGCCAGGGTGGCGGTGCCGCCGGTCATGAATGCGCGACGCAGCACGTCGCTCTCCTCATCGTTCCGGGTGGTGAAGGCGAGGGGCGGCGGTGCCCCGGCCGCCACGGCGGCCGGCCGCCGGCCGCGAACGGCCTCCCGCGCCGAGAACCCCAGGTCCGCAAGGGTCAGTCCGGGGAACATGTGCAGGAAGACCCGCTCGTACGCGTAGTTCGGGCAGCGGATCTCGCCGGCCTCGACGCGACCGATGTAGCGGGGGTCGCAGGCGACCTGCTCGCCGATCTCCCGGGCCGCGCGGCGGACGGCCGCGGCGAACTCCGCCGGCGAACGCTGTCCGCGGAGCCTGCGGAAGGCGAGATTGGGAACTGCCCGTGACAACGCCATGGCCGAGCCCTCTCCTGGTGCTGCCGGTGTTCCGGCGGGGCAAGAACGTACCTGCTGTGACCGGCCGTCCACGCTGGGTTTGGCAACAAATCGGATATCTCGTACGCGATCTGCCATGAACTGCCATCCTTTGCGGCGGCGTGCCGCCGTAGCCGTTGACGCCCGCCGGCGTTGAACCCTGCGGAGAGACGGAACGTGTCTCCTCTTCGAAAACGAGGAGGGTCCCATGGTGGAAATGGTGGAAGCCGGAGCCATCGGGCCGGGCGCCTCGCAGGCGTCGACCGAGCGGCACACCCCCACTCCGGACGCGAGCGCGTCCCCCGCGGGAGCCGGGTTCCCGGGCGGGCCCGGCCCGCACCCCGAGCCCTGCGACCTGGTGACCGTGCCGGCCCGGCAGGGCCTGGAGGCCGTGGACATCCTGCGCCGCGGCGGCGCCCCGGCGGTCGGCCCGGTGCTGCACGACGGGGCCTGCGACACCCTCGGCTTCCTGGTGCCGCCCGGCACCGCGGCGGGCTGGGACATGCCGGGCAGCGCGTGCACCCGGACCGACGGGCGCGGGCTGCGCATCCCGGAACCTCCCGAGCTCCCCGGCCCCGACGGCGCGACCCCCCGCCCCGCCGACTGGCTGCTGCCGCCCGGCGACAGCGGCGCGGTCACCGACCCGGCGATGCTGCGGGAGGCCCTCGGCCAGGCGGCGCGCCTGATCGAGGCGGCGGACGGCTGTCGCTGAGGCCCTCGCGGGGCGGGGCGGCTGCGACGGCGGGTGGGTGGCGACGGCCGGTGGGGCGGTGCGGCGCCGTCGTGGCGGATCGCGCCGTTCCCCGCGCCCCTGGACCCCTGGGCGGGCCCCGGCGTCACCCGGGCCGATAATGGGGGCGTGGGCAGGAACAGGCAACGGGAGCGGGGGGTCGAGGCGGTCGCGGTCGTCGAGACCGTGGACGGCGGACTCGCCGAACTCATACCGGACCGCGACCGGCCGCGCGGATGGACGCTGCTCATCGACGGCGCCCCGCAGTCGCACGTCGACCTCGACGACCCCGCCCATCTCTCCTTCGAGTACCAGCGGCGCCTCGGGCACATCGCCGACCTCGTCGCCCCGCCGGGCCGCCCGGTCCAGGCCGTGCACCTCGGCGGCGGGGCGTTCACCCTCGCCCGGTACGTCGCCGCCACCCGGCCCCGTTCCACCCAGCAGGTCGTGGAGCTGGACGAGCCGTTGGTGCGGCTCGTGCGGCGGGCGCTGCCGCTCGACGCGGGGGCCAGGATCCGGGTGCGCTCCACCGACGCCCGCGCCGGGCTCGGCAAGGTCCAGGACGGCTGGGCCGACCTGATCATCGCCGACGTGTTCAGCGGCGCCCGCACCCCCGCCCACCTGACCAGCACCGAGTTCCTCGCCGAGGTGCGGCGCGTGCTGCGGCCCGGCGGTTTCTACGCGGCCAACCTCGCCGACGGCCGGCCGCTGGCCCATTTGCGCGGCCAGATCGCGACCGCCGCCACCGTCTTCCCCGAACTGGCGCTCGCCGCCGACCCGACCGTGCTGCGCGGCCGGCGCTTCGGCAACGCGGTCCTGCTGGCCTCCGACCGCGAGCTGCCGGTGGCCGAGTTCACCCGGCGGGTCGCGACCGACCCCCACCCGGGGCGGGTCGAGCACGGGCGGGAGCTCGTCGACTTCGCCGGCGGCGCGGTCCCGGTCACCGACGCCGGCGCCAGGCCCTCGCCCGTACCGCCGCCCTCCGTGTTTCGGTAGGCGTTCCGGTGGGCCCGGCAGGTCACGGGCCGCGCGTCAGATCGCGCGTTCCTCGATCTCCACGCGCGGCGCGGAGTCGTGCCAGAGACAGAAGACGGAGATCTCCCGGGAGTCCTTGGTGAAGGTCACCCGGATCCACGAGGTCTGCTTCCACACCTGCATCTGCCAGCCCGACTCGGGCGTGGCGCTGACCAGTTCCGCCGAGGACGGGCCCAGGTCGAAGACGGCCCGGCCGCCGTCGGTGCCGTAGCTCTTCACGCTGCCCCCGCCCCCGCCGCCCGCGTCCGGTGACGGCTTCGGGGCGGCGGTCCGCGGGGCCGCCGGCGGGGGAGTGCCCGGGGTCCGGGAGGGACGGGCGGTCCCGGCGGCGGCCGTGGGCGTCGGGGTCGCCGGGGGCGGGGCCGCGGCGGAGGTCGCCGGGCCGAGGGAGACCGCGTTCGGGCTGCCCGCGCCGGACGGGATGGGCAGGGCGCGCGGCGGGTCGTAGACGGTGCCGGCCAGCACCGTGTGCACCCCCCACCAGGAGAGCGTGACGGCCGCGCCGGTGGCGACCGACCACGCCAGGGCGTGAACCAGACCTCTTCGCACCGGCTCATCCTGCCATCCCCCGAATGGCGTACGGTGCGGGCCATGGCAAGTGTGCTCGTCGTCGAGGACGACCAGTTCGTCCGTTCCGCCCTCATCCGGCACCTCACCGAGGCCTCCCACATCGTGCGGAGCGTCGGGACGGCCCTGGAGGCGCTGCGCGAGGTCGCCCACCACCGCTTCGACGTGGTCATCCTCGACCTCGGACTGCCCGACCTCGACGGGGCCGAGGCGCTGAAGATGCTGCGCGGGATCACCGACGTGCCGGTGATCATCGCGACCGCCCGGGACGACGAGGCCGAGATCGTGCGGCTGCTCAACGACGGGGCCGACGACTACCTCACCAAGCCGTTCTCCGTGGAGCACCTGTCCGCCCGGATGACCGCCGTGCTGCGCCGGGCCCGCTCCTCCGCCGGAGACGTGCCGCCGTCCCGGGAGATCCGGGTCGGCGGGCTCGCCATCGACCCGCTGCGCCGGCAGGCCGCCCTGGACGGCGCCGCGCTCGACCTCACCCGCCGCGAGTTCGACCTGCTCGCCTTCCTGGCCGGACGGCCCGGGGTGGTCGTCTCGCGCCGGGAGCTGCTCGCCGAGGTGTGGCAGCAGGCGTACGGGGACGACCAGACCATCGACGTACACCTGTCATGGCTGCGACGGAAACTGGGCGAGACGGCGGCCCGGCCCCGCTATCTGCACACCCTGCGCGGGGTCGGCGTGAAGCTGGAGCCCCCGCGGTGAGATGGGCGCTCGTCAAGGTGTCGCTGGCCGTCACGGTGATGGTCGTGGTCGCCTTCGCCGTACCGCTCGGCCTCGTCGTCAAGGAGATGGCCCGCGACCGGGCCTTCTCCAACGCCGAACGGCGGGCCGCCGGCCTCGCGCCCGTGCTCGCCATCACCACCGACCGCGAGCAGCTGGAGCGGGCCGTCGCCACCACCGAGGACGGCGCCGAGGGGCGGCTCGCCGTCCACCTGCCCGCCGCGCCCGGCCGACCGGGCGGCACGGGCACGGAGATCGGCACCCGGCGGGCCGCCGACGAGGACCTCGGCACCACCCGGGCGCTCGGCCGGGCCACCATCGCCGAGGTGCCCGGCGGGTCCGTGCTGCTCCAGCCCACCGCGGTCAGCTCCGGGCAGGTCGCCGTCGTCGAACTCTTCGTGCCCGAGGGCGAGGTCAGCAACGGCGTCGCCACCGCCTGGCTGGTCCTCACCGCCGTCGGCGTCGCCCTGATCGTCGGCTCCGTCGCCGTCGCCGACCGGCTCGGCCTGCGCATGGTGCAGCCCGCGCAGCGGCTCGCCCGCGCCGCCCACGAGCTCGGCGAGGGCCGGCTCGGCGCCCGGGTCCGCGAGGAGGGCCCGCCGGAACTGAAGTCCGCCGCCGTCGCCTTCAACTCGATGGCCGACCAGGTCGTGCGGCTCCTCGCCAACGAGCGCGAACTGGCCGCCGACCTCTCCCACCGGCTGCGCACCCCGCTCACCGTGCTCCGCCTCAACGCCGCCTCGCTGGGCTCCGGTCCGGCCGCCGAGCAGACCAGGGCCGCCGTCGAGCAGCTGGAGCGCGAGGTCGACACCATCATCCGCACCGCCCGCGAGGCCAAGCCGCAGACCCGGGCCGGCGCGCCGGTGGTCGGCTGCGACGCCGCCGAAGTGGTGCGCGACCGGATGGAGTTCTGGTCCGCGCTCGCCGAGGACGAGGACCGGAAGGTACGGGTCGCGGGCGTCGAGCGTCCCGTCCGCATCCCGGTCGCGCGCCCCGAACTCGTGGCCGCGCTCGACGCCCTGCTCGGCAACGTCTTCCGGCACACCCCCGAGGGCACCGCCTTCTCCGTCGACCTCCACAACGGCGACGACGCCGTCATCGTCCTGGTCTCCGACGCCGGCCCCGGCATCCCCGACCCCGCCGCCGCGCTGGCCCGCGGCGCCGGCAGCGGCCGCGACGGCTCCACCGGCCTCGGCCTCGACATCGTGCGCCGCATGGCGGAGACCACCGGCGGCGACGTGCGCATCGGGCGCTCCGTGCTCGGCGGCACCGAGGTGCGCATCTGGATCGCCCTCGACGGGCGCCGCGCTCCGGCCGCCGGAGGCCGCCGCGGCCGCCGGGCCGGCGCGGGCCGGCGGGGCCGCGCCCAGAAGGACTGACCGCCGGAGCGTCACCCGGTTCGCGGGGCCCGTCCCGGCGGGCCCCGCGAACCGGGTACGGGGGCTTTCCGGCGTCCAACCTTTCCTCGTCCCGATGCCTCCCTTAAGCGGACCCTAAGAATCCCGACCCCGGTCCGCTGTCGGGCATTTGTCCGTTTCCGGGTCGCTAGCGTGCTGCCGCACCCCACCACCCCCCACACCCCCCCCACCCCACCCCCGGCATTCAGAGGCAGGCACGCGATGGGCACCAGCGCACACCGGCGCAAGGCGAGCGGCAGGACCAAGGCGATCGGCGCGGTCGTGACCCTCGCGGTCATCGGCGGAGCGGCGTTCGCGCTCACCGGCACCGCGCAGGCCGCGTCCGTCGGCGCCGCGTACACCAGGACCAGCTCCTGGACCGGCGGCTACACCGGGCAGTACGTGGTCACCAACGAGACCGACGCGCCGCAGTCCGACTGGACCCTGGAGTTCGACCTGCCCGAGGGCACCACGATCGGCTCGCTCTGGAACGGCGAGCACACCGTGTCCGGGCGGCACGTCACCGTGAAGCCCGCGAGCTGGAACCGGCAGCTCGCCCCCGGCCAGTCCGTCACCGTCGGCTTCGTGACCTCCGCGGCCGGACAGGCCGGCGACCCGCTCAACTGCCTCATCAACAAGGCGAGCTGCGCCGCCGGCGGCCCCGCCCCCACCCCCACCGGCCGCCCCACCACGACCCCGGCCCCGACCCCCACCGCCACGAAGACGGCCACCCCCACTCCCACCCCCACCCGGACGGCCACGCCCACCCCCACCGCGACCGCCCCCACCACCCCGCCCCCGCCGGCCACCGGGACGGCGCGGTTCGCCCCGTACGTCGACACCTCGCTCTACCCCGCGTACGACCTCCTCGCCACCGCCGACCAGACCGGCGTCAAGGAGTTCAACCTCGCCTTCATCACCTCCGGCGGCGGCTGCGCCCCGCTCTGGGGCGGGGTCACCGACCTCGGCTCCGACAAGGTCGCCGCGCAGATCGGCGCGCTGCGCGCCAAGGGCGGCGACGTGCGGGTGTCCTTCGGCGGGGCCGCCGGCCACGAACTGGCGCTCAACTGCTCCACCGTGGACGCGCTGGCCGCCGCGTACGGCAAGGTCGTCGACCAGTACAAGCTCACCAAGGTCGACTTCGACATCGAGGGCGCCGCGCTCCCCGACACCGCCGCCAACACCCGCCGCTCGCAGGCCATCGCCCGGCTCCAGCAGTCCCACCCCGGCCTGAACGTGTCCTTCACGCTGCCCGTCATGCCCGAGGGCCTGACCCAGCCGGGCGTGGACCTGAGCGCCGACGCCAAGCGCAACGGCGTCCGCGTCGACGCCGTCAACATCATGGCGATGGACTACGGACCCGCCTACAGCGGCGACATGGGCACCTACGCCGTCCAGGCCGCGACCGCCACCCAGGCCCAGATCAAGGGCGTCCTCGGGCTCTCCGACGCGGCCGCGTGGAAGGCCGTCGCCGTCACCCCCATGATCGGCGTCAACGACGTCTCGTCGGAGGTCTTCAAGGTCGACGACGCCACCCAGCTCGTCGACTTCGCCCGGTCCAAGGGCATCGGCTGGCTCGCCATGTGGTCGGCCACCCGCGACAAGCAGTGCGCGTCCGGCGCCGTCACCTACGCCGACCCGACCTGCTCCTCGATCCTCCAGCAGCCGCTGGCCTTCACGAAGGCCTTCGGCGCCTACACGTAGGCACACAGGCCGTCCCGGCCCCCCACACCGCGCGCCCCGGACGGCACCACCCCACCCCGTCCGGGGCGCGCACCCCTTCCCCGCGCCGGGCTCAGCCCTTCACCGCGCCCCGCATCACCCCGCCCACCACCAGCCGCCCGAGCAGCGCGAACACCACCAGCAGCGGCAACGTCCCGAGCAGCGCCCCCGCCATCACCACCGAACGGTCCGGGACATAGCCGCGACCCAGGCCGGTCAGCGCCACCTGCACCGTCGGGCTGCCCGTCTGGGTCAGCACGAGCACCGGCCAGAAGAAGTCGTTCCACGCGGCCACGAAGGTCAGCGTGCCGAGCACCGCCATCGCGGGCCGCGCCGCCGGGAACACCACGTGCCACACGATCCGCAGCGTCCCCGCCCCGTCCATCCGCGCCGCCTCGACCAGTTCGCCCGGCAGCGCCCGAAGCAGGTACTGGCGCATGAAGAACACCCCGAAGGCCGACACGAGCCCCGGCAGCACCACCGCCTGCAGCTCGTCCGTCCAGCGCAGCCGGGCCACCAGCAGGTACAGCGGGACGACCCCGAGCTGCGGCGGGATCAGCATCGTCCCCACCACCAGGGCGAACAGCGCGCCCCCGCCGCGGAACCGCAGCCGCGCGAAGGCGAAGCCGGCCAGCGTCGCCACCAGCACCGTGCCGGCCGCCGTGAGACCCGCCACCAGCAGGGTGTTGGCGAGCGCGGCCCCGAGCCGCGCGTCGGTCCAGGCCACCGCCAGGTGCTCCGGCAGGTTCCGGCCGAAGCGCAGCGGCGGCGGGGTGTGCGCGAGCCGGGTCGAGGTCCGTGAGGCCGCCACCGCCGCCCACACCAGCGGAAGCA
Organism: Streptomyces sp. NPDC053541; assembly: GCF_044544705.1. Classification (NCBI taxonomy): domain Bacteria; kingdom Bacillati; phylum Actinomycetota; class Actinomycetes; order Kitasatosporales; family Streptomycetaceae; genus Streptomyces; species Streptomyces sp. NPDC053541. Next base: position 196,157 of record NZ_JBITXM010000009.1, read on the forward strand.
CGGAGACCGCGCAGAACAGCAGCAGCAGGGCGTACGTGCCCGGGCCCGCCCGCTCGCCGCGCATCAGGCGCCCCTCCCGAGCCCGTGCCGCACCAGCCGGGCCGCGCCGAACACCAGGAGCAGGAGCAGCAGCATCACCCAGGCGATCGCCGAGGCCCGCCCCAGGTGCAGGTTCACCCAGCCCTGCTCGTACAGATAGAGCCCCAGCGTCTGGAACTGGCGGTCCGCGCCGCCCGAGGCCCCCGTCCCGGCGTCGAAGAGCAGCGGCTCGCCGAACAGCTGGGTCGCCCCGATCGTCGACACCACCACCGTGAACAGGATCGTCGGACGCAGCGCCGGCAGCGTGACGTGCGCGAACCGCCGCCACCGCGACGCCCCGTCGAGCGCCGCCGCCTCGTACAGCTCGCGCGGCACCGTCTGCATCGCCGCCAGATAGATCAGCGCGTTGTAGCCGGTCCACCGCCACACCACGATCGCCGCCACCGCCGCCTTCGCCGCCCACGGCCCGTTCTGCCAGTCCACCGGCGCCAGACCGAGGCCGGTCAGCGCCCAGTTCACCGGCCCGTGCTCGCGCCCGAAGAACAGCGCGAACACCAGCGTCGCCGCCGCCACCGACGTCGCGTACGGCGCGAGCGCCACCACCCGGAACAGGCCGCGCGCCCGCAGCCGCGCGTCCAGCAGGTGCGCCACGCCGAGCGCGAGCAGCAGTTGGGGCACCGTCGCCAGCACCCCGATGAGGAAGGTGTTGCCCAGCGCGTTCCAGAAGTACGGATCGACCGCGAGCCGCACGTAGTTCCCCGGCCCCACCCACTCCCACCGGTCGAGCGCCGTCAGCTCGACCCGGTGCAGCGAGGCCCAGCCGGTGTAGAGGAGGGGGAAGAGGCCGAAGGCGCCGAAGAGCACGAAGAAGGGCGCGACCAGGCCGTACGGCGCCCAGCGTTCCGCGCGTGTCCTGCGCACCGCCGCCGTCACCGGTCCAGGGCGTTGTCGATGGAGCGCAGCGCGTCCGCCCAGGCCTCGTCCGGGTCGCGGCCCGTCTGGTCGACCAGGAGCATCCCGCCGTCGGTGAGCAGCTGGGCCACCAGTCCCTCCTTCGGGCCGATCGGAGCCGACGGCACCCCGCGGGCCGCCGCGCCGAAGATCGCGCCGACCGGGGTGTCGCCGAAGTACGGGTGCCGGGCCCGCGCCACGGCGGGCAGGGCGTGGGCGGCGGAGGCGCTCGGGAAGCTGCCGCGGCGGGCGAACAGCCGGGCCTGCTGGGCCGGGGCGGTCAGCCAGGCGGCGAGCCGGGCCGCCTCCGCCCGGTGCCGGCCGGCCTTCGGGACGACCAGGAAGGAGCCGCCCCGGTTGCCCGGCCGGGGTGCCGCCGCCACGTCCCAGCGGCCCCGCCCCGCCGGGCCCGCCTTGTCCTGGATGTAGCCCAGCATCCAGGCCGGGCAGACCACCGTCGCGAAGGAGCCGCGGGCGAAGCCCTGGTCCCAGCCGGGCGTGAACTGCTGCAGCCGGGCCGTCAGTCCCTCCCGGGCGAAGTCCGCCGCCAGGTCCCAGGCCTGCCGCACGGCCGGGTCGGAGCCGATGACGAGGGCGCCCCGCCCGTCGTAGAAGCGCCGCGGGCCGCTGCTGACGACGGCCGAAAGGACGCCGGACGCCGAGTCGGTGAACGCCGTCCCCTCCGGGGCGCGGGCCGCGTAGCGCCGCCCGGCCGCCAGGAAGCGCCGCCAGTCCCCGGCCCACAGCCGCCCCACCGCCTCCCGGTCGGTCGGCAGTCCGGCCCGCGCGAACAGGTCCTTGCGGTAGCAGACCGCCTGCGGCCCGACGTCGGTGCCGAGCGCGACCGTGCGCCCGTCCCGGCCGGTGCCCTGCGCCCACTTCCACGGCAGGAACGCGCTCCGGTCCACCCCCGGCGCCGCGCCCAGGTCCACCAGGCGCGGGCCCTGGGTGCCGACCACCTCGGCGATGTTGCCGACCTCCACGGCCTGCACGTCCGCGAGGCCGGAGCCGGTGACGAGATGGGTGATCAGCTGCGGGTAGTAGTTCTCGTTCCGCTCGATCGAGGTCTGCCGGACGGTCACGTCGGGACGCAGCCGCATGTACGCCTCGTAGAGCCCGGCCTCCTGGAAGCCGAAGGAGCCGAACACGCCCACGGTCAGCGTCACGGGCCGGCCCGCCGGGTCCACCGCGCCGCCGGCGCCCGCGCGGGGTGGCTCGGGCGGGTCGGTGGCGCAGCCCGCGGTGAGGCCCGCGCCGAGCAGCAGGGCCAGCGCGAGCGCGGCGACCGGACGGCGGGCCGGGTTTCCGCTGTTTCGGTGGGTGCGCCGGGACATGCGGCGACCGTAGTGCGGCGCCGGGGGCCCGCCGGCCACAGCTCGCCGGGGACCGCGCGGGGGAGCGGCGGATGTCACCCGGCCGTGTGAAGCCCGGACATGGCCCGAGTGCCGTGCGCGTGAACGGGCGGGAACACCCGGCCGTTAGCATCGCTGGACCTCGATGGTGAACGACGAAACGGAGTGGGCTGTGGCGCGACCGCGTATCGGTGTGGCGGTGCTGACGATGGGCACTCGCCCGAAGGAGCTGCGGGCGCTGCTCGACTCGGTGGCCATGCAGGACGAGCCGGCCGCCCGTCTCGTGGTGATCGGCAACGGCACCGGTTCGCTGGCCGAGCTGCCGGACGGGGTGCACGGCGTGGAGCTCCCGGAGAACCGCGGGGTGTCCGGCGGGCGGAACGTCGCCATCGAGACCCTGCGCTCCTTCGGCGACGTGGACGTGGTCGTGGACCTCGACGACGACGGGCTGCTCGTCGACACCGACGTCTTCCGGCGCCTCGCCGACCTGTACGAGGCGGAGCCGGCGCTCGGCATCGTCTCCTTCCGGATCGCCGACGAGCACGGCGAGACGCAGCGCCGGCACGTGCCCCGGCTGGGAGCGAAGGACCCGATGCGCGGCGGCGAGGTGACCACCTTCCTGGGCGGCGGCCACGGCCTGTCGATGCGGATGCTCGACCAGGTCGGCGGCTGGCCCGAGGACTTCTTCTTCACCCACGAGGAGACCGACCTCGCCTGGCGGGCGCTGGACGCCGGCTGGACCGTGCGGTACGCGCCGGAGCTGCTGCTCCAGCACCCGAGGACCAGCCCGGCCCGGCACGCGGTCTACTACCGGATGACCGCCCGCAACCGGGTCTGGCTGGCCAAGCGGAACCTTCCCGCCCCGCTCGTCCCGGTCTACCTCGGCGTGTGGACCCTGCTGACGATCGCCCGCACCCGCTCGCTGCCGGGGCTGCGCGCCTGGTTCGGCGGTTTCCTGGAGGGCGTCCGGAACTCCGGCGGCGACCGCCGGCCGATGAGCTGGTCCACGGTCTGGCGGATGGGCCGGCTGGGCCGCCCGCCGGTGATCTGAGACACATCGCCCGGTCCCGCGCCCGAGGGGGCGGGACCGGGCGATGTGCGCGGGCCCCTGCGGCCCCGGGAAAACGACCGAGGCCCCGGTTCTTCCGAACCGGGGCCTCGACCCTCAGGGTGAGTGACGGGACTCGAACCCGCGGCATCCTGGACCACAACCAGGTGCTCTACCAGCTGAGCTACACCCACCATGACCGGTCATTCGCCCGAGGGCTTCCCTGACCGGCCGAGAAGAAGTCTACAGGGTCTTGGGGGGTGCTCGCGCACACGTTTCTCCGGCGCACGAGCGGACCCCCTCCGGCGGCTCCCTAGTGGGCCGCCCCGCCGTCGATCACGTGGCGGGCCGCGATCTGCCGGGCGGTCTCCGAGTCCGGGCCGGGCTGCGGCACGAAGACGGCCTCCCGGTAGTAGCGGAGCTCGGCGATCGACTCGCGGATGTCCGCGAGCGCCCGGTGGTTGCCGTTCTTCTCCGGACTGTTGAAGTACGCCCTCGGGTACCAGCGGCGGGCCAGTTCCTTGACCGAGGAGACATCGACGATCCGGTAGTGGAGGTGCGCCTCCAGGGCCGGCATGTCGCGGGCGAGGAAGCCGCGGTCGGTGGAGACCGAGTTCCCGCACAGCGGGGCCTTGCCGGGCTCCTTCACGTGCTCGCGGACGTACGCGAGGACCTGGGCCTCGGCGTCGGCGAGGGTGGTGCCCCCGGCCAGCGCGTCGAGCAGTCCGGACTTCGTGTGCATCTCGCGCACGATCTCCGGCATGGTCTCCAGGGCCGCGTCCGGCGGGCGGATCACGATGTCCACGCCTTCGCCGAGCACGTTCAGTTCCGAGTCGGTGACCAGCGCGGCCACCTCGATGAGTGCGTCGTCCGTCAGCGAGAGCCCGGTCATCTCGCAGTCGATCCACACCATGCGATCGTTCATGCGTCCTACCTTATGGCCGAAATATGGTCGGGGGACGGCCGAAGGGCCCCTCGGGGGGTGTCCCGGGGGCCCTTCGGTTTCCTCGGTGCGCGGCTCGTGGCGCGCGGCTGTGGGGTGCGGTGCGGTTACGGGGCGCTCCGCTGGCCCGGGAGTGCCGGGCGGCCCGGCGCGAAGGCGTCCGAGGCCGGCTTGCCCGGGTCGAGCAGGTGGCCCGGGCGGCGGGCGCCCGCCGGGACCTGCGCCTGGGCCGGGACGACCGCGTCGAGCACGGCCGTGCCGCCCTCGCCCTGCGGCCGCCGGGCCCGGTACGCGGCCCGGTAGGCGGCCGGGGAGGAGCCCAGCTGCCGCCGGAAGTGCCCGCGCAGGGCCACCGGCGAGCGGAAGCCGCAGCGCCCGGCGACCTCGTCGACCGAGTAGTCGGAGGTCTCCAGGAGCCGCTGCGCCTGGAGCACCCGCTGGGTGATCAGCCACTGCAGCGGCGCCGAGCCGGTCAGCGAGCGGAAGCGGCGGTCGAAGGTCCGCCGTGACATGTAGGCGCGCGCGGCGAGGGTCTCCACGTCGAACTGCTCGTGGAGGTGCTCCAGCGCCCAGGCGACGACCTCGGCCAGCGGGTCGGCGCCGATCTCCTCGGGTAAAGACCTGTCGAGGTAGCGCTCCTGACCGCCGCTGCGCCGCGGCGGGACGACCAGCCGGCGCGCCAGGGCGCCCGCGGCCTCCGTGCCGTGGTCGGTCCGCACGATGTGCAGGCACAGGTCGATTCCGGCCGCCGTGCCCGCGGAGGTCAGCACGTCGCCGTCGTCGACGAAGAGCTCCCGCGGGTCCACGTGGACCGACGGGTAGCGCTTGGCGAGCGTCGGCGCGTACATCCAGTGCGTGGTCGCGGGCCGGCCGTCGAGCAGCCCGGCGGCGGCGAGCACGAACGCGCCGGTGCACAGGCCGACGATGCGCGCGCCCTCCTCGTGCGCCCGGCGGAGCGCGTCCAGCGCCTCCGGGGGCGGCGGCGAGGTGATCGAGCGCCAGGCCGGCACGACGACGGTGCCCGCCCGGCTGATCGCCTCCAGGCCGTAGGGTGCGCTGAGTTCGAGACCGCCGGTGGTGCGCAGCGGGCCGTCCTCGCCGGCGCACACCAGCAGCCGGTAGCGCGGCACCCCCGCGTCCTGGCGGTCGATGCCGAAAACGGAGAGCGGGATGGAGCTCTCGAAGATGGGGCCACCGCTGAACAGCAGTACCGCGACGACTTCGCGACGGCGGCGCCCGGACAGCTTCCGTGCCGCCTCCGGTGCGGCGGAGTCCTGGCTCATGACGCTAAGCCCCCCTCGGTGTTGGCGTCTCCCTGGTCATGTGGATGTGCCACGTTTCCCCTCGGTTTTGCGCGAGACCCCAGTCTTCGGTATCCATGATCGAATCTACTGCGTCCCGTGGCGCCCGAGTGCCACGTTCTCCTTCCGGCACATTGTCGACATGGCAACTTGGCGTGAAGCATTCGATCGTGAAGCCCAGTACAGCGCGGTGATGCCAGGACCTACGCGGGTTGAGCGGTCTTCGGCCAAGGACTCGCCGAGGACCTGAACTTGGCCGAAAACATACGGGATCGGCTGTGCGACCCTGTCAACTCCGCGAGTGGCGCTCCGCCCGCAGCCCCCGCTCCGAGCGCCGGAGCAGCACCCGGCAGGCCGCCGTGACGGCCGCGAGGCCCAGCGCGGTGCCGGCCGCGCCGCCCAGGGACGTGCCGTAGACCAGCAGGACGACCGGCACCAGGACGCAGCAGAACGCCGCCCAGCGCACCACGTCGCCCCCCGCGTCGGACGGGCCGCCGTCCGCCCCGCCGCCCTCCGGTCCGGCGGCGGCCCGGCGGCGCCCGCGCGGGCCCGGGGTCCGGCCGCGCTCGGGGGCGGCGCCGGGGGGTGCGAGGACCGCGGTGACCGTCTCGGCGGCGGCCAGCGCGGCGGGGTCAAGGGCGGCGTCGGTGTCCATGGGTGACGGTGCGGGCACGGGCGGGCTCCCTGCGACGGTGACGTTGACCTGTGGCAACGAGGAGCGGAACGTTCCGGTCACTGCGGGAGACGTCCGTTTGGCCCCCGTACGGACACCTGTAGGGCACATCCGGCATTGCGCTACGGCGCGGGGCTCGTGCATGCTCCCTGGAACGCCGTAACGGCGCCCGGTGGCCGCCCCTGGGCACGGGAGGAGTGTCGCCGTACCCTTGGGGGTATGGGCTTGGGAAGATGATTCCCGGACACAGCTCCGCCGCCAACCGTTGTTCCGCTCCCCGTCCTCTCCCCCTCCCGTCAGGACCCTCTTCGCCGAGACACCGATGGCCGGTCACGAATTCCCCGAACCCGCGGACCGCAAGCGCGTCGCCGACTCCACGGTCGACCCCCTCGCGGTGGAACAGCCACGCCACTCCTGCGACCCGGCCTTCCGGCACGGGGTCGTCGTCGGCTTCGACGGCTCGACCTCCAGTGAGCGCGCCCTCGCCTACGCCATCGGCATGGCCCGCCGCTCCGGCTCCGGCCTGATCATCGTGCACGTCGCCAACCGGCTGCCCACCACCGTGTGGGCCGGCTGCGAGCCGCCGGTCTTCGTCGACGTGCCCGATCACCGCACCGAGGTGCTCGGCCTGGAGCTCGCCTGCGCCGACCACCTCTCCGAGGTGCCCTGGATCCTCGTCGAGCGCGGCGGCGACATCTGCCACGAGCTGGAGGAGGTCGGCCGGGAGTACTCCGCCGACGCGATCGTGGTCGGCTCGACCCACGGCATCGTGGGGCGGATCTTCGGCTCGGTGGCCGGCCGGCTCGCGCGCCGCGCCCAGCGCCCCGTGATCGTCATCCCGTAACGCCACCGGTCGTCCCGTCACACCGGTCACCGCGGTCGCGCGGCTCCCTCCCAACTCCCTTGTCCCGGCCATATTTTCGGCCTTCCCCAGGTGAATTGTGCGCTTGTGAAGGGTACATAAAAGTCACCGTCGTACAAGCGGACCACGCAGCACAACTGCACACCTGAAGGGAGCCCGCCGTGTCCAACGAAGCCGCCGCGGGAAACAGCACCTCCACTCTCGGACACCTCGCACTCGGCCTGACCCTGCTGGCCTTCGGCATCGGTTCCACCGGCGTGATCGACCACGTCGGCGCGGGCGACGCCGCGGGCCTGGCGACCTGGGTCGGCGGTGTGGCCCTGTTCCTCGTCGGGCTGCTCGCCCTGCGCGCCGGCAACACCGGTGAGGGCACCGCCTCCTCGGCGCTCGGCGCCTTCTGGTTCACCTGGGGCACCGGGGTGGGCGACGCAGGGTCGGCCGAGGCCGCCGGGCTCTTCCTTCTGCTGTGGGCGCTGCTCGCCCTGACCCTCACCGTCGCCTCGGGCGGCAGCGGCCTCTTCGGCCAGGGCGTCTACGGGCTGCTGTTCGTCTCCCTGCTCCTGATGGGCATCGGCTCCCTCGCCGACAACGCGGGCCTCGGCAAGGCGGGCGGCTGGGTCGCCGCGGTGGCCGGCCTCGCGGCCTGGTACGGGGCGACGGCGGCGGTGGCCGGCTGGCCGATGTCCCTCGCCCGCGGCTCCCGCGGCGCGGCGGCGGCGAGCTGATCCGTAACGGCGCGAAAAGAGCGGCCCTCGTCCACCTGGGATGGACGAGGGCCGCTCTCGTGTCCGGTCGACCGCCGGGGGACAGGCCCGGCGGGCGGGGCCCCGGGGGACAGGCCCGGGGTACCGCTGCTACTCGACCGTGACGGACTTGGCCAGGTTGCGCGGCTTGTCGATGTCGCGGCCCATGGCGAGCGCCGTGTGGTAGGCGAAGAGCTGGAGCGGGATGCCCATCAGGATGGGGTCGAGCTCGTCCTCGTTCTTCGGCACGACGATGGTGTGGTCGGCCTTCTCCTGCGGCTGGTGCGCGACCGCGAGGATGCGGCCGCTGCGGGCCTTGATCTCCTCCAGGGCGGCGCGGTTCTTCTCCAGCAGGTCGTCGTCGGGGACGATGGCGACCGTCGGCAGGGCCGGCTCGATGAGGGCGAGCGGGCCGTGCTTCAGCTCGGAGGCCGGGTAGGCCTCGGCGTGGATGTAGGAGATCTCCTTCAGCTTGAGGGAGGCCTCCAGGGCGACGGGGTAGCCCCGGACGCGGCCGATGAACATCATCGACTGGGCGCCCGCGTACTCCTTGGCCAGCTTCGCGATCTCGTCCTCGGACTTGAGGATCTCCTCGATCTGGCCGGGCAGCTTGCGCAGGCCCTCGATGATCCGCTTGCCGTCGGTGACGGACAGGTCGCGGATGCGGCCGAGGTGCAGGGCGAGCAGCGCGAAGGCGACCACCGTGTTGGTGAAGCACTTGGTGGAGACGACGCAGACCTCGGGGCCGGCGTGCACGTAGACGCCGCCGTCCGCCTCGCGGGCGATCGCGGAGCCGACCACGTTGACGACGCCGAGGACGCGGGCGCCCTTGCGCTTGAGCTCCTGGACGGCGGCGAGCACGTCGTAGGTCTCGCCGGACTGGGAGACGGCGATGTAGAGGGTGTCGGGGTCGACGACCGGGTTGCGGTAGCGGAACTCGGAGGCCGGCTCGGCGTCGGCGGGGATGCGGGCCATGGACTCGATGAGCCCGGCGCCGATCAGGCCGGCGTGGTACGAGGTGCCGCAGCCGAGGATCTTGATCCGGCGGATGGTGCGGGCCTCGCGCGGGTCGAGGTTCAGGCCGCCGAGGTGCACGGTGGAGAAGCGCTCGTCGATCCGGCCGCGCAGCACGCGGTCGACCGCGTCGGGCTGCTCGGAGATCTCCTTGTGCATGAAGGTGTCGTGGCCGCCCATGTCGTAGGAGGCGGCCTCCCACTCGACGGTCTCGGGGGTGGCCGTGGTGGTGGCGCCCGAGGTGGTGTAGGTGCGGAAGTCGTCGGCCTTGAGGGTGGCCATCTCGCCGTCGTCGAGGGTGACGACCTGGCGGGTGTGGGCGATGAGGGCGGCCACGTCGGAGGCGACGAGCATCTCCTTCTCGCCGATGCCGAGGATGACCGGGGAGCCGTTGCGGGCCACCACGATGCGGTCGTTGAAGTCGGCGTGCATCACGGCGATGCCGTAGGTGCCCTCGATGACCTTCAGGGCCTCGCGGACGCGCTCCTCCAGGGTGTCGGCCTGGGAGCGGGCGATGAGGTGGGTGATGACCTCGGTGTCCGTCTCGGAGGCGAAGACGACGCCGTCGGCCTCCAGCTTGGCGCGGAGCTCGGCGGCGTTGTCGACGATGCCGTTGTGGACGACCGCGACCTTGTTCTCGGGGTCGAGGTGCGGGTGCGAGTTGATGTCGCTCGGGGCGCCGTGCGTGGCCCAGCGGGTGTGGGCGATGCCGGTGGTGCCGGTGAAGCGCTTGGGGACCCGGGCCTCCAGGTCGCGGACCCGGCCCTTGGCCTTGACCATCTTCAGGCCGGAGGCCTTCGGGCTGGTCACGACCATGCCGGCCGAGTCGTAACCCCGGTACTCCAGGCGGGCCAGGCCCTCCAGGAGCAGCGGGGCGGCGTCGCGCTTACCGATGTAACCGACAATTCCGCACATAAAGGTGAAACCCCTCCAGGTTTGGTGGTGTGTGCCGCTCAGCCGTAGACGATGCGGCGGAGCTGCCGCAGCGAGAGCTCCGGCGGTGCCACGGCGCGGTGCGGCAGCTCGGCCGCGATCCGCTCGAAGATCTCGGCGTTCACCGCCCCGCCGGACTGCAGTTCGCGGTGGCGGCGGCGGACGAAGTCCTCGGTCGACTCGTCGAAGTACGCCAGCACGTCGAGGATCACCCGGGCGGCCTCACCGCGCTGGAGCGAGGTGCTGCGGACCAGGTGGTCGATGAGGTCGTCGTGTGACGGACGGCGTTCGAGCACCCGTGAATACTGAGGGGTACCCGGCGGTCCTGGCAAGAATCCTGCCCGATTTCGGGCAGGCGGGGTCATGATCGGGCCGCCAGATGGGCTAATTGGTCTACACCTTGACCCCCGACGGGGGCAGACGGTACGCATGGTGACTGTTCGGACACGTCAGCCCGCAGCCACACGCCCCCAGCCGTACGCCCGGCCGCCCGCGCCGGACGCCCCGTCGAAAGGGACCCGCCGGTGACTCCGCGCAGAACGCTTCCGCTGCTCTTCTCCTCCCTGCTGCTGGCCGGTGCCGCCCTCTCCGGCTCCGGCTCCGCCGCCGAACCGGCCGCCGGGGCCGCCGTCCGCCCGCTCGGCGCCGTCGTGCCCGCGCCCGCCTCCGTGACCCCCGGCGGCGAGCCGTACACCCTCGGCCGCGGCACCGCCGTCCGGGTCGACTCGGCCGACCGCGAGTCCCGCGCCATCGGCCGCTACCTCGCCGGGCTGCTCCGGCCCGCCACCGGCTATCCGCTGCCCGTCGTCGACGACGACGCGGCCCGCGGCGGCATCCTGCTCCGTCTCGACCCGCGCGCCACCGGCCTCGGCGACGAGGGGTACGAGCTGCGCTCCGGCCCGGGCGGGATCACCCTCACCGCGCACGCGCCCGCCGGGCTGTTCCGCGGCGTGCAGACCCTGCGCCAGCAGCTGCCCGCCGCCGTCGAGCGGCGCACCGTGCAGTCCGGGCCCTGGCGGATCGCCGGCGGCACCGTCACCGACACCCCGCGCTTCGCCTACCGCGGCGCGATGCTCGACGTCTCCCGGCACTTCTTCACCGTCGACCAGGTCAAGCGCTACATCGACCAGCTCGCCCTCTACAAGATCAACAAGCTGCACCTGCACCTCAGCGACGACCAGGGCTGGCGCATCGCCGTCGACTCCTGGCCCCGGCTCGCCGCCCACGGCGGCTCCACCCAGGTCGGCGGCGGCCCCGGCGGCTTCTACAGCAAGGACGACTACCGCGAGATCGTCCGCTACGCCGCCTCCCGCTACCAGGAGGTCGTGCCCGAGATCGACATGCCCGGCCACACCAACGCGGCCCTCGCCTCCTACGCCGAGCTCAACTGCGACGGCGTCGCCCGTCCCCTCTACACGGGCACCGAGGTCGGCTTCAGCTCGCTGTGCGTGCCGAAGGAGGTGACGTACGACTTCGTGGACGACGTGGTGCGCGAGCTGGCCGCCCTCACCCCCGGCCGCTACCTCCACATCGGCGGCGACGAGGCGCACTCCACCAGCCACGCCGACTACGCGGCCTTCATGGACCGGGTGCAGCCGGTCGTCGCGAAGTACGGCAAGACCGTCATCGGCTGGCACCAGCTGACGGGCGCCCGCCCCGCGCCCGGCGCGCTCGCCCAGTACTGGGGGCTCGACCGCACCTCCGCGGCCGAGAAGGAGCGGGTCGCGGCGGCCGGCCGGGCCGGCACCGGCATCGTCCTGTCGCCCGCCGACCGGGCCTACCTCGACATGAAGTACACGAAGGACACCCCGCTCGGCCTCTCCTGGGCCGGCTACGTCGAGGTCCGCCGCTCCTACGACTGGGACCCGGCCACCCTCCTGCCGGGCCTGCCCGAGACGGCGATCGCGGGCGTCGAGGCCCCGCTGTGGACGGAGACCCTCTCCGAGAGCGCCCACCTCGACCGGATGGCCTTCCCGCGCCTGCCGGGCATCGCCGAACTCGGCTGGTCCCCGGCCGCCACGCACGACTGGGAGTCCTACCGGCTCCGCCTCGCCGCGCAGGGACCGCGGCTGAGCGCCCTGGGCGTGGACTTCCACCGCTCGCCGCAGGTGCCCTGGGAGTAGTCCGGGAAGGGGACGGGCCCCGGCGGAGGACCGTAACTCCGCCGGGGCCCGGGCCGGGGCCGGCCGCCGTCAGGCGAACCGGGCGATCGGGTTGACCAGGTCGCCGACCAGCTGCAGCGCGCCGGACGGGTCCGCGAGGTCGACCATCTGCCTGTTGTCGCGCAGCTGGAGCCGGTTGAGCGCGGACAGCGCGAAGGTCTCCGCGAACAGGTCGTAGCGCGCGAAACGTTCCGCCAGCTCCGGGCGGGCGCCCTGGTAGTCCTTCACGCACTCCGCGACCGTGCGCCAGAACGCGTCCTCCGGGAGCACGCCCTCGGCCGCCAGCGTGGCGCCGAGGAAGCGGAAGAAGCAGTCGAAGACGTCCGTGAACACCGACAGCAGCTTCATGTCCTCGGGCACCTCGGCCCGGATCCGCTCCACGGCCGGCGGGAGCACCGCGTCCGGGTCCATGACGCAGATCTCCTCGGCGATGTCCTTGAACACCGCCCGCGCCACCGCGCCCCGCTCGTCGAGGACCAGGATCACGTTCTCGCCGTGCGGCATGTAGACCAGGTCGTACGCGTAGAAGGAGTGCAGGACCGGGACCAGGTAGGCGTCCAGGTAGCCGCGCAGCCAGGCCGCCGGAGCCAGGCCCGACTCCTTGATCAGGGCACCCGCGAAGGACGCGCCGGTGTGGTCCACGTGCAGCAGCGAGGCCATGGTGGCGAGCCGCTCGCCCTCGGCGAGGGACGGCACCGGGGACTCGCGCCAGAGCGCGGCCAGCATCTTGCGGTAGGGCGAGTGGCGGTCGGTGGCCGCCTCGTACTCCAGGTGCCGGTAGCCGACCGCCGCCCGCTCGCGGATGATCGAGAAGCGGGCCGCCCGGAGGGTGTCGTCGGCAGCGACCAGACCGGCCAGCCAGTCGTTGATGGCGGGCGTGGCCTCCATGTAGGCCGCCGAGAGGCCCCGCATGAAGCCCATGTTGAGCACGGACAGGGCCGTCTTCACGTAGTGCTTCGCCGGGTCGGTGGTGTTGAAGAAGGTACGGATCGACTGCTGCGCCAGATAGGCGTCGGCGCCCTCGCCCAGGTACACCAGGCGCTCCTGGGCCACCTCGGCGGCGAAGGTGACCGCCATCTTGTTCCACCACTGCCAGGGGTGCACCGGCACGAGCAGGTAGTCGGCGAGGTCCAGGCCCCGCTCGGCGAGGGTCGCGGCGAAGCCGTCCACGGTCGCGTCGCCCAGCTCGGCGCGGACGAAGGACTCGTAGTCGAGGCCGGCCCCGGTGGTGAAGGTGGCGCGGTCGCGGTGCGCGGCCAGCCACACCAGGTGCACCGGGTTCGCGGTCTCGGGCGCGTAGGCCCGGTACTCGTCGACGCCGAAGCCGAGCCGCCCGTTGTTGGCGACGAAGCAGGGGTGGCCCTCGGTCATCCCGGTCTCGATCGCCTGGAAGCCGGCCCGGGCCAGCTCGGCGGAGGTCACGCGCGGCTTGGTGGCCTTGTACGCGGTGCCGGCCAGGGTGGAGGAGATCTCCTCCAGGTACACCGGCAGGATCTCGTCGCTCAGGCCCAGCGCGCCGCGCAGCTCGATGACGAAGCGCAGGGCGTCCAGCGGGAGTTCCTCGCTGCCCCGGTGCCGGGTGATGGACCCGGGGTGGACCTGCCAGTGGTCCAGGGCGTAGCGGTCGGCGGCGAAGCGGTACTCGGTGCGTCCGTCGTCGCTGAGCACCGCGTAGCGCCCGTCGGCGAGCTCGCGCGGGTCGAGCAGGCGCTCGTGGACGAACTCGGCGAGGGCCTTGCGGATCAGGGCGCGGTTGGCGTCGGCCCAGCGCTCGGGGGTGAGGTGGGCGACGGGGCTGTCGGCGAGGGGGTTCATGCGGAGGCTCCGACGGCGGTCTCGAACTGGGCGCGGGTGCAGAAGCTGAGCAGGGCGGTCTTCTCGGGCTTGCGGATCTCCCGCTCGGGCACGAAGCCCACGGCGGCGTTGAGCGCGTGCACGGCCGTGTTGCGCACGTCCGGCTCGACGACCACGCGGGCGGTCGCCGGGTCGGCGAACAGCTCGCGCATCACGGCGGTGATCACGGTGCGGGTGAAGCCGTGCACGGGGGTGTCGGTCGGGGCGACCAGGAAGTGCATGCCGACGTCGCCGGGCTCGGGCTCGTAGAGCCCGACCAGCTCGGCCTTCGCCGGGTCGTAGCGCTCCATGAGGAAGGCGGGCACGCCGTCCACGCTGCCGACGAAGGCGTCGTGGTGCGGGTTCGCGGCGATCGCCATGTACTCGCGCTCGACGTCCTGGAGCCGGAAGCCCTGCATCATCCAGAACGCGGCCTTGGGGTGGGTGACCCAGGGGTGGATCAGCTCGGCGTCCCGGAGCGGGTCGAGCGGGCGGATGCCGATGTCGTGCGCGGTCATACGGCGAACTCCTGGAAGGCGATGGTCTTCTCGACGGGGTAGTACTCGGCGCCGAGCATCGCGGCGATGATGCAGGCGTTCCGGTAGGGGCCCATGCCCAGGTCGGGCGAGGTGATCGAGTGGGTGTGCACGCCGGCGTTCTGGAGGTAGACGGCGCGGCCGGTGGTGTCGATCGCGTAGTCGCGGGCGACGTCGAAGCGGCCCTGGGAGTCCCAGCGCAGCCGGTCGCGGACCGGCTCCAGGAAGGCGGGGACGGTGTACTTGTAGCCGGTGGCGAGGACGAGCCCCTCGGTCTCCAGGGTGAAGTCCTTCTCCTGCTCCTCCTGCCGGAATCCGAGCGTGTAGCTGCCGGTGGCCTCGTCGTACGCGGCGGTGCGCAGCGCGGAGTTGGTGAGCAGCCGGGTGGGGACGGGGCCGGCCAGGTTCTTCTGGTAGAGCAGGTCGAAGATGGCGTCGATCAGTTCACCGTCGATGCCCTTGAACAGGCCCTTCTGCTCGGTCTCCAGGCGGTAGCGGGTCCGCTCGGGCAGCGCGTGGAAGTAGTCCACGTACTCGGGGGAGGTCATCTCCAGGGTGAGCTTGGTGTACTCCAGCGGGAAGAAGCGCGGGGAGCGGGTCACCCAGTTCAGGCGGTAGCCGTGGACGTCGATCTCGCTCAGCAGGTCGTAGTAGATCTCCGCGGCGCTCTGGCCGCTGCCGACCAGAGTGATCGACTTCTTCTTCTGGAGCGCGGCCTTGTGGGGGAGGTAGCGCGAGTTGTGCAGGACGTCGCCGCCGAGGCCCTCGCAGGACTCGGGGACGTACGGCGGGGTGCCGGTGCCGAGGACGATCCGGCGGGTACGGAACGTCTCCCCGGCGGCGGTGGCCACCACGTACTCCTCGGCGCCCTCGTCGTACGAGACGGCGGTGACGGTGGTGGAGAAGCGGATCGAGGAGAGCTTCCCGGCGGCCCAGCGGCAGTAGTCGTTGTACTCGGTCCGCAGCGGGTAGAAGTTCTCGCGGATGTAGAAGGAGTAGAGCCGCCCCTTCTCCTTCAGGTAGTTGAGGAAGGAGTACGGGGAGGTCGGGTCGGCGAGGGTGACGAGGTCCGACATGAACGGCGTCTGCAGGTGGGCGCCCTCCAGGAACATCCCGGAGTGCCACTCGAAGTCGGGCTTGGACTCCAGGAAGAGGCCGTTCAGTTCGGCGATCGGCTCGGTCAGGCAGGCCAGGCCGAGGTTGAACGGGCCGAGACCGATGCCGATGAAGTCGAGGGTGCCGTGCGTCGTGGACGTCTCAGGCGTGGACAAGGTTCTCTCCCAGGTACTGCTCGGCGTGGCCGGCTATCAGATCGAGGACGGCGGCGATGTCGGCCACGGTCGTCTCGGGGTTGAGCAAGGTGAACTTCAGGTACTGCCGGCCGTCGGCCTTGGTGCCGGCCACGATCGCCTCGCCTGAGGCCATCAGGGCCTTGCGGGCGTGCAGGTTGGCGCGGTCGACGTCCTCGGCCGAGGCGGCGTGCTCGGGGACGTAGCGATAGACCAGGGTGGACAGCTGCGGCTCGACGACCACGTCGTAGCGCGGGTCGGCGGCGAGCAGTTCGTAGCCCTGCCGGGCCAGCGCGCAGACCTCGTCGAAGAGGCCGCCGATGCCGTCGGCGCCCATCACGCGCAGGGTCAGCCACAGCTTGAGGGCGTCGAAGCGGCGGGTGGTCTGCAGGGACTTGTCGACCTGGTTGGGGATCTTCTCGGCGAGCGTGCGGCGCGGGTTGAGGTACTCGGCGTGGTACGTGGCGTGCCGCAGGGTGGCGCCGTCGCGGACCAGCACGGCGGAGGAACTCACCGGCTGGAAGAAGGACTTGTGGTAGTCGATGGTGACCGAGTCGGCGTGCTCGATGCCGTCGAGGAGGTGGCGGCGGGTGGGCGAGGCGAGCAGTCCGCAGCCGTAGGCGGCGTCCACGTGCAGCCAGGCGCCGTACTCGCGGGCCAGGGCGGCGATCTCCGGCAGCGGGTCGATGGAGCCGAAGTCGGTGGTGCCGGCGGTGGCGACGATCGCCATCGGGACCAGGCCCTCGGCGCGGCAGGCGGCCAGCTCGGCGGCGAGCACCACCGACTGCAGGCGCTTGGCGCCGTCGACCGGGATCGGGACGACGGCCTCGCGGCCGAGGCCGAGCAGCTGGGCCGACTTCTGGACGCTGAAGTGGCTGCACTCGGAGGTGAAGATCCTGAGCTTCGACAGGTCGCCGGTCCCGGACTCCTCGCGGGCGAGCAGCAGCGCCTGGAGGTTGGACTGGGTGCCGCCGCTGGTGAACACGCCGTCGGCGAGCGGGCCGAGGCCGATCCGGGTGGCGGTCCAGTCGATCAGCCTGCGCTCGATGAGGGTGCCGCCGGCGCTCTGGTCCCAGGTGTCGAGCGAGGAGTTGACGGCGGAGAGCACGGCCTCGCCGAGGACGGCGGGGATGACCACCGGGCAGTTGAGGTGGGCCAGGTAGCGCGGGTGGTGGAAGTAGACCGCGTCCCGCAGGTACACCTCCTCCAGCTCGTCGAGGGCGGCGGAGGTGTCGCCGAGCGGCTTGTCGAGGTCGACGGCGTCGACGACGGGGGCCAGTTCGGCGGGGGTGACACCGGTGAACGGGCCGCGCGCCGTGGCGAGTTTCCTCGCCACCCGCTCGACTCCTTCGGTGACGGAGCGTCGGTAGAGCTCCGCCGTCGTGTCGTTGAGCAGCTGGGAGCGCATGTGGGGGCCCTTCCGGGAGGGGACTCGGTCGGCTTGAGTAAGGTTAGCCTAACCTAAGTTTATGTACGAAAAAGCCCCCCGACTCCACTGAGTCGAGGGGCTTTTCGGCGACGTGCCGGGGCGTCACGCCTCCACGGCGGCCTCCGCCTGGGCCTCGGCCTCCGCCTCGTCCGGGACCTCGCGCAGGGCGTCCTCGGACAGGCCCTGGCGCCAGTAGCCCACGAAGGTCACCTTGCGCCGGTCCAGGCCGCGTTCGCGCACGAAGTGCCGGCGCAGCGCCTTCACCGCGCCGGACTCGCCCGCGATCCACACGTACGGGTTCGTGCCCGGCAGCTCCGCCTCCGCGAGCGCCGCGACGGCCGAGGGCGCGCCCTCCTCCCGTACCAGCCAGGTGATCGTCGCGTCCGCCTGGGTCGCGAGCTCCATCCGGTCGCCGGAGTACGGCACTTCGAGGTACACGTGGGCGCGGGTCTCGGCCGGCAGCCACTCCAGGATCGCGGAGGCGGCCGGCAGGGCCGTCTCGTCGCCCCAGATCAGCACCGAGTCGGCGTCCTCCGGGAGCCGGAAGCGCACCCCGGTGTTGTCCGCCACCGCCGGACCGAGCACGACCACCCGGTCACCGGCCGCGGCGCGCTGCGCCCAGCGGCAGGCGGGGCCCCCGTCCTCATGGACGGCGAAGTCGATGTCGACCTCGGTGCGGCCGCCGGGCGCGGTGCGCTGCTCGCGCACGGTGTACGAGCGCATCACCGCCCGCTCCTCGTGCGGCATCGCCCGGTAGGCGCCCAGGATCGCGTACATGTCCGGGTCGTCCAGCGGCGGCAGCACGGGCGCGTCCTGGCCCGGGTGCGGCAGGAAGAGCGAGAGCGACTGGTCGCGCCCCCCGGCGGCGAAGCCCTTCAGGTCCTCGCCGGCGCGCTCGTCACCGGTGAAGGTGACCCGGACCAGGGACGGGCCGAGCCGCCGCGTCCGGTCGACCCGGAGGGAGAAGAACTGGAACGGGGCGGTCTCGGCGTTCGTCATGGTCAGGCCACCTTCTTGGCGTTCTCGAGGGCCTTGGCCAGGTCCTCCAGGAGCGGGGCGCACTTGGCGTAGGAGTAGACGGGCTCGGTGACGCGCGGGATGACCTGTCCGGCCTTGACGGCGGGCAGCGCGGCCCAGGTGGGCTTGGCCTTCAGCTGCTCGGGCTGGAGGGTGCCGGTGCGGTTGTCCAGCATGATGACGTCGGCCCGGTACTTGTCGACGTTCTCCCAGCTGAGGAGCTCGAACCAGCCGGTCGGGTCGAGCTTGTCCGGCACGATCAGGTTGACGCCGAGCTCCTGGAAGAAGAGCAGGTCGGTCGGGCGGACCGGGGTGGAGACGTAGAAGGTGTCCGGGGCGCCGGAGCCGATCAGGACCTTGATGTCCTTCTTGGCCTTGGCGGCCTTGCGGACCCGCTCGGCGGCCGCCTCGAAGCGTGCCTTGTCGGCCTTGACCTGCGCGGACTGCACGTCGGCGCCGAGCGAGGCGGCGAGGTCGGCGTGGCGCTGGAGGACGGAGGGCATGGACTTCCCGGCGGCCCACAGGGCGACGCTCGGGGCGATCTTCAGGATCTTGGCCTTCTGCTCCTCCGGCACGTACCAGAGGGCGTCCTTCTCCCACATGTCCGTGATGAGGACCTCGGGCTGGAGCTTGAGGTACTCCTCGATCCTGAACTCGCCCCAGACGTTGCCGATGACCTTCACCTTGTCGATGTCGAGGTCGCCGGCCTGGACGTCGGGCTTGCGCGTCTTGGTCTTGGGGTCCTCGACGTAGGTCGGGCCGAAAACGCCCTTGACCTCGATGCCGAAGTCCTTGAGGGCGGCGGCCATGCCGGTGAAGGCGACGATGTTCTTCGGCACGGACGCCGTCTTCACCGTCGTGCCGCGGTCGTCCTTGAACTCCCAGGCGCCGGACTTCCCCGCGGCCGAGGGCGTGGCGCCCCCGTCCTTCTTGTCACCGCCGCAGGCGACGAGCGCGGCGCCGAGCCCGAGGGCGCCGCCCGCGGCGAGGAGGCCGCGACGGGTGAGGGAAGTGGCTCGGGCGGTGCTGGGCATGGCGAATCGCTTTCGGTACGTGCCGGGGGTCGGCGTCCGGGCAGATCGAGGTAGGTAAGGCTTACCTCACGACGAGGAGGTTAGCCTAACCTCACTTGGATCAACAGCCCCGGGTGGCCGAAAACCATGGAGGCCCGCCGCCCCCGGATTCGGGGGCGGCGGGCCTCCGGCACGGGCCGGTGCGCGGGATCAGCCGGTGAGGCCCAACTCGCGGGCGATCAGCATTCGCTGGACCTCGCTCGTGCCCTCGCCGATCTCCAGGATCTTGGAGTCGCGCCACATGCGGGCCACCGGGTACTCGTTCATGAAGCCGTAGCCGCCGTGGATCTGGGTGGCCTCGCGGGCGTTGTCGACGGCGACCGTCGAGGAGTACAGCTTCGCGAGGGCCGCCTCCTTCTTGAAGGGCTCGCCGAGGACGAGGCGGGAGGCCGCGTCGCGCCAGCCGATGCGGGCCATGTGGGCGCGCATCTCCATGTCGGCGATCTTGAACTGGATGGACTGGTTGTCGGCGATCGGACGGCCGAAGGCGTGACGTTCCTTCGCGTACTTCACCGACTCGTCGACGCAGCCCTGCGCGAGGCCCGTGGCGAGCGCCGCGATCGCGACGCGGCCCTCGTCCAGGATGCGCAGGAACTGCGCGTAGCCGCGGCCCTCCTCGCCCAGCAGGTTCTCCACCGGGACGCGCACGTCGTCGAAGGAGAGCTCGCGGGTGTCGGAGGCGTTCCAGCCGACCTTGGAGTACGGGGCGGCGACCGTGAAGCCGGGGGTGCCCGAGGGGACGATGATCGAGGAGATCAGCGGGCGCCCGTCGGGCTTGCGGCCGGTCACCGCGGTCACCGTCACCAGGCCCGTGATGTCCGTGCCGGAGTTGGTGATGAAGCACTTCGAGCCGTTGATGACCCAGTGGTCGCCGTCCCGGACGGCGGTGGTCCGGGTGCCGCCCGCGTCCGAACCGGCGCCCGGCTCGGTCAGGCCGAAGGCGCCGAGCATCTCGCCGGAGCACAGCTTCGGCAGCCAGGCGCGCTTCTGCTCCTCCGTACCGAAGCGGTAGACCGGCATGGCGCCCAGCGAGACGCCCGCCTCCAGGGTGATGGCGACGGAGGAGTCGACCCGGGCCAGCTCCTCCAGGGCGATGCCGAGGGCGAGGTAGTCGCCGCCCATGCCGCCGTACTCCTCGGGGAAGGGCAGACCGAAGAGGCCCATGCGGCCCATCTCGGCGACGATCTCGTACGGGAACTCGTGGCGCTCGTAGTACTCGCCGATCTTCGGGGCGACGACGTCGTGGGCGAACGCCTCGACGGTGCGGCGGAGTTCCTCGTGCTCTTCGGAGAGCCGGTGGTCGAGGGACATGCTCAGGACTCCTTGTGGGAGAGCGCGCGGACGGTGCGGGACGGGCTCGGCCGGCCCAGGTGTTCGGCCATCCAGCCGCTCGTGGCGGTGAGGGCGGCCAGGTCGACCCCGGTCTCGATGCCGAGACCGCGGAGCATCCACACCAGGTCCTCGGTCGCGAGGTTCCCGGTGGCGGACTTGGCGTACGGGCAGCCGCCGAGGCCGCCCGCGGACGCGTCGAAGACGGTGACCCCGTGCTCCAGCGCCGCGTAGGCGTTGGCGAGGGCCTGTCCGTAGGTGTCGTGGAAGTGCACGGCGATGCGGGAGGTGGCCAGCCCGGCCTCGTTGAGCGCCGTGAGCAGCGCCTTGACGTGGCCCGGCGTGGCGACGCCGATGGTGTCGCCGAGGCTCAGCTCGTCGCAGCCCATGTCGGCGAGCGCCTTGGTGACCCGGACGACCTGCTCGACGGGGACGGCGCCCTCCCAGGGGTCGCCGAAGCACATCGACAGATAGCCGCGGACCCGCAGCCCGGCCTCGACGGCCCGGGTGACCACCGGCGCGAACATGGCCAGGGCCTCGTCCACGGTCCGGTTGAGGTTGGCCCGGGCGAAGGACTCGGTGGCGGAGGCGAACACGGCGACCTCGCGGGCGCCGAGCGCGAGCGCCCGGTCCAGGCCGCGCTCGTTCGGCACCAGCACGGGCAGCCGCACCGGCAGGTCGCGGACCCGCGGGAATAGCTCCTCGGCGTCGGCGAGCTGGGGGACCCACTTGGGGTGCACGAAGCTGGTCGCCTCGACGGTGGTCAGGCCGGCCGCGGCGAGCCGGCGGACGAACTCCGCCTTCACGTCGGTCGGGACGGCCGTCTTCTCGTTCTGCAGGCCGTCGCGCGGGCCGACCTCGTGGATCCGGACCCGGGCGGGAAGCCCCGGCGCGGGCACGGTCATGGGCAGGCTGCCGGGCAGGCTCATGCGTCCTCCTCCTCGCGGGGCGTGACCACGGCCAGGACCTGGTCCATGGCGACGGTCGTGCCGGGCGTGACGTCCAGTTCGGTGACGGTGCCGGCGTGCGGGGCGGAGATGACGTGCTCCATCTTCATCGCCTCGACCACCAGCAGGCTCTGCCCGGCCTCGACCTCGTCGCCGACCGCGACCTTCACCACGGTGACGGTGCCGGGCATCGGCGCGGCCAGCGTGTCGGCCCCGCCGTGCCGCGCGCCGGACAGCGCGGCGGCCACCGGGTCGTGGTCCATGACGTGCCAGGAGTCGCCGTCCCGGCCGAGCCAGGCCCCGGCCCGGTGGAAGCGGTGCGCCACCCCGTCCACGGTCACCGTGACGGAGGTGTCCGTGACCCGGGCACCGGCCGGCGCCTCGACCGTCACCGGTTCCAGCCCCGCCACCCGGAAGGGGAAGGCGAGCGGCCGCGGGGCGCCGCCGAGGCGCCAGCCGCTCGGCACGTCGAACGGGTCCGTCCAACCGTCCCGGGGCCGCGGGGCGAGCCCGGCGCGGCGGACGGCGGCCGCCGCCGCGTACACCTCGTCCGGCACGCCCTTCGGCACCAGCGACTCCGCCTCGCGCTCCACCAGACCGGTGTCCAGGTCGCCCGCCACCACGTCCGGGTGGGCGAGGAGCCGGCGCAGGAAGCCCGCGTTGGTCGGCACGCCCAGGGTGACCGTGTCGGCGAGGGCCGCGCGGAGCTTGCGCAGGGCCGTCGCGCGGTCCGGGCCGTGCACGATGACCTTCGACAGCATCGGGTCGTAGAGGCTGGACACCTCGGTGCCCTCGGACAGGCCCGAGTCGGTCCGCACGCCCGGGCCGGACGGCTCGCCGAGCGCGAGCACCGTGCCGCCGGACGGCAGGAAGCCGCGGGAGGGGTCCTCGGCGCAGATCCGGGCCTCGATCGCCCAGCCGTCGAGCCGGACGTCCTCCTGCCCGAAGGACAGCGGTTCGCCCGCCGCCACCCGCAGCTGCCACTCCACCAGGTCCAGGCCGGTGATCAGCTCGGTCACCGGGTGCTCGACCTGGAGGCGGGTGTTCATCTCCATGAAGTAGTACGCGGAGGGGTCGCCGCCCGGCACGATGAACTCGACCGTGCCCGCGCCGACATAGCCGCAGGACCGGGCCGCCTCCACGGCCGCCGCGCCCATCGCCGCCCGGATCTCCGGGGTGAGCAGGACGCTGGGCGCCTCCTCGATGATCTTCTGGTGGCGGCGCTGGAGCGAGCACTCGCGCTCGCCGAGGTGCACCACGTTCCCGTGGGCGTCGGCGAGGACCTGGATCTCGATGTGTCGGGGGCGGTCGATCCACCGCTCCACGAGCAGCGTGTCGTCGCCGAACGAGGCCCGGGCCTCGCGCCGCGCCGCCGCGATCTCCTCCTCCAGGACCGTCAGGTCCCGCACCAGGCGCATGCCCTTGCCGCCGCCGCCCGCGCTGGGCTTGAGCAGCACCGGAGCGCCGAGCTCGCGGGCCGCGGCCTCGATCTCCGGGTCGGCGGCGCCGGGGACGACCGGGACGCCGGCCGCCTGCACGGTCTCCTTGGCCCGGATCTTGTCGCCCATCAGCGAGATCGCGTCGGCGGGCGGGCCGATGAAGACCAGACCGGCGTCCGCGCAGGCGCGGGCGAAGGCCGCGTTCTCCGCGAGGAAGCCGTAGCCGGGGTGGACGGCCTGCGCGCCGGTGCGGGCTGCGGCGTCCAGGAGGGCGGGCACGGAGAGGTAGGACTCGGCGGCCGCGGGCGGACCGATCCGTACCGCCGTGTCGGCCTCCCGCACGTGCCGGGCGTCGGCGTCGGCGTCGCTGTACACGGCGACGGAGCGGACGCCCATCTCCCGCAGGGTGCGGATGACGCGGACGGCGATCTCGCCCCGGTTGGCGACGAGAACGGTGTCGAACAGCATGTTCCGAAGTCCCCTTACATCCGGAAGACGCCGAACTGGGGGTCACCCAGGGGCGCGTTGGCACAGGCGGTCAGGGCGAGACCGAGCACCTGCCGGGTCTCCAGCGGGTCGATGACCCCGTCGTCCCAGAGCCGGGCGGTCGCGTAGTAGGCGTTGCCCTGGGTCTCGTACTGGGCGCGGATCGGCTCCTTGAAGGCGGCCTCCTCCTCGGCGCTCCAGGCGTCGCCGAGCTGGTCGCGCTTGACCGTGGCGAGCACGGACGCGGCCTGCTCGCCGCCCATGACGGAGATCTTGGCGTTGGGCCACATCCACAGGAAGCGGGGGGAGTAGGCCCGGCCGCACATCGAGTAGTTGCCCGCGCCGTACGAACCGCCGATGACCACCGTCAGCTTGGGCACGCGCGTGGTGGCCACGGCCGTGACCATCTTGGCGCCGTGCTTGGCGATGCCGCCGTGCTCGTAGGCCTTGCCGACCATGAAGCCGGTGATGTTCTGCAGGAAGACCAGCGGGATGCCGCGCTGGTCGCACAGCTCGATGAAGTGCGCGCCCTTCTGGGCGGACTCGGCGAACAGGATGCCGTTGTTGGCGACGATGCCGACCGGGTGCCCGTGGATCCGGGCGAAGCCGGTGACCAGGGTCTGCCCGTACTCGGACTTGAACTCCTGGAAGCGCGAGCCGTCCACCACCCGGGCGATGACCTCGCGCACGTCGTACGGGGTGCGGGAGTCGACCGGCACCGCGCCGTACAGCCCGTACGGGTCGACCTTCGGCTCCTCGGCGGGCTCGACCGACCAGGGCAGCGGGCCGCGCTCGGGCAGGGTGGCGACGATGTTGCGGACGATGCGCAGGGCGTGGGCGTCGTCCTCGGCGAGGTGGTCGGTGACGCCGGAGATCCGGGAGTGCACCTCGCCGCCGCCCAGCTCCTCGGCCGTGACGACCTCGCCGGTCGCGGCCTTCACCAGCGGCGGGCCGCCGAGGAAGATCGTGCCCTGGTTCCGGACGATCACGGCCTCGTCGCTCATCGCCGGGACGTAGGCGCCGCCGGCGGTGCAGGAGCCCATGACGGCCGCGATCTGGGGGATGCCGGCGCCGGACATCCGGGCCTGGTTGAAGAAGATCCGGCCGAAGTGCTCGCGGTCCGGGAAGACCTCGTCCTGCATCGGCAGGAAGGCGCCGCCGGAGTCCACCAGGTAGAGGCAGGGCAGCCGGTTCTCCAGCGCCACCTCCTGGGCGCGCAGGTGCTTCTTGACCGTCATCGGGTAGTACGTGCCGCCCTTGACGGTCGCGTCGTTGGCGACGATCACGCACTCGCGGCCCGAGACCCGGCCGATGCCGGCGATGACGCCGGCCGCGGGGGCCTGGTCGCCGTACATCCCGTTCGCCGCGAGCGGGGCCAGCTCCAGGAAGGGCGAGCCCGGGTCCAGGAGGCTGTCCACGCGGTCGCGCGGCAGCAGCTTGCCGCGTGCGGTGTGCCGGGCCCGGGCCTTCTCGCCGCCGCCGAGCGCCGCCTCGGCGAGCTTGCCGCGCAGGGTCGCGGCCAGCTCGTGGTGGGCCGCCTCGTTGGCCTGCCAGGCCGGCGAGGCGGGATCCGCCGCACTCGTCAGCACAGGTGCCTGCTGCATCCGTCGAGCTCCCTTGCTCGGTCGAATCCACTTCGGTTCCGTCGGTCGCCCTGTTAATGAGCGTTAACGTCTCCCTTCAGGTTAACGACCGCTAACGGGGTTGTCTAGAATCGAATCCATGACCACCACCCCGACCCCGGCCGGCCGGACCGACGCCCCGACGCGACGCGAGCAGATCCTCAAGGAGGCCGCCCGTCTCTTCGCCGAGCGCGGCTTCCACGGGGTGGGCGTGGACGAGATCGGCGCCGCCGTCGGCATCAGCGGGCCCGGGCTCTACCGCCACTTCCCCGGCAAGGACGCGATGCTCGCCGAGCTGCTCGTCGGCATCAGCGAGCGGCTGCTCGACGGCGGCCGGCTGAGGGTCGCCGAGTCCGACGGCGACCCGCGCGCCGTGCTCCGCTCGCTCATCGACGGGCACATCGACTTCGCCCTCGACGACCGCCCGCTGATCACCCTCCACGACCGCGAGCTGGACCGGCTCAAGGACGAGGACCGCAAGCGGGTCCGCCAGCTCCAGCGGCAGTACGTGGAACTGTGGGTGACGGTGGTGCGCGAGCTGTACCCGGCGGCGGGGGAGTACGAGGCCAGGGCCGCCGTGCACGCGGTCTTCGGCCTGCTCAACTCCACCCCGCACCTCGGCGCCCCGCTGGGCCGCGGCGCCATGGAGGACCTGCTGCGCAGCCTCGCGCACGGCGCCTTCGGCGCGCTGGGCGTGCAGTAGCGGCGGACCCGGGCGGACCCGGGCGCCCCGAGCCCCCGGCGGACCCGGTCCGGCGGAATCCGCGGCTCCGCGCGGTGCCGCCCGTACGGGGCGTGGGCGGGGCCCCGCGGGCGCGGCGAGACCGGCAGAATGGGGCCCATGCCGATACTCAGCCGCGCCGCCCTCGTCGAGCACCTCGTCCGGACCCGTATCGCCGGGGACGTCGCCACCCCGCGCGACAACAACCTCAGCCACTACCGGAAGCTCGCCAACGGCGACCGCCACTACTGGTTCGGCCTCGAGTTCGGCGACCGGTGGACCGACGAGCAGGACGTGCTCGCGGTGATGGCCGAGCGCTGCGGGGTCGTCGACGACCCGGCGCACCGCACCGGCCAGGACACCATCGACCCCGAGCTGACCGTCGCGGCCCTCGACCGGATGGCCGCCCGGCTCGCCAAGGCCGCCGCCGCGAAGGAGCGGGTGCTCTTCGCGACCGGCCACCCCGGCTCCCTGATCGACGCGCACAGCCGGATCGCCGCCGGGCTGCGGGCCCGCGGCTGCGAGATCGTGCGGATCCCCGGCGGCCTCACCGCCGACGAGGGCTACGTGGTGCAGTTCGCCGACGTCGCCGTCTTCGAGCGCGGCGCGAGCCTGTGGCACACCCACTCCCCGGAGCCGATGAACGCGATCCTGGACGGCCTGGAGGCGCTCGGCGAGCCCGCGCCCGACCTGGTCGTCGCCGACCACGGCTGGGCGGGCCGCGCGGCCCAGCGCGGCGTGGAGTCCATGGGCTACGCCGACTGCAACGACCCGGCGCTCTTCCTCGCCGAGGCCGAGGGCACCATGCAGGTCACGATCCCGCTCGACGACCACGTGGTGGACCCGCGCTTCTACGAGCCGATGACGGCGTACGTCCTGGACGCGGCGGGCCTGACGGGCTGACCGGCGCCGCTCTCGGCGCGGGCGCCGGGGCGCGCCGGGGGCCCGGGCCGCCGTGCTCACCCCCGGCCCGGCGTCGGGTCCAGGTACACCCGGCGCACCGCGGGGAAGCGCTCGCGGAGCCGGCGTTCGGCGGCCTCGCAGGCGAGTTCGACCTGCTCGGCCGAGACCATGTTGCGGAAGTCGACCTTCGCGGCGACCAGGATCTCGTCCGGGCCCTGGATGAGCGTCGTCAGGTCGAGCACGCCGACCACGTGCTCCACCGCGAGCAGCTCCTCGCGCATCGCGTCCCGGGTGCGCGGCGGCAGCGCCCGGCCGACGAGCAGTTCGGCGTTGGAGCGGCCCAGCACCCAGGCCACGTACACCAGCAGACAGCCGATCAGGAGGGACGCGACGCCGTCCCAGACGCCGGAGCCGGTGAGCTGGCCGCCGAGCAGGCCGCCGGCGGCGAGCATCAGTCCGGTGAGGGCGGCTGAGTCCTCCATGACGACGGCCTTGACCGTGGTGTCCGGGGTGCGCCGCAGATAGCGCCCGAACGGCGCGTCCACCCGCTCCGCCTCGGCCCTGACCTGACGGACCGCGGTGCGCAGCGAGAAGCCCTCCAGGACGAAGGCGACGCCGAGCACCACGTACGAGACGAGCGGGTCGCCGAGCTCCTCGCCCTGCACGAGCGTGTGCACGCCGTCGTAGAAGGAGAAGACGGCGCCGCCCACGAAGGTGGCGACCGCGGCCAGCATCGCCCACACGTAGCGCTCGCTCGCGTAGCCCAGCGGGTGCTCCTCGTCGGCGGGCTTGCCGCTCCGCCGGAGCGCGGTGAGCAGCATGACCTCGGTGACGGTGTCGGCGACCGAGTGGGCCGCCTCGGAGAGCATCGCGCTCGATCCGGAGATCACCCCGGCCACGGCCTTGGCGGCGGCGATCCCGAGGTTCGCCGCCGCGGCCACGACCACGGTGTAGGTGCTGTCCCGGTTCTCGTTCGCCACGCCCGTTTCCGCCATATGTACGACGGTATGTCCGGACGTCAGCGCGGCACGCGAACGACACCCTCCTGGATGACGGAGATCGCGAGCCGCCCGTCCTGCGTGAAGATCCGGGCCTGGCCCAGGCCCCGCCCGCCGGAGGCGGTCGGCGACTCCTGGTCGTAGAGCAGCCACTCGTCGGCCCGGAAGGGCCGGTGGAACCACATGGCGTGGTCGAGCGAGGCGCCGACCACGTCGCCGACCGCCCAGCCGCCCCGCCCGTGGGCGAGCAGCACCGAGTCGAGCAGCGTCATGTCGGAGACGTAGGTGGCGAGGACGACGTGCAGCAGCGGGTCGTCGGCCAGCTTGCCGTTGGTGCGGAACCACACCTGGGAGCGCGGGTCGCGCGGCTGCCCGACCGAGCCCCACGGGGGCACGTCGGCATAGCGCAGGTCGACCGCGGCCCGGGCCTCGATCAGCCGGTCCGCGACCTCGCGGGGGAGGTGGCGCGGGAGCGTCTCGGCCGCGGCGGGCAGCGTGTCCGGGTCGGGCGCGGGCGGCATGTCCGCCTGGTGGTCGAGCCCCTCCTCGTACGTCTGGAAGGACGCCGAGAGGTGGAAGATCGGCTGCCCGTGCTGGACCGCCACCACCCGGCGGGTGGTGAAGGAACGCCCGTCGCGGATCCGGTCCACGGAGTAGACGATCGGCGCGCCCGGGTCGCCGGGGCGCAGGAAGTACGCGTGCAGCGAGTGGGCGAGGCGGTCCTCGGGCACGGTCCGGCCCGCCGCCACCAGCGCCTGGGCGGCCACCTGGCCGCCGAAGACGCGGGGGACGAGCGCGGACCGTGACTCGCCGCGGAAGATGTCCCGCTCGATCCGCTCCAGGTCGAGCAGATCGAGCAGGGCATCGAGTGCGGAGCGTGCTTCGGGCACTTACAGGCCCATGCTCTTGGCGATGATCGACTTCATGATCTCGCTGGTGCCGCCGTAGATGCGGTTGACGCGGTTGTCGGCGTAGAGGCGGGCGATCGGGTACTCGTTCATGTAGCCGTAGCCGCCGTGCAGCTGGAGGCAGCGGTCGATCACGCGGTGCGCGACCTCGGTGCAGAAGAGCTTGGCGGAGGCGGCCTCGGCCGGGGTCAGCTCGCCCGCGTCCAGGGCCTCCAGGGCGCGGTCGGCGACGGCCTCGGCCGCGTCCACCTCGGCCTGGCAGGCGGCCAGCTCGAACTTGGTGTTCTGGAAGTGCGCGACCGGCTTGCCGAAGACCGTGCGGTCGGTGACGTACTGCTGGGCGAACCGGACGGCCGCCTTCGCCTGGGCGTACGCGCCGAAGGCGATGCCCCAGCGCTCGGAGGCGAGGTTGTGGCCGAGGTAGTAGAAGCCCTTGCCCTCCTCGCCGAGCAGGTCCTCGGCGGGCACCTTCACGTCGACGAACGCCAGCTCGGCGGTGTCGGAGGTGCGCAGGCCCAGCTTGTCCAGCTTGCGGCCGATGGAGTAGCCCGCGGACTTGGTGTCCACCGCGAAGAGGGAGATGCCGAAGCGGCGGTCCTCCTCGGACGGGGCGGAGGTGCGGGCGCAGACGATCACGCGGTCGGCGTGGACGCCACCGGTGATGAAGGTCTTGGCGCCGTTGAGGACGTAGTGGGTGCCGTCCTCGGAGAGCTTGGCGGTGGTCTTCATGCCGGCGACGTCGGAGCCGGTGCCCGGCTCGGTCATCGCGAGCGCCCACATCTCCTCGCCGGACACGAACTTCGGCAGGTAGCGCTTCTTCTGCTCGTCGGTGGCGAGCATCTTGATGTACGGGAGCGCCAGCAGCACGTGCACGCCGGAGCCGCCGAACTGCACGCCGGCACGGGCGGTCTCCTCGTAGAGGACGGCCTCGAACTTGTGGGTGTCCAGGCCGGCGCCGCCGAACTCCTCCGGCACGTTGATGCCGAAGACGCCCAGCTCGCCGAGCTTGTAGTAGAAGTCGCGGGGCGCCTGGCCGGCGGCGAACCACTCGTCGTAGACGGGCACGACCTCGGCCTCGATGAAGGCCCGGATGGTCTCCCGGAACGCCTCGTGGTCCTCGTTGAATACGGTACGGCGCACGAGCCGCCTCCTTCGGATGTACGGGCCAGTTGTCTAAGCGCTTGCTCAGGCTCTCGAATCCGAAGTTACCCAGCGGTCACCCGCCCTGTCCATACTCCCCGGCTGTGATCCAGGCCCGGCCCTCCGCGTCGTACCCGAAGGCCGGCCTCCCCTCCGCCCCGCTCGTCCGGAACGGCGCCCCCTCCTCGTCCCCGATCCGCACCGTCCCCCGCCGTCCCGCCGAGCTCCACTCCAGCTCCAGGTACCAGCGGCAGTCGCAGCCCGCCGTCCGTGCCGAGACCAGGAGCTCCTCCGGTTCGGCGGCGGTGACCCGGTACGGGAAGGAGACCGCCGGCAGCGTCCGGCCCTCCCCGGAGGCGTCGTACCCGTCCAGCGGCCGGGCCACCGGACGCGGCCGGTCCAGGTCCACGGCGAAACGGCGCGGCGTCACCGCCCCGCCGCACCCCTGGTCCATCCGGTACGCCGTCCACGGCAGCGGCCTGCCCCGCTCCACCACGCGCACGTGCAGCCCCTGGAGCACCACCGCGGCCGCGCCCTTCCCCTGCACCGACACCCGCACCAGCGTCTCCCCGGCGTGCACGGCCCCGCGCGCCACCGCCCACTCCCGCGCGTCGGCCGGCAGCGGCGGCGGACCGGGCTTCCGCTCCACCAGGTACGCGTGACCGCACCCGCCCTCCCAGACGTGCGAGGCGACGGTCCAGGTCAGCGGCGGAGGCGGGGCGGGAGGAGCCGCCGGGGCCGCCGGCCCTTTCCCGGGCTGCCGTTCCCCGGGCTTCCCGGTGAGGAGCACGGCTCCGAGCGTCACCGCCCCGACGAGCGCCGACACCCCGGCGACCAGCGCCACCCGCCCCCACCGCCGGGACCCGGTCTTGGACGCCCGCTCGGGCACGGGCTCGGGCTCGGGTGCCGGTACGGGCTCGGGCTCGGGTACGGCCTCCGGCTCCGGTACGGCCTCCGGTTCCGGCGTCGCCGGGCGCCGGGCGCGGTCCGCGCGGGCCCAGGCCTCCTCCAGGGACCGCCGCTGCTCCGCGTCCGCGCCGCACAGCACCGCCAGGCGGTCCACGACGGCGAAGTCCTCCGGGACGGTCGCGGCCGAGCAGTAGCGGTGGAGGGTGGAGGCACTGACGTTCAGACGGCGGCCGAGCGCCTCGTAACTCCGCCCGTCCCGTTCCTTCAGCGCGCGCACGCGCCGCGCGAACTCCTCGACGGCGGCGTCCTTCGGCATTCCGTCCCCCCGGCCCGTTCGTCCCAGCCCTTCACGTCCTTGCACGTCAGCGGGGGTGGAATGGTTCCGGGACGGGGGACGGGCGCGGCACCGTTGCCGGGCGGCGGGCGGGGCAGCGAGGCTGGGGAGGCACCGACCGAACCACCCGACGGGGGATCCACCACCATGACCACGCTCCGCACCGCGCTCGCCGCCACCGCCGCTGCCGCCCTGGGCCTCGCCGCCCTCGCCACGGCCCCGGCGCAGGCCGCCGCCCAGCCCGCGTTCCTCTCCGCCGCCCAGATGCCGCCGGCGTCGACGCCGTGGACCGCCACCCCGGTCTTCGACGGCGTGCCGGAGAACGGCGGCGCCCTCTGCGCCCCGTACAAGATCCCGGCGCAGAACACCCGCTACCGCGAGTTCGCCACCGAGCTCGACACCAACGGCGTCCAGATCACCACCGTCGCCCGCACCGAGGCCGACGCCGTGAAGCTGGTCGACACCCTCCGCAAGGCCCTCGCCGGCTGCGGGCCCGTCCTGGAGCAGCAGAACCCGGGCCTGAAGGCCGTCAGCGCCTCCCACGGCAAGGTCGCCGTCGAGGAGGGCGCCTGGGTCTACAGCCTGGACACCGCCGACCCGCAGATCGGCAGCACCGACATCCACCTCTTCTCGGTCGGCCGGGACGGCCGCACGGTCACCTACGTCCGCTGGGGGCAGATGGGCGACCTGAAGGACGCCCCGCTGTCCGCCTTCCGCACGACCACGAAGACCGCCGTGAACAAGCTCTGGTCCTAGCGACCGGCGCCGGTACCGGTACCGGTACCGGAACCGGCACCCAGGGCGAACCACAGCTCCATCCGCACGTCCGGGTCGTCCAGGTCGCGCTCCAGCAGGGCCGCGATGCGGGCGATCCGCTGGCGGACGGTGTTGCGGTGGATGTCCAGGGCCACCGCCGTCCGGTCCCAGCTGCCGTGCAGCGAGAGCCAGGTGCGCAGGGTCTCGGCCTGCACCGGGGAGAGCGGGGCCAGCACCACGCGCGCGTGGGCGGCGGCCTCCGCCGGGTCCACGAGCCCGGCCAGGCCCCGCGCCCGGTGCCGGACCAGCGGAGCCCGGGTCGCCTCCGCGCGCCGCAGCGCCCGGGCCGCCTGGGCGTCGGCGGCCGGGAGGGCGTCCGGCCCGGCGGGGGCGCTCACGCCGAGGGTCCAGCCCGGCTGGTCGGCGACCGCCGTCCCGGACGGCAGCAGGAGCCGCACGGGAGGCCCCGGGTCCGCCAGCGGCGTGCCGAGCGCCGCCGCCAGGGCCGCCGCCGCGAACGGCGTGCCGTCCCCACCGCGCGCGTGCACCACGGTCCACGGCCCCGGGCCGAGCGCGCCCGCCGCCTCCGCCGGGTCCGCGCCGAGCAGCAGCCGGACCAGGGCGGTGTCGCGGGCGGTCACGTCGGCGCCCCGGTGCGGCGCGGTGAGCAGCGAGAGCAGGACCACGGCGACCCCGGCGACGGTGTGGTCGCCCGGCTCGCGCCGCTCGGTCGCCACCCCCAGGGTCAGCCCGTCGCCGCCGCCCAGCGCGTACGCGGCGAGCCGCAGCCCGCCGCCGTCCCCGCTCGCCGACGCGGGACCGCCGGGCCGGGGCCCGACCACGCCCGCGAGGTCCGCGAGGGCCCGGGCCGCCTCGGGCGGCACCGCGCGGCCGGCCGCCGCCGACTCCGTACCGTCCGGACCGAAGAGCACCGCCCGGCCGCCCAGCCGCGAGGCCAGCGCGCCGAGCACGGCCGGCACCGGCGCGGGCCGGGCCGCCGCCGTCGCCAGGGACTGCTGGGCCTCGCTCACCCGCCGCAGCTCGTGCAGCCGGGCCTCCGCCATCAGCCGCCACAGCGCCCGGGCCACCGCCGTGAACGGAGTCCTCGGCGGCACCTCGATCAGCGGCAGGCCCAGCCGCTCGCACGCCTCGACGAGCGCGGCCGGCACCGTGTCGTACACCGGCGTGACGCCGAAGCCGAGCGCCGCCGCGCCCGCCTCCACCACCCGCTCCACGTACCGCGCCGGGTCGGTGAGCTGCACCCCCGCCGTCATCAGCAGCTCGCCGCCGAGGAGGTACGGATAGGGGTCGGCCATCTCCGAGGTGTGCACCCAGTGCAGCGAGACCTCCGCCGAACCGGCCAGCAGCCGCAGGCCCAGCTCCTCGCGGGCGAGCAGGGCGGCGAGCCGCACCGGCGGCGCGGGCGGGGTGGCGGAGGCGGGCTCCGGGACGGGCATGGCGGTGGACCCTTCGTACATCACCCGGGCGAACAGTGGAGGAAACCTACACTTCAGTGTCGCTTTTCGGCCACCTACTGTCGTGACATCCAGAGGCCGCGGGTACGGGCGGATGTCCCCGCGATCCGTCTCTGGCCATTCCCCTGCACGACACGCCACCGAGGTGCGCGAAGGAGGGCCGCATGGCCGTCGACTACACAGTGATCGTCCTGTATCTGGCCGGCATGCTCGCGATGGGCTGGTGGGGCATGCGCCGCGCCCGGTCCAAGAGCGAGTTCCTGGTCGCGGGGCGCCGCCTCGGTCCCTGGATGTACTCCGGGACGATGGCCGCCATCGTCCTCGGCGGCGCGTCCACCATCGGCGGCGTCGGCCTCGGCTACAAGTACGGCCTGTCGGGCGCCTGGATGGTCGTCACCATCGGCCTCGGCCTGCTCGCGCTGAGCGTCTTCTTCTCGGCCCGGATCGCCCGTCTGAAGGTCTACACCGTCTCCGAAATGCTGGACCTGCGCTACGGCGGCCGGGCGGGCATGATCTCCGGCATCGTCATGTGGGCCTACACGCTGATGCTCGCGGTCACCTCGACCATCGCGTACGCCACCATCTTCGACGTCCTCTTCGACCTGCCCCGGACCGCCGCCATCGTGCTCGGCGGCACCATCGTCGTCGCCTACTCGACCCTCGGCGGCATGTGGTCGATCACCATCACCGACATGGTGCAGTTCGTCGTGAAGACCATCGGCGTGCTGCTCCTGCTGCTGCCGATCGCGGTCGTCAAGGCCGGCGGCTTCGCCGAGATGAAGGCCGCGCTGCCCACCTCGTACTTCGAGCCGCTCGGCATCGGCGGCGAGACGATCTTCACCTACGTGCTGATCTACACCTTCGGCATGCTCATCGGTCAGGACAT
Organism: Streptomyces sp. NPDC053541; assembly: GCF_044544705.1. Classification (NCBI taxonomy): domain Bacteria; kingdom Bacillati; phylum Actinomycetota; class Actinomycetes; order Kitasatosporales; family Streptomycetaceae; genus Streptomyces; species Streptomyces sp. NPDC053541. Next base: position 230,208 of record NZ_JBITXM010000009.1, read on the forward strand.
CTGGCAGCGGGTCTTCACCGCCCGCACCGACAAGGTCGCCAAGTGGGGCGGCACCGTCGCCGGGACCTACTGCCTGCTCTACGCGGTCGCCGGCGCCGTCATCGGCACCGCGGCCAAGGTCATGTACCCGAAGCTGCCCAGCGCCGACGACGCCTTCGCCACCATCGTCAAGGACGAGCTGCCGATCGGCGTCCGCGGCCTGGTGCTCGCCGCCGCGCTCGCCGCCGTCATGTCCACCTCCTCCGGCGCGCTCATCGCCTGCGCCACCGTCGCCAACAACGACATCTGGTCACGTCTGCGCGGGGCCGTCGCCCCGCGCGGCGAGGTGGCGGGCGGGGAGCACGACGAGGTGAAGGGCAACCGGGTCTTCATCCTGATCATGGGCGTCGCCGTGATAGGCATCGCCATCGCCCTCAACGACGTCGTCCAGGCCCTCACCGTCGCCTACAACCTGCTGGTCGGCGGCCTGCTGGTGCCCATCCTCGGCGGACTGCTCTGGAGGCGCGGCACCGTCCAGGGCGCGCTGGCCGCGGTCGGCGTCGGCGGCCTCGCCGTGATCGGCCTGATGTGGACTTACGGAATCTTGGCAAATGAGCCTGTTTACTATGGTTTGTTGGCCTCGCTCGCCGCATATGTGATCGTTTCCCTGGCGACCCGCCCGACGGACGCCGCCGTGCTCGCGAACTGGCGCGCCCGGCTGGCGGGCCAGGAGACCCCCGGGACCGAGCCGGACACGGCCTCGGAACCGGCCCCCGTGACCGCCTGACGGCGGCCGCACCCCGGGCGCCGAGAACCGGCGCCCGGCCAGCCCGAGAGACACACCCCAGGAGGACCCGACCATGAGCAGCGACCAGAACGCCTTCCGCGGCCCGATCGACTCGTCCCGCATCCCGCGGTACGCCGGTCCCGCGACGTTCGCCCGGCTGCCGCGACTCGACGAGGTCGGCACCGCCGACGTCGCCGTGGTCGGCGTCCCCTTCGACACCGGCGTCTCCTACCGCCCCGGCGCCCGCTTCGGCGGCAACGCCATCCGCGAGGCCTCCCGCCTGCTCCGCCCGTACAACCCGGCGCAGGACGCCTCGCCGTTCGCCCTCGCGCAGGTCGCCGACGCCGGTGACATCGCCGCCAACCCCTTCAACATCAACGAGGCCGTCGAGACCATCGAGGCCGCCGCCGACGAGCTGCTCGGCACCGGCGCCCGCATGATGACCCTCGGCGGCGACCACACCATCGCGCTGCCGCTGCTGCGGTCGGTCGCGAAGAAGCACGGCCCGGTGGCCCTGCTCCACTTCGACGCGCACCTCGACACCTGGGACACCTACTTCGGCGCCGAGTACACCCACGGCACGCCGTTCCGCCGGGCCGTCGAGGAGGGCATCCTCGACACCTCCGCGCTGTCCCACGTCGGCACCCGCGGCCCGCTCTACGGCAAGCAGGACCTCACCGACGACGAGAAGCTCGGCTTCGGCATCGTCACCTCCGCCGACGTCTACCGCCGCGGCGCCGACGAGATCGCCGACCAGCTGCGCCAGCGCATCGGCGACCGCCCGCTCTACATCTCCATCGACATCGACTGCCTCGACCCGGCCCACGCCCCCGGCACCGGCACCCCCGAGGCCGGCGGCATGACCTCCCGCGAGCTCCTGGAGATCCTCCGCGGCCTGTCCTCCTGCAACCTGGTCTCCGCCGACGTCGTCGAGGTCGCCCCGGCCTACGACCACGCCGAGATCACCGCGGTGGCGGCCTCGCACACGGCCTACGAGCTGACGACGATCATGTCCCGCCAGATCGCGGCCGCCCGGGACGCGGGCACGGAGTAGGACGCTCTGGGGCCGGCCCTGGCGGGCCCACCCGGCAGGGGCCGGCCCCGCCGGGCAGGCCGGCCCTGCAGGCGCCCGCTGGGCGAGCCGAGCCCTGCGGGCAGAGCCCTGCCTCTGCCGGGCGAGCCGAGCCCTGCCGGGCAGGCAGGCGCCCGGCCGGGGCGCCCCCGGCGAGCCGGAACCCCCGCCGACCGGCACCCTGGGAAACCGGCGCCCCCCAGCCGCACCGCCCACCGAGCCAAGGGATCCCATGACTCACGACCACGACCTCGTGCTCCGGCCCAGTGCGGCCCAGACGGAGGCCGCCCTGAACCCGCCCGCCGGGCGGAACGGCGGCGACCTCGTCGTCGAGACCCTCAGCGGGCTCGGCGCCACCACCGTGTTCGGGCTGCCCGGTCAGCACGCGCTCGGCATGTTCGACGCGCTGCGCCGCTCCGACCTGCGCTACGTCGGGCTCCGGGTCGAGAACAACGCGGGCTTCGCCGCCGACGCGTACGGCCGGATCACCGGCGAGGCCGCGCCGCTGCTGCTCTCCACCGGGCCCGGTGCGCTGATGTCGCTCGCCGCGCTCCAGGAGGCGGCGGCCGCCTCCGCGCCGGTGCTGGCCATCGGGAGCCAGATCCCGGCCGCCGGGCTGGGCGGCGGTCGGCACGGGTATCTGCACGAGCTGCGCGACCAGCAGGCCTCGTTCCGGGACGTCGTGAAGTCCGTCCACACGGTCCGCACGCAGTCCCAGATCCCCTCCGCGATCGCCGCCGCCTGGAAGTCCGCGCTGACCGCCCCGCACGGCCCGGTCTGGGTGGAGATCCCGCAGGACGTGCTCCTCGCCGAGACGACCCTGCCGGTGGTCACCGCCATGGACGCCACGCCCGAGGAGGTCGTGCCGCGGCCCGAGCTGACCGCCGTCGCCGCGCACCTCCTGGCCCGCGCCGAGCGCCCGGCGATCATCGCGGGCGGCGGGGTGGTGCGCTCCGACGCCTCCGGCAAGCTGCTCGCGCTCGCCGAGCGCATCTCCGCGCCGGTCGTGACCACCTTCGGCGGCAAGGGCGCCTTCCCCTGGGAGCACCCGCTGTCCCTGCAGTCCTGGCTGGAGGACCGGCACACCACGGACTTCCTGGAGGACGCCGACGTGCTCCTGGTGGTCGGCTCCGGCCTCGGCGAGCTGTCCTCGAACTACCACACCTTCGCCCCGCGCGGCCGGGTGATCCAGATCGAGGCCGACGCCGGCAAGCTGGAGTCCAACCACCCGGCGCTCGGCATCCACGCGGACGCCCGCCTCGCGCTCCAGGCGCTCCTGGAGACGGTGGAGGTACGGGAGGACCCGGGCGCGCCGGAGCGGGTCGCGGCCGTCCTGGGCAAGGTGCGGGACCGGATCGCCGCCCAGGACCTCGGCCTGGAGCAGCGGGTCGTCGCGGCGGTGCGCGAGGCGCTGCCCGACACGGCGCCGAGCTTCTGGGACATGACGATCCTGGCCTACTGGGCCTGGTCCGCCTTCGACGCCCGCCGCCCCAACACCATGCACTCGGCGCAGGGCGCCGGCGGCCTCGGCTACGGCTTCCCGGCCGCGCTCGGCGCCGCCGCGGCCGACCCGACCCGCCCGGTCCTCGCGGTCTCCGGCGACGGCGGCGCGATGTACTCGATCGCCGAGCTCGCCACCGCGAAGCAGTACGGCCTGGACGTCACCTGGCTGATCGTCGACGACGGCGGCTACGGCATCCTGCGCGAGTACATGACGGACGCCTTCGGCGCCGCCACCGGCACCGAACTCGCCCGTCCCGACTTCGTCGCCCTCGCCGAGTCCTTCGGCGTCCCGGCCACCCTGACCGGCCCCGACACCCTGACCGCCGACCTCGCCAAGGCCCTGTCGACCCCGGGCCCCTCGGTGGTCGTCCTCCCGGCCCTGCTGCGCATGTTCGAGCCGACCCACCTCTGAGCCGGCGGGGGTGAGGACGGGGCGGGTGCGGTCACCGCAGGAGGTCCCCGTGCTCCGTCTCGTACAGGTCGAGTCCGGCCCGGAAGCCCAGCAGGAACTCCTTCTGGGCTTCCGTGTGCAGCCCGGTCGGCAGCCGGCCGCCGGGCGGCACGTGGTCGGGTATGGACCGGAAGACGGCGGCCGCCGCGCGGGCGTGCTCCGCACCCCGCGCGTGTGCCGCCCGCAAGCGGTCACCCAGCCTGCCCAGCTGCCGGTTCAGCTCCCGCTCCGGGTAGCGCTGGGCGTCCTGCAGCCCGCCGCCTCCGGCGAGCTTGCCCGGGTCCGGCTGCCCGCTGAGCACGCGCAGGGCGTGCACCGCCGCCCACAGCCGGCCACACAGATACGCGGTGCTCCGCGTCGACTCCGCCATGCCCCACGTCCTACCCCGCAGGGGTATGCGGCGAACGCCCGGCTCCCCGTAAGGGCCGCCGCCCGACGTCTCCCCGCCCGCCCCACCCGGTCCTAGGGGGTGTCTCGCCGATCATGCCGGGCTCTCGACGCCCGGCACCGCGCCTCGCCGCGTTGTCGTCGGTCGCCGATGCTCCGCATCGCTTCCCTCCTCCGCCTTGCGATCCACGGCACCGGACGCCGCTCGCTGATCCGGCCTGATCGACAAGACACCCCCTAGGACCCCGGCCCCGGTCGCCTCGGTCCTTGGGACCGGGATTGTTGCGGCGGGATGAAATCGCACCTCAGCCGCGTTGGGCCTTCCGGTAGAGCAGGACGGACGGGAGGCGCCACGTGGCGGCGGTGGGGCAGAAGCAGACGGGGGAGCGGGGCCCGGGATGGGCCCGCAGGCTCTGGGGGTACGCCTGGCGGTACAAGGCGGACGTGGTGCTCGCGCTGGGCTCCTCGCTCGCCGGCATGGCCGTGCTCGCGCTCGTCCCCCTCATCACCAAGGTCGTCATCGACGACGTGATCGGCGCCCGGACGGGCTCCCTCGCGCTGTGGACCGGGCTGCTGCTCGGCGCCGCCCTCCTCGTCTACGTCCTCACCTACATCCGGCGCTATTACGGCGGCCGGCTCGCCCTCGACGTCCAGCACGACCTGCGCACCGAGATGTTCGGGACGATCACCCGGCTCGACGGGCGGCGCCAGGACGAGCTGTCCACCGGGCAGGTCGTCGGACGCGCCACCAGCGACCTCCAGCTCATCCAGAGCCTGCTCTTCATGCTCCCGATGACCATCGGGAACGTGCTGCTGTTCCTCATCTCGCTCGGCGTGATGGCCGCCCTCTCCCTGCCCCTCACCGCCGTCGCCCTCGCCGTCGCCCCCGCCCTGTGGTGGATCGCCCGCCGCAGCCGCACCCGCCTGCACCCCGCCACCTGGTACGCGCAACAGCAGGCCGCCGCCGTCGCCGGCGTGGTCGACGGGGCCGTGACCGGCGTCCGCGTCGTCAAGGGCTTCGGCCAGGAGGACCAGGAGACCGGCAAGATCCGCGAGGCGGGCCGGAAGCTGTTCGCGGGCCGTCTGCGCACCATCCGGCTCAACGCGAAGTACACCCCCGCCCTCCAGGCCGTCCCCGCGCTCGGCCAGGTCGCCGTGCTCGCCCTCGGCGGCTGGCTGGCCTACAAGGAGCAGATCACCCTCGGCACCTTCGTCGCCTTCTCCTCCTACCTCGCCTCCCTCGTCGGCCCCGTCCGCATGCTCGCCATGGTCCTCACTGTCGGCCAGCAGGCCCGGGCCGGCGTCGAGCGGGTCCTGGAGCTGATCGACACCGAGCCGAGCATCCAGGACGGCACCAAGGAGCTCCCGGCCGACGCGCCCGCCACCGTCGAGTTCGACGACGTCTCCTTCGCGTACGAGAGCGCCGACGGCAAGGCCAGCCCGGTCCTGGAGGGCTTCTCGCTGGAGATCCGGCCCGGCGAGACCGTCGCCGTCGTCGGCGCCTCCGGCTCCGGCAAGTCCACCGTCTCGCTGCTGCTGCCCCGCTTCTACGACGTGACGCGCGGCGCCGTCCTGGTCGGCGGGCACGACGTGCGCGAGCTGACCCTCGACTCGCTGCGCGCCGCCGTCGGCCTGGTCCCCGAGGACAGCTTCCTGTTCTCCGACACGGTCCGCGCCAACATCGCCTACGGCGTCCCCGACGCCACCCAGGAGCAGATCGAGACCGCCGCCCGCGCCGCCCAGGCCGACCGCTTCATCGCCGAGCTGCCCGAGGGCTACGACACCAAGGTCGGCGAGCACGGCCTCACCCTCTCCGGCGGGCAGCGCCAGCGCATCGCGCTGGCCCGCGCCATCCTCACCGACCCGCGGCTGCTCGTCCTCGACGACGCCACCTCGGCCGTCGACGCCAGGGTCGAGCACGAGATCCACGCGGCCCTGAAGTCGGTCATGGCCGGCCGCACCACCCTGCTCATCGCGCACCGGCGCTCCACCCTCGGCCTCGCCGACCGGATCGCCGTCCTCGACGGCGGCCGGCTCGCCGCCATCGGCACCCACGAGGAGCTCCAGGAGCGCTCCGAGCTCTACCGCAGGCTGCTCACCGACCCCGACGAGCTCGGCGCCGTCTCGCCCGGCCACGTCGTGCCCTCCCCCGTAGCCTCCGGCACGGGAGGTGCCCCCACGCCGTCCGAGGACCGCACCCTGCGGGCCGAGCTGGACGCCGAGTTCGACGCCGAGCGCGGCATCACCCCCACCCTGTGGGTACGGGACGAGCGCGCCAAGGAGCGCGAGGCCAAGGGCGCCGGGGCCACCCCGGAGCTGCTCGCCGCCGTCGAGGCGCTGCCGCCGGCCACCGACACCCCCCAGGTCGACGAGGCCCGCGCGGTCGCCCCCGAGACCTCCTACGGCCTGCGCCGGCTGCTGCGCGGCTTCGGGCTCCCGCTGCTGATCAGCCTCGGCCTGGTCGCCGTCGACGCGGGCGCCGGACTGCTGCTCCCGGTCCTCATCCGGCACGGCATCGACGAGGGCGTCAACCGGCTCGCCATCGGCGCCGTCTGGGCCGCCTCCGCCCTCGCGCTGCTCACCGTGCTCGTGCAGTGGGTCGCGCAGACCGCCGAGACCCGGATGACCGGCCGCACCGGCGAGCGGATCCTCTACGCGCTCCGCCTGAAGATCTTCGCCCAGCTCCAGCGACTCGGCCTGGACTACTACGAGCGCGAGCTCACCGGCCGGATCATGACCCGGATGACCACGGACGTCGACGCCCTGTCGACCTTCCTGCAGACCGGCCTGGTCACCGCCTTCGTCTCGGTCGTCACCTTCTTCGGCATCATGGGCGCCCTGCTGGTGCTCGACCTCCAGCTCGCCCTGGTGGTCTTCGCGACCCTGCCGGTGCTCGCCGTCGCCACCTGGTTCTTCCGCCGCGCCAGCGTGAAGGCCTACGAGACGGCCCGCGAGCGCATCAGCGTGGTCAACGCCGACCTCCAGGAGTCCGTGGCGGGGCTGCGGATCGTGCAGGCCTTCCGGCGCGAGCGGTCCGGCGCCGAGCGCTTCACCGCCCGCAGCCAGGACTACCGCGCGGCCCGCATCCACGGCCAGTGGCTGATCTCGGTCTACTTCCCCTTCGTCACCCTGCTGTCCTCGGTGGCCGCCGCGGCCGTCCTGATCGTCGGCGCCCACCGCATCGAGGACCGCACCCTCACCACCGGCGCCCTGGTCGCCTACCTCCTCTACATCGACCTGTTCTTCGCCCCCGTGCAGCAGCTCTCCCAGGTCTTCGACGGCTACCAGCAGGCCGCGGTCTCGCTCAAGCGGATGCAGGAGCTCCTCCAGGAGCCCACCTCCACCGCCGCAGCGGACGCCCCGCTCGACGTGCTGTCGCTGCGCGGCGAGATCGCCTTCGAGGACGTGTCCTTCGGCTACGGCTCCGCGGAGGACGGCGAGGAGGCGCTCAGCGGGATCGACCTGCGCATCCCGGCCGGGCAGACCGTCGCCTTCGTCGGGGAGACCGGCGCCGGCAAGTCCACCCTGGTCAAGCTGGTCGCCCGGTTCTACGACCCGACGTCCGGCCGGGTCACCGCCGACGGCACCGACCTGCGCGAGCTCGACCTCACCGCGTACCGGCACCGTCTCGGCGTCGTCCCGCAGGAGGCGTACCTCTTCGAGGGCACCGTCCGCGACGCCATCGCCTACGGGCGCCCGGACGCCACCGACGCCGAGGTGGAGGCCGCGGCCCGGGCCGTCGGGGCCCACGACATGATCGCCACCCTCGACGGCGGCTACCTCCACGCGGTCGCCGAGCGCGGCCGGAACCTGTCGGCGGGTCAGCGCCAGCTGATCGCCCTGGCCCGCGCCGAGCTCGTCGACCCGGACGTGCTGCTCCTCGACGAGGCCACCGCCGCCCTCGACCTGGCCACCGAGGCCCAGGTCAACGCGGCCACCGACCGCCTCGCCGGCCGCCGCACCACCCTGGTCGTCGCCCACCGCCTCACCACCGCGGCCCGCGCCGACCGGGTCGTCGTCATGGACCACGGCCGGGTCGCCGAGGACGGCACCCACGACGAACTCCTCGCCCTGAACGGGCGCTACGCGGCCCTCTGGCGCACCTTCGTCGGCGAGGACACGGCACAGGAACCGGCCCCGGCCGAGGCGATCTGAGTACGGGAGCGCATACCGGCCGCCGGGCGGGGCGGGGTTGAATCGGCGTCATGAACGACGACCTCCTCCCGCCCCTCCCGGCTCCCCGGCCCGCCCCCAGCCCGGCGCGCCGGCTGCGTACCCGCGCGCTGTGGGCGGGGCTGCTGCTGGTGCCCGCGACCGTCCTCGTCGTGGTGCTCGCGCTGGCCACGGAGAGCGGCACGGGCTGCGTGATGAACGGCACCTGCGGCGAGATACCCGGCTGGCCGTACCTGGTCACCCTGGCCGTCGCAGTGACGGCCTGGGTCCACGCCCTGAACACCCCGGACACCCCCCGCACCCCCGCCACCGGCCGCACGGCCGCCCTCTGGACCCTGCTCGGGGCCGAGGCGACCTTCCTCGCCCTCGTCGCCGGCTACTTCTCCGGCTAGGCCGCCGCGCCCTTCCGGATCGGCGGGGGTGAAGGGGAGCGGGCCCGGTGCGCAACCGAACCGGGCCCGGCCGCGTCGTAAACCTGTACGAGTGCGGGCGGGGGAACCAAGGGGAGGGGCGGACATGCGGGCGCGGTCGCAGCGGGGGAAGGGGCGCGGCCTCGCGGCTCATCTGCTCGCCCTGGTCACGGCGGTCGGGCTGATCGTCCTCAGCGGACCGCCGGCCGGCAGCGCCGAGGCCGCCTCCGTGTGCGCCGGACGGCCCACCCGCACCATCGGCTTCGCCACCGGGGAACTGCGGCTCTACCGCACCCGGCAGTACGCCTGCGCGGTCGCCGTCGCCAAGCGGCAGGGGCCGCCGCGCTGGATGTCCGTCTCGGTGCAGCCGCGCGGCGGGCGGGCGGCCGTGGACGCCGGGCGCTTCGGCCGGCAGGCCGGGCCGGTCACGGTGCACGCGCTCAACCGCTGCGTCCGGGTCTCCGCCACCATCGACGGACGCTCCACGACCACGGGCTGGATCCTGTGCTGAAGCACAGGTAAGGCCCAACCAGGTCTGGCGGTCCGCACGTTGACCCCGCTAGGTTCGCGACACCGTTGTGAACCAAGGGGAGGGTGCATGCGCAAGTCGCTCAGATGGCTGTTGTCGCTCTCGGTGCTCATAGGCACCGCGGGCTCCACCGGCGTGGCCACCGCCGCGGAACCGGACGCGGACAGCAGGGCCGTCGCGGAGGCGCAGAGCGCGGACATCAAGGACCGCATCCTGGCGATACCGGGGATGAGCCTGATCGAGGAGAAGCCGTACGCCGGCTACCGCTTCTTCGTCCTGAACTACGAGCAGCCGGTCGACCACCGGCGCCCGTGGGCCGGCACGTTCCAGCAGCGGATCTCGGTCCTGCACAAGGACACGGACCGCCCGACCGTCTTCCGCACCAGCGGATACGGACTGAGCACCACGCCCGGCCGCTCCGAGCCGACCCGGATCGTGGACGGCAACCAGGTCTCCATGGAGTACCGCTTCTTCACGCCGTCCCGGCCGCAGCCCGCCGACTGGTCGAAGCTCGACATCTGGCAGGCCGCCAGCGACCAGCACCGCATCTTCACCGCGCTGAAGAGGATCTACGGCAAGAACTGGCTGTCCACCGGCGCCTCCAAGGGCGGCATGACCGCCACCTACTACGAGCGCTTCTACCCGCGCGACATGGACGGCGTGGTGGCCTACGTGGCGCCCAACGACGTGGTGGAGAAGGAGGACTCGGCCTACGACCGCTTCTTCGAGACCGTCGGCACCAAGGACTGCCGCGACCGGCTCAACGCGATGCAGCGCGAGGCGCTGGTGCGCCGCGAGCCGCTGGAGAAGAAGCTCGCCGCCCAGGCCGCCGCCGACGGCTCGACCTTCCACACCCTCGGCTCGCTCGACAAGGCCTACGAGGCCGTCGTGCTCGACTTCGTGTGGGGCTTCTGGCAGTACTACGGCCAGGACGTCTGCGACCAGATCCCGGACGCCGCCACCGCCAGCGACGACACCGTCTACGAGACGATCGACGCCTACTCCGGCTGGGCCGCGTACACCGACCAGAGCCTGGAGGGCTACACGCCCTACTACTACCAGGCGGCCACCGAACTCGGCTCGCCCACCATCACCCAGCCGCACCTGGCCGGTCTGAGCCGCTACGGCTACCAGCCGGCCCGCAACTTCGTGCCGCGCGAGATCCCCATGAAGTTCAAGCCGTGGGTGATGCGGGACGTCGACACCTGGGTCCGCAACAACGCGAACCACATGCTGTTCGTCTACGGCGGCAACGACCCGTGGGGCTCCGAGCAGTTCCGCCTCGGCAAGGGCGCCCGCGACAGCTACGTGTACGTCGCGCCCGGCGCCAACCACGGCGCCAACGTGGCCGGTCTGGTCGAGGCCGAGAAGGCCAGGGCCACCGCCCGCATCCTCGCCTGGGCCGGGCTCGACGCCCCCGCCGTCCAGGCGGCGCGGCCGCTGGCCCGCTTCGACGCCCGGATCGACAAGCCGGTCGACGAGGACGCCACCCCGGGACACGGCCTGCGCCCGTAGGCCGTAGGCCGCAGCCGCAGCCGCGGCCGCACCCGATCGCCCGAGGGCCCGCACCCCGCCGCACGGCGGGGTGCGGGCCCGTCCGCGTCAGCGGTAGCCGAGCCCGTACCCCACCGGGTACAGGACCTTGGCCGGGTCGGCCGCGTCCTGCACCGGGACCGGGAGCCGGCCCTGCGGCTCGGCCCGGCCGGCCAGCACCCGGACGGCGGCGCGCAGTTCGACGTCCGTCCAGGAGTAGCCGGCGAGGGTGGCCCGCTGGCCGGTGATCCGGGCCACGTCGTACGGGTTGCGGAGGGCGATCGTGACCACCGGCACCCCGGTCGCCACGAGCCGGGCCACCAGCGTGCGCTGGCTGCTGGTGGCCGTCACGTTGTACGTGCCCACCACGACCAGGTCCTGCCCGGCCGCCGCGGCCACCGCCTCCTCGATCTTCGCCGCGGTCGGAGCCGTCCCGGTCGGCAGGGCCCGTGCGGTGAAGCCGAGTTCCGTCAGCGCCCCGGCCAGGGTGGCGGTCGGCGGGCCGGTGGTGCCGGACGGCGAGGCCGGGTCGGCGCCGACCACCAGGACCTTGGGGTGGCTGCGCCGGCTGACCGGCAGGAAGCCGCCCTCGTTGACGAGCAGCGTGGTGGTGCGCTCGGCGATCCGGTCGGCGTGGGCGAGGTGGGCCGCGGTGCCGACCGTGCGGTCGACCCCGGCGGCGCTCACGTACGGGTCCTTGAACAGGCCCAGCTTCGCCTTGAGCCGCAGGATGCGCAGGATCGATTCGTCGAGCCGGGCCTCGGTCAGCTCCCCGCCCTTCACGGCCGCCAGGACCGCGTTCCAGGCCACCGACAGGCTCGGCGGGTTGAGCAGCTGGTCCACGCCCGCCTTCAGGGCGAGGACCGGGACGCGCTCGTCGCCGTACTTCGTCCGCACGCCCTCCATGCCGAGCGAGTCGGTGACCACCACGCCGTCGTAGCCGAGCTGTTCGCGCAGGATGCCGGTGAGGATCGGCCGCGACAGCGTCGCCGGGTCCTCGCTCGGGTCGAGCGCCGGCACCACGATGTGCGCGGTCATGATCGAGTCGATGCCCGCCGCGATCGCCGCGCGGAACGGCGGCGCGTCGAGCGCGGACCACTGGGCGCGGGTGTGGGTGATGGTCGGCAGCCCGTAGTGGCTGTCGGTGGCCGTGTCGCCGTGCCCCGGGAAGTGCTTGGAGGTCGCCGCCACCCCGCCCTGCTGATAGCCCCTGACCTGCGCGGCCACCATCGCGGCCACCGCCTCGGGGTCGGCGCCGAAGGAGCGCACGCCGATCACCGGGTTGGCCGGGTTGACGTTCACGTCGGCGACCGGCGCGTAGTTCTGCCGGATGCCGACGGCCGCCAGCTCCGCGCCCGCGATCTGCGCGGCCTTGCGGGCGTCGGCGTGCGAGCCGCCCGCGCCGAGCGCCATCGCGCCGGGCAGCAGGGTGGCCGGCTCGCCGACCCGGCAGACGATGCCGTGCTCCTGGTCGGTGGAGACGAGGAGGGGGATCGGGGTCGGCTGGGCGAGCCCGGCCCGCTGGATGCCGTTGGAGAGCTCGGCGATCTGGAGCGGGTCGCGGGTGTTGTGCGCCCAGGAGAAGTAGATGATCCCGCCGACGTGATAGCGCTCGATCAGCTCGGCGGCCGTGCGGACGCCGATCTCCTTGAGGTTGGCGTCGACGTCGGCCTGGTCGGGGGCGGTGGCGGAGTGGCCGTAGACCCGCATGACGAACAGCTGGCCGACCTTCTCCTCCAGGGACATCCGGGAGATCAGGGCGCGCAGGGTGTCGTCGGGGATCCGCTGGTCGTCGGCGAGGGCCGCGGGGGCGGCCACGCCCGTGACCGCGGCCGCCGCCGCGGCCGCGGTGACGGTGAGGACGGTGCGTCGGGACGGGACGGGGGGCACTGGTGCTCCTTCCGTGAAGGAAACTTCCAAGGTGCCACGGATAGCCGGAAACTAACTGCCAGGTCAAGGATCCGCGCAGGAATGACGGTCCGTCACCCGGACGCGGCGATCGCCGGCCACACCTCCTGGAGGGTCCGCACCGTCTCCGTGATCGCCGGTCGGCGCGCCGCCCCCGTCCGCCACAGCGCCCACAGCCGCCGCACCGGGATCGGGTCGAGCCGCAGCGCCACCACCTCCGGCGGCAGCGCCCCGCGCCCGAGCCGCGGCACCAGCGCGATGCCGAGCCCGGCCCCGACGAGCGCCACCTGGGTGTGGTTCTCCTCGGCCTGATGGGCGATCAGCGGCTCGTACCCCGTCGCCCGCAGCGTCCGGATCAGCCAGTCGTGGCACACCGTGCCCGGCGGCTGGGTGATCCACCGCTCCTGGCTCAGGTCCTCCCGGCGCACCCCGTCCCGGCCCGCCAGCGGGTGCCCCTCCGGCACCAGGATGTCGCACGGGTCGTCGCCGATGACCTCCTGCTCCACCCCCGGCGGCACCGGCAGCGACGCGATGTCCCAGTCGTGCGCCACCGCCAGGTCGAGCACGCCCCGGCCCACCAGGTCCACCGAGAGGTGCGGGTCCACCTCCGTGAGGCGGGCGTCGAGCGCCGGATGACGGCGGGCCAGATCGGCGAGCACCCGGGGCATCAGACCGCGCGCCGCGCTCGGGAAGCAGCCGATCCGCAGCCGCCCGGCGGGCAGCCCGCGCCGCTCCTCCAGACGCACCTCCGCCTCCTCGACCAGCGCGAGCAGCCGCTCGGCGGTGTCCACGAGCTGGTGGGCCTCGTCGGTGAGCCGGACGCCCCGGCCGCTGCGTTCGAGCAGGGTCGTGCGGGTCTCCCGCTCCAGTTTGGCGATCTGCTGCGAGACAGCCGAGGGGGTGTAGCCGAGCGCGGTGGCGGCCGCGCCGACCGTGCCGTGCACGGCGACGGCGTGCAGGGCGCGCAGACGTCCCAGATCGAGCACCTTCCCGACCCTTTCTGTAGCAGTGCTTCATCCAACCATGAAGGAATCCGTGCTGGTGCTACACGGTCGTGGCGGGTGATCCTCGGGTCATGCGCCCCGCCCACATCGCCCTCGCCGCCCTGGTCGCCGCCGTCTGGGGAGTCAACTTCGTCGTCATCGAGATCGGCCTCGACCACTTCCCGCCGCTGCTCTTCTCCGCCCTGCGCTTCCTCGTCGCGGCCCTGCCCGCCGTGTTCTTCGTCGGGCGGCCCAAGGTGGCCTGGAAGTGGATCGTGGGGGTCGGACTCGCCCTCGGGGTCGCCAAGTTCGGCCTGCTCTTCACCGGCATGAGCCTCGGCGCCCCGGCCGGCCTCTCCTCCCTGGTGCTCCAGGTCCAGGCCGTCTTCACGGCCCTCTTCGCCTTCCTCGCGCTCGGCGAGCGGCCGGGCCGGGTCAAGCTGCTCGGCATGGGCGTCGCGCTCGCCGGCATCGGCGTGGCCGCCGTCGACGAGGGCACCTCGGGGCCGCTCACCGGCTTCCTCCTGGTGATCACGGCCGCCGTCTGCTGGGGCGTCTCCAACGTCCTCACCCGCAAGGCCGCCCCGCCCGACCCGCTCAACTTCATGGTCTGGGTCAGCACCGTCCCCGTCCTGCCGCTGCTCGCCCTCTCCCTCCTCCTCGAAGGCCCGGACCGCGACCTGGCCGCGCTGCGCGGGCTCGACTGGACCGGAGCGGGCGTCATCGTCTACGTCGCCTGGATCACCACCGTCTTCGGCTTCGGCGCCTGGGGCTGGCTGCTCCGCCGCCACCCAGCCTCCTCCGTCGCCCCGTTCTCCCTCCTCGTCCCCGTCTTCGGCATGTCCTCCGCCGCCCTCTTCCTCGGCGAGTCCGTCAGCCCGCTGCGCTGGTGCGCCGCCGCCCTGCTCGTCGGCGGCGTGGCCCTGACCTCCCTCCAGGGCTGCAAGGCCGCGCCGGAGCCGACGGTTAGGGTGCTGGTGCCGACGACGAACGTGCCGACGACACACGGGGGAAGCACACCATGACCCATCCGCCGCAGCAGCCCTACCCGCCGCAGCAGCCGGGACCGCACGCCCAGCCGTACGGGCACCAGCAGTCGTATCCGCCCCAGGGCTACGGGCACCAGGTCCCGCCCCAGGGGTACGGCCAGGGACCCGGCTGCCAGGCGTGCGGCGCGCAGCCCGCCGTGCCGGTCACCGTCCGGGCCCACCAGGGCATGGTCGTCATCATGCGCACGCTCACCCGGCGCGGCGTGTTCTGCCGCACCTGCGGCCTCGCGATCTACCGGCAGATGACCTCCGAGACCCTGGTGACCGGCTGGTGGGGCCTCTTCTCCTTCTTCGTCACCCCGTTCATCGTGCTGGGCAACGCCTTCGGCGCCCGCGCCGCCCTCAACCGCCTGCCCGAGCCGCAGGGCGCCGTGCGCCCGCCCCTCGACCCGGGCCGGCGAGTGCTGCGCCGCGCCCCCGCGATGCTCGTGCTCACCCCGGTCGCGCTGCTCGCCGCCGCGATCCCCGTGCTGTTCCTCGTCGGGCTGTTCGCCGGCGACGGCAAGGGCGAGCGGACCGGGCTCTCGGTCGGCGACTGCGTGCGCAACGAGGCCGCCTGGCCCGACCAGCAGCTGGAGAAGGTGGACTGCGGCTCGCCGCTCGCCGAGTACCGCGTGCTCGACGAGCCGTCCTGCGGGCCCGCCGACTACCTGCTGCGCGCCGAATATCTCCTGGATGCGCCGGGCAGGCCCGGTTACTGTGTCACGCCCGTGTGACCCGTACCGCCGGCCGGAAGAGCGTGCCTGATGTTCGAGAACATCGTCGTCGACAACCCCGAACCCGCCCCTGGCACCCTGCTGTTGGCGGGCATCCCGGGCAGCGGCAAGAGCACCGTCGCGGCGGCCCTCGCGGCCCGGTTCGGGCGGGCCGCGCACATCGAGGTCGACCACCTCCAGGAGCTGATCGTCAGCGGCGGCCACTGGCCCACGCCGGAGGGCGACCCGGAGGCCGACCGCCAGATCCTGCTGCGCGCCCGGCACGCCTGTCTGCTCGCCGACAGCTTCGTCGCGGCCGGCTTCCTGCCGGTCCTCGACGACGTCGTGGTCCGCCGCTCCCACCTGGACTTCTACCGCGCCCACGCCCGGTCCCCGCTGCACCTCGTGGTGCTGGCCCCCGGCCCGGACAAGGCCTGGGAGCGCAACAACGCCCGCCACAAGTGCCTGACGACCAACTGGGCCTTCCTCGACGAGGCCATGCGCGAGGAGATCGCCGGCGAGGGCGTCTGGATCGACAACGCGGAGCAGACGGTCGAGGAGACCGTCGACGCGGTGCTCGCCGCCACGGGCCTCACCCCGCGCCCCCGCACCGCGTAGGGGGCCCGCCGGCGCCCCGTCAGCTCCTCGGCGCCGCCGTCGAGTTCCGCACCACCAGCTCCGCCGGGATCGTCACGGGCCCGTCCGCCGCCGGGTCCTCCGTGCCGAGCGCGAGCCGCCCGGCCCGGGCGCCCGCCTCGTGCAGCGGGAGCCGGACGGTGGTCAGCGCGGGCGCCGCGTCCACCGAGAA
Source organism: Streptomyces sp. NPDC053541 (assembly GCF_044544705.1). Taxonomy (NCBI): domain Bacteria; kingdom Bacillati; phylum Actinomycetota; class Actinomycetes; order Kitasatosporales; family Streptomycetaceae; genus Streptomyces; species Streptomyces sp. NPDC053541. The sequence goes on from NZ_JBITXM010000009.1 coordinate 246,475, forward strand.
GGGCAGGTCGTCGAAGCCGGCCACGGACACGTCGTCCGGGATGCCGAGGCCCCGCTCGCGCAGGGCCGCGCAGACGCCGAGCGCCACCGTGTCGTTGGCCGCGACCACCGCCGTCAGGCCCGGGTCCTCGGCGAGCAGCCGGGCGACCGCCGCGTGGCCGGACGCGCGGTCGTAGCCCCCGTGCGCGACCGGGCCCTCGGCGACCCCGGCCGCCGCGAGCGCCGCCCGGTGGCCCTCCAGCCGGTGCCGGGTGGTGGTGCGGTCCGCCGGGCCCGCCACGTAACCGATCCGCCGGTGGCCGAGCTCCAGCAGGTGCTCGGCGAGCCGCCGCGCCCCGGTCCGGTTGTCGAAGGCGAGCGTGGTGGCGGCGGCCCCGTCGAGCGGCGGCCGGCCGCACAGCACCACCCGGGTGCCGGCCTCGCCGAGCCGGGCCAGCTTCGCCGTCACCGCCGCGCGGTACCCGGGGTCCTCCACGGGGCTGCCGGTCAGGATCACGGCGGCGGCGCGCTGCCGCTGGAGCAGGGTGAGATAGGTGAGCTCGCGCTCCGGGTCGCCGCCGGTGTTGCACACCACGGCCAGCTTCTCGCCGCCGGCCCGCCCCGCGCCCGGCGCGCCGATCGCGCCCTGCGCGGCCCCGGCCATGATCCCGAAGAAGGGGTCGGCGATGTCGTTGACGAGGATGCCGACCAGGTCGGAGGTGGCGGCGGCGAGCGAGCTGGCAGGGCCGTTGGGGACGTAGTCGAGCTCGTCCACCGCGCGCATCACCCGCTCCCGGGTGGCGGCGGCGACCGGGTAGTTCCCGTTCAGGACGCGCGAGACGGTCGCGGGGGAGACCCGTGCGCGGGCGGCCACGTCCGCCAGGGTGACGGTCATCGTGTGCGTACCTCCAGGGCCCTTGTCGGCGGTGATGTCGGCAGGCTAGCGTCATGCGTCGTAGAAAGCGCTTTCTACGGTTCGCCCGCTCCGCCCTCCCCGCCCGTCGTACGAGAGGAACACCTCCGTGACCCGCAGGACCGTCCGCATCGCCATGAACGGCGTCACCGGCCGCATGGGATACCGCCAGCACCTCGTCCGCTCGATCCTCGCCCTGCGCGAGCAGGGCGGACTCGACCTCGGCGACGGGCAGGTCCTGTGGCCGGAGCCGGTCCTCGTCGGCCGCCGCGAGCACGCGCTGCGCGCCCTCGCCGAGCGCCACGGACTGACCGAGTGGTCCACCGACCTCGACGCCGTCCTCGCCGACGAGACCGTCGACGTCTACTTCGACGCCCAGGTCACCTCCGCCCGCGTCGAGGCCCTGACCCGGGCCATCACCGCCGGCAAGCACGTCTACACCGAGAAGCCCACCGCCGGTGACCTCGCCGGCGCGCTCGCCCTCGCCCGCCTCGCCCGGGAGAAGGGCGTCCGGCACGGCGTCGTCCAGGACAAGCTGTTCCTGCCGGGCCTGCGCAAGCTCAAGCGCCTGATCGACGGCGGCTTCTTCGGCGAGATCCTGTCCGTGCGCGGCGAGTTCGGCTACTGGGTCTTCGAGGGCGACTGGCAGCAGGCCCAGCGCCCCAGCTGGAACTACCGCGCCGAGGACGGCGGCGGCATCGTCGTCGACATGTTCCCGCACTGGGAGTACGTGCTCCACGAGCTGTTCGGCCGGGTCACCTCGGTCACCGCCACCGTCGCCACCCACGTCCCGCGCCGCTGGGACGAGCGGGGCAAGCCCTACGAGGCCACCGCCGACGACGCCGCCTACGGCATCTTCCAGCTGGAGGGCGGGGCCGTCGCGCAGATCAACTCCTCCTGGGCGGTCCGCGTGCACCGCGACGAGCTCGTCGAGTTCCAGGTCGACGGCACCCACGGCTCCGCCGTCGCCGGACTGCGCGGCTGCCGGATCCAGCACCGCGCCACCACCCCCAAGCCGGTGTGGAACCCGGACGTTCCGGCCACCGAGCCCTTCCGCGAGCAGTGGCAGGAGGTGCCCGACAACGCCGAGTTCGACAACGGCTTCAAGGCCCAGTGGGAGCTGTTCCTGCGGCACGTCGTCCTCGGCGAGCCCTACCACTGGGACCTCCTCGCCGGCGCCCGCGGCGTCCAGCTCGCCGAGCTGGGCCTGCGCTCCGCCGCCGAGGGCCGCCGCCTGGACGTCCCGGAGGTGACCCTGTGACGCTCCGGCTGCCGCTCCCGGACGGCTCCACGCGCGCGTACGTCCCGCGCCCCGCACCCCGCGCGCGTGCCGCCGCCGGCCCGCCCGTCTCCCGTACCGTCTTCTCCGCCGCGCACGTCGTCGCCGACCCGTACGCCGACACCACCCCCGACGGCCCCGCCGCCGTCGACTGGGACGCCACCCTCGCCTTCCGCCGCCACCTGTGGTCCCACGGCCTCGGGGTCGCCGAGGCCATGGACACCGCCCAGCGCGGGATGGGCCTCGACTGGGCGGGCGCCGCCGAGCTGATCCGCCGTTCAGCGGCGGAGGCGCGCGCCGTGGGCGGCCGGATCGCCTGCGGCGTCGGCACCGACCAGCTCACCGGCCCGGCCGCCCTGCCCGCGATCCGCGCCGCCTACGAGGAACAGCTCGCCGTCGCCGAGGAGTCGGGCGCCCAGGCCGTCCTCATGGCCTCCCGCGGCCTCGCCGCCGCGGCCCGCGGCCCGGAGGACTACCTCGACCTCTACGGGCACCTGCTGCGGCAGGCCGCCGAGCCGGTGATCCTGCACTGGCTGGGCCCGATGTTCGACCCGGCCCTGGAGGGCTACTGGGGCTCGACGGACCTGGACGCGGCCACCGAGACCTTCCTCGGCGTCATCAAGGCCCACCCCGACAAGGTCGACGGCATCAAGATCTCCCTCCTCGACGCCCGGCGCGAGGTCGAGCTGCGCCGCCGCCTCCCGGAGGGCGTCCGCTGCTACACGGGCGACGACTTCCACTACCCGGAGCTCATCGCGGGCGACGCGCACGGCTTCAGCCACGCCCTGCTCGGCATCTTCGACCCGCTGGGCCCGCTCGCGGCCGAGGCGGTCCGGGTGCTCGACACCGGCGACACGGCGGGCTTCCGCGCGCTGCTCGACCCGACCGTGGAGCTGTCCCGCCACCTCTTCCGGGCCCCGACCCGCTTCTACAAGACCGGCGTCGTCCTCCTCGCCTGGCTGGCCGGCCACCAGGAGCACTTCGCCATGGTCGGCGGCCTCCAGTCCGCCCGCTCGCTGCCGCACCTGGCCCGCGCCTACGAACTCGCCGACGGCCTCGGCCTGTTCCCCGACCCGGACCTCGCCGCGTCCCGGATGCGCGCCCTCCTCACCGTGTACGGAGTCCCGCAGTGAACCTCGACCGCCTCGGCATCAACCAGATGACGGTGAAGCAGCTCACCCTGCCCGAGCTGGTGCGCGCGTGCGTCCGGCTGGGCGTCCCGGGCGTCGGCCTGTGGCGCGAACCGGTCCGGGAGTACGGGGTGACGGAGGCGGCCCGCCTGGTACGGGACGCCGGGCTCGCCGTCACCACCCTGTGCCGGGGCGGCTTCTTCACCTCGGACGGCTGGGAGGAGGACAACCGGGCGGCGGTCGACGAGGCCGTGGCGCTCGGCACCGACACCCTCGTCCTGGTCTCCGGCGGCCTCACCCCGGCCTGCCCGGACCTGCCCGCCGCCCGCGCCCGGATCACCGAGGCGATCGGCACGCTCGCCCCGTACGCCGGGGAGCGCGGGGTCCGCCTCGCCATCGAGCCGCTGCACCCGATGTACGCCGCCGACCGGTGCGCCGTCTCCACCCTGGACCAGGCCCTGGAGATCGCCGAGCGGTTCCCCGCCGCACAGGTGGGCGTCACGGTTGACACGTACCACCTGTGGTGGGACGACCGGGCCCCGGCGGCCGTCGCACGCGCGGGTGCCGCCGGACGCATCCACTCCTTCCAGCTCGCCGACTGGACCACCCCGCTCCCGGCCGGCGTCCTCACCGGCCGCGGCCAGCTGGGCACGGGCGCGATCGACCTGCGCGCCTGGGCGGACCTCGTCGCGGAGGCCGGCTACCGGGGCCCGGTCGAGGTGGAGCTCTTCAACGACGCCCTGTGGGCCAGGGACGGCGTGCGGGTCCTGGAGGAGACGGTGGAGGCGTTCCTCGCGGTCTGAGGCCCGCCGGATTCCTCGCGGCCCGGGGCCTGCCCGCGAGGAGGCCCGCCGGGGCCCGCTCAGCCCAGGAAGTCCAGCGGGTCCTCCGCCGGGAGGTTGTCCGGCAGCAGGGTCGTGAAGGAGACCGGCAGGCCCAGGGCGGCGAGCCGGGCGGCGGACTCGGGGGACAGCGTCAGCGGGCCCCCGAGCTCCACCGTCCCCGACACGGCCACCTGCACCCGGCAGCCCGCGCCGGCCAGCGTGCCGATCCCGTCCAGGTGCGGCCCGGCGAGCCGGGCCAGCTCCGCGATCTGCCCGTCCAGGTCGGCGGAACACTCCGCGTCGACCGTGAGGGCCCACCAGCCCGGTCCGTGATGGACCGACAGGCCCGGTCGCCGCGCCGCCGGCCGGGCGAAACCGAGGGCGCGCTCCACCGCCGCCGGGTCCAGGTCGCTCCCCGTGACGGCCAGGGAGGTGGTGATCGAGGTCCACATGGCGGTCACCGTTCGCTCGTGCTGGGCGTGAGGGTCAGGGGCAGCCCGAGGGCCGCGAGCCGGCGCGTCTGCCCGGCGGTCAGGACGAGCTGGGCGTCGTTGTCCACGTACCCCCGGACGACGAGCCGGACGTCGACACCGCCGGCCCGCAGGGCCCGCCACTCCTCCGCGTACGGCTCGGCCGCCGCCAGCACGGTGTCGAGCTGCGCCGGGAAGTCCCGGGTGGTGCGCTCGTCGCACTGCAGCCGCCACTCGCCGTCCACGTCGTCCGGGCGGCCCCACCGGCTCGGCCCCGGCGGCCGGGTCGCGGTCGGCCGGAGCGCGATCCGCGCCGAGAGCGCGTCCGGGTCGAGCTCGGGCCCCCGCGCCACCAGGGCGACCGAGGTCAGCGCCCACCGCGCGCCGTGCTGCTGCTCCGCGCTCACCGCGTCCGTCCCTTCCCGCCGTCTGCTTCCGTGTCCCCGCGTCGCCGCGCCGCGCTCATTCCAGCTCCCGGCAGGCCGCCCAGTGGACGTTGCCCATGTTCTCCTTGAGCAGGTCGCTCAGGTTCGTACGTTTCGGCACCGTGGTCGAATTCTCGTACACGGTGAATCCCCCCGGGCCCTTGGGCTCCGGCGGGGCGAGCGTGTAGTCGGGGATGCGGTCGCCCGGACCGAAGGTCTCCACGGCTCCGCCCGGATAGTAGCCGCCCTCGACCGCGACCCCGTTGAGGCCCGGGATGCGCTCGCCGTGCGGCACGTAGAACGAGATGGTCGTGCCCTCGGGGACCACCATCTCGCCGGCGTAGCGCTCCATGTAGCCGTGCCCGGCCAGCACCGTCTCGCCGTCCGCGCGGCCGCCCTTGATGACCCGGCTCGCGTAGTAGCGCCCGTCGTCGTCGGGCCACTTCCGGTCGGTGATGAACTCCGGCTTGCTGTCGATGACGGCCCGCTTCACGTCCTCGTGCGAGGGCATCTCGCCCCCCGAGCCGCGGCTGGTCAGACCGTCGAGCTCGCGGCCGAGCCCGCGGCCGTGGGGCTCGGGGCCGTCGAGCCCCTTCCTGAGGTCCCGCAGGCCCGCGCGCAGACCGCCGCGGACCAGGCCGCTGCCCTTGGTGCCGATCAGCTCGGGCACGAGCCGCCCGAGGAACTCGGAGGGGTCGCCCTTGGCCGCGTCCCAGGCGTTCTTCAGCGCCCGGTCGGGATTGGCGACCGTGGACGCCAGCCCGGCCAGCGTCATGTTGACGCCCTTGTAGTACTCGGCCGGGTGGGTCAGGTTGTAGACGTCGAGCGGATTGACCGAGCGCACGAAGTTGATCAGCCCGGCGGTGCCCTTGACGATGCCGCCGCCGAAGTGCGCCAGCTCGAAGCCCTGGGCCAGGGCGTGGTCCATCAGCTCGGCCTTCAGCTTCTCCCGCCCGGTCGGCTCCTTCGGCGCGTGCGCCATCGCCGCCCGGACCGCCGCCTTCGCCGTCTCGGCGGCCTCGTTGCGCGCCTTGCGGGCGTCGTCCAGGATCTCCTGCGCCCGCCGGCGCTTCTCCCCGCTCGGATCGACGAACTCGCCCGGGTGCGGCAGGGGATGGTCGCCGGTGCGGGCGTCGTTGTAGGCCTTGGCCTTCTTCCGGTACGCCTCGGCCGCCCGCTCGTAGTCCCCCTTCGCCTCCTTGTAGAGGGCGACCGCCTCGCGGGCCTTGCCCTGGGCGCTCGTGACGGCGCTCGCGTAGGTCTCCAGGGCCCCCGCCGCGTCGTCCAGCGCGTCGGCGGCGCGCAGCCAGTCCAGCGGCAGCGGCGCGAACCGCTCCCGGAACGCGTTGGCCGCGGCCCCCTGCCAGTGGCTCGCGTCCAGCTGCTTCATGCCGGAGCCGACGAGGTCGAAGGCCTTCTTGAAGTCGCGCAGGTTCTTGATCGTCGCGGTGATCCGCTCCGGCTTGCCGTGGATCAGCTCGTCGGCCTCCTCGGTCTGCCCGAGCTGCTGCTCGCCCACGTGGGCGCCCAGCGAGGACGCGGTCTCGTCGCCCCAGTCCTCGACGGCCTCGGCCACCGAGTCGTAGCCGTAGTGCCGCAGCCCCTGCCCGGCCTTGTCGGTGACGTAGTCGACGCCCTCGCCGACGATCTCCTTGCCCTTGTCGACGCCCTTGTCCCACAGGTCGACGCCCTTGTCGACGAGATCGCCGAGTCCCCCGAGGCCCATCAGCGCTTCTCCCCCCACCGCGGCTGCTCCGCCTGGTCGACGGTGGCCTGGTCGGGATCGAGGTCCTTCTTCAGCTGCTCGTCCAGACGGTCACGCGCGGCCGGGTCGATGAGGCCGTTCCGCTCCATCGAGTCCAGCTGGGCGTCCATGACGTCGTACGTGGTGTTCTTCCAGGTCTGCTTGACCTCTTCGTGCGCCGCGGTGAAGGACTCCTTGCTCCAGTCCGCGTTGTCCCAGGTGTGCTGGTCGCGCACCTGCTCCCAGCTCATCTGCTTGACCTCGTCCTCGGACAGGTGCGGGTTGCCGTTGAGGGAGTTGACGCCGATCTTGAACGAGTCCTTGACGTACTGCTCCTGCTCGGCGAACGACCCCACCGACAGGCCGACGCCCTGGGCGAAGGCGTTCCCGCGCAGGGTGAGGGCGCGCACGCCCCACTCCCAGCGCTCGCAGAAGGTCTCGAACTCCGAGGTCAGCCCGTCGTGGCCGAGTTCCAGACCGGTCAGGGCGAGGTCGGAGAAGCCGCGGCCCACCGAGGCCTCACCGATCATGCCGAGGTCCTTCAGCTCGGAGTGCGCCAGGTCGATGCCCTTCGCGATCTCCACCAGCGCCCAGACCGGCGCGTCCAGCAAAGGGTCGTTCCCACTCATCGCACACCCCCGTGTGTGTCGTGCGTACCGCCGTCGAGGTCCATCGCCGCCGCGTCCGGCACGATGCCCCTGACCGGCGGGAAGAGCAGTCCGTCCGGGCTGCCCGCGTCGAGGGCCACCCCTGCGGGACGGGGCAGCATCGGCACCATCTCGTCGAGCAGCCGCGCCCCCAGGACCGCGCGGTACTCCCAGGCGCGGGCCGGTTCCCGCTGCGCGTACGCGAACCGGGCGAGGGTCTCCTCGTCGGAGAAGGCGCAGATCCACCGCACGCCGTTCTGCTCGGCGGTCCACAGGCTGCCGTACGGATCGAGGGGGACGAGCACGGCGCTGCTCCGGAACAGGGCGAGCAGCTCGGCGAACCGCTCGCGGGCGGCCGCCGCCTCGCCGGACTCCTCCGGCCCTTCCGGTGCGCCGGACGTGACCGCCGGGGCCGCCGTGGCGGCGGCTCCGCTGCCGACGGCGGCCGTGCCGGGCGTCGCGGGCGCGCCGGGCGCCCCGGGCGCGGGCCGGAACACGAGGTCCGCCTCCGCCAGTTCGGCCAGCCGGGAAACCCTGGGCCGCCTCGTTATGTCTTCCCCGTCGTCGATCACCGGCGCATGCTGCCACGATGATCTTCCCGAGTGCAACGAGAGGCCGCCCCCGGCCCGTTCGCGCACGGCCGCGGTTGTCCACAGGCCCGCCCGGTTGTCCGAGGGCTTCGCTACCGTCGGGACATGACCAGCGAAGTGCGCGGGCTCGCGGTGCTCGAAGGGGTCCTGGAGCGCATCACCTATGCCAACGAGGAGACCGGGTACACGGTCGCCCGGGTCGACACCGGCCGGGGGTCCGGGGACCTCCTCACGGTCGTCGGCTCGCTGCTCGGCGCCCAGCCGGGGGAGTCGCTGCGGATGGAGGGCCGCTGGGGCTCGCACCCGCAGTACGGACGGCAGTTCACCGTGGAGAACTGCACGACGGTGCTGCCCGCCACCGTCCAGGGCATCCGGCGCTATCTCGGCTCCGGCCTCGTCAAGGGCATCGGCCCGCGCATCGCCGAGCGCATCGTGGACCACTTCGGCACCGACACCCTCGACGTCATCGAGACCGACCCCGGGCGCCTGATCGAGGTCCCCGGGCTCGGACCGAAGCGCACCAAGCTGATCGGCGCTGCCTGGGAGGAGCAGAAGGCGATCAAGGAGGTGATGGTCTTCCTCCAGGGCGTCGGCGTCTCCACCTCCATCGCGGTGCGGATCTACAAGAAGTACGGGGACGCCTCCATCGGCGTCGTCAGGAACCAGCCCTACCGGCTGGCCGCCGACGTCTGGGGCATCGGCTTCCTCACCGCCGACCGCATCGCCCAGGCCGTCGGCATCCCGCACGACAGCCCGGACCGGGTCCGGGCCGGCCTGCGGTACGCGCTGTCGCAGTCCACCGACCAGGGTCACTGCTTCCTGCCCGAGGAGCGCCTGATCTCCGACGCCGTGAAGCTGCTCCAGGTCGACACCGGCCTGGTCATCGAGTGCCTCGGCGAGCTCGCCGAGGACCCGGAGGGGGTGGTCAGGGAAAAGGTCCCCGGCCCGGAGGGGCTGCCCGTCACGGGCGTCTTCCTGGTGCCCTTCCACCGGGCCGAGCTGTCCCTCGCCGGGCAGCTGCGCCGCCTGCTCACCGCAGACGAGGACCGGCTGCCCGCCTTCCGGGACGTCGCCTGGGACCGGGCGCTCGGCTGGCTGGCCGAGCGCACCGGGGCCTCGCTCGCGCCCGAGCAGGAGGAGGCGGTCCGCCTCGCGCTGACCCGCAAGGTCGCGGTCCTCACCGGCGGACCCGGCTGCGGCAAGTCCTTCACCGTCCGCTCGATCGTGGAGCTGGCCCGGGCCAAGCGGGCCAAGGTGGTGCTCGCCGCGCCCACCGGCCGGGCCGCCAAGCGGCTCGCGGAGCTGACCGGCGCCGAGGCGTCCACCGTCCACCGGCTCCTGGAGCTCAAGCCCGGCGGGGACGCGGCCTACGACCGGGACCGGCCGCTCGACGCCGACCTGGTCGTGGTCGACGAGGCCTCCATGCTCGACCTCCTCCTCGCGAACAAGCTGGTCAAGGCCGTGGCGCCGGGTGCACACCTGCTCCTGGTCGGGGACGTGGACCAGCTGCCCTCGGTCGGTGCCGGCGAGGTGCTCGGCGACCTGCTCGCCCCGGGCAGCCCCGTGCCGGCGGTCCGGCTCACCCGGATCTTCCGCCAGGCCCAGCAGTCCGGCGTGGTCACCAACGCGCACCGGATCAACGCGGGGGAGCCGCCCGTCACCACCGGCCTGCCGGACTTCTTCCTCTTCGCCGAGGAGGAGACCGAGGACGCCGCCCGGGTGGCGGTGGAGGTCGCCGCCCGCCGGATTCCGGCCAAATTCGGCCTGGACCCCCGGAGGGACGTGCAGGTCCTCGCCCCCATGCACCGCGGCCCGGCCGGCGCCGGCGCGCTGAACGGGCTGCTCCAGCAGGCCATCACCCCGGCCCGCCCGGACCTCCCGGAGAAGCGCTTCGGCGGCCGGGTCTTCCGGGTCGGCGACAAGGTCACCCAGATCCGCAACAACTACGAGAAGGGCGCGAGCGGCGTCTTCAACGGCACCGTGGGCGTCGTCACCGCCCTCGACCCGGTCGAGCAGCGCCTGGTCGTGCGCACCGACGAGGACGAGGAGGTGCCGTACGACTTCGACGAGCTGGACGAACTGGCCCACGCCTACGCCGTGACCATCCACCGCTCCCAGGGCAGCGAGTATCCGGCGGTGGTGATTCCGGTCACCACCAGCGCCTGGATGATGCTCCAGCGCAACCTCCTCTACACGGCCGTGACGCGCGCCCGGAAGCTCGTGGTCCTGGTCGGCTCGCGGCGGGCGATCGCCCAGGCGGTGCGCACGGTTTCGGCCGGGCGCCGCTTTACCGCACTCGCGCATCGGCTCACAGAGGGCACTCTCGTGTGAAAGATCACGGAGGACTTCCGGAACCGGGGCGAAGGGGGCAGGATGAGCAGGTTGGCGGCACTGAGTGCCGCCATTAGGCCCAATGGTCGACCCCGAGTGCACTCTCCTGAGCCAAATGGGGGATGGTAGAGACAGTCAGGGCACCTCGAAGAAGAGGCACTACGTCGGTGAGGGATGACGTGAGCGACAACTCTGTAGTACTGCGGTACGCGGACGGTGAATACACCTACCCGGTGGTCGAGAGCACCGTCGGCGACAAGGGCTTCGACATCGGGAAGCTCCGAGCCCAGACCGGTCTGGTCACCCTGGACAGCGGATACGGCAACACCGCCGCCTATAAATCCGCCATCACCTACCTGGATGGTGAGCAGGGCATCCTGCGGTACCGCGGCTACCCCATCGAGCAGCTGGCCGAGCAGTCCACCTTCCTGGAGGTGGCGTACCTGCTGATCAACGGCGAGCTGCCGAAGGCGGAGGAGCTCGCCTCCTTCCAGAACGAGATCACCCAGCACACGCTGGTCCACGAGGACGTCAAGAACTTCTTCCGCGGCTTCCCGCGGGACGCCCACCCGATGGCGATGCTGTCCTCCGTGGTCTCCGCGCTGTCCACCTTCTACCAGGACAGCCACAACCCGTTCGACGAGAAGCAGCGCCACCTGTCGACGATCCGGCTGCTCGCCAAGCTGCCCACGATCGCCGCCTACGCGTACAAGAAGTCGATCGGCCACCCGTTCGTCTACCCGCGCAACGACCTCGGCTACGTCGAGAACTTCCTGCGCATGACCTTCTCGGTCCCGGCCCAGGAGTACGACCTGGACCCCGTCGTGGTCTCGGCGCTCGACAAGCTGCTGATCCTGCACGCGGACCACGAGCAGAACTGTTCGACCTCCACCGTCCGTCTGGTCGGCTCCTCGCAGGCGAACATGTTCGCCTCGATCTCCGCCGGCATCTCGGCCCTGTGGGGCCCGCTGCACGGTGGCGCCAACCAGTCCGTCCTGGAGATGCTCGAGGGCATCCAGGCCAACGGCGGCGACGTCGACTCCTTCATCCGCAAGGTGAAGAACAAGGAGGACGGCGTCCGCCTGATGGGCTTCGGCCACCGGGTGTACAAGTCCTTCGACCCGCGCGCCAAGATCATCAAGGCGGCGGCGCACGACGTCCTGTCGGCCCTCGGCAAGTCCGACGAGCTGCTCGACATCGCGCTCAAGCTGGAGGAGCACGCGCTCTCCGACGAGTACTTCGTCTCGCGCAACCTCTACCCGAACGTGGACTTCTACACGGGCCTGATCTACCGCGCGATGGGCTTCCCGACGGAGATGTTCACCGTGCTCTTCGCCCTCGGCCGCCTCCCGGGCTGGATCGCCCAGTGGCACGAGATGATCAAGGAGCCGGGTTCCCGCATCGGCCGCCCGCGCCAGATCTACACCGGCGAGGTCCTGCGCGACTTCGTCCCGGTCGAGGCCCGCTGAGGCACGCCGTCCCGACAGCGGCTCCAGCGCTCCGGAGGCGAACCGAGCCTCAAGAAGTGCGGAGAGCGAAAGCGCCCCGCCGCCGATCCCCCCACGGGTCGGCGAGCGGGGCGCTTCCCATATCCCCGGTGCGGATTCCCCCCACGGGATCCGGGCCGGGCGTCTGCTCGCGCGGTCTGCCGGGGTACGTACGGGAGGGCCGCTCAAAGCTCCCCGGTGCACGTGCCCCGGCCGCGCTTGCCCGGAGACGTCCCCCAAGACATCTCCGTGAACGTCCCCCAAGACGTTCTTGGCATCGCCCACTTAGACTCGCGAACAGCCCAGATGGTTACCCCCCAATATCTGTGATCTAGATCTCTTTGTGAAGGTCCTGTGCGTCACGTGTAGGTGAATTCGCGTGATCACCCGCGCACGGGTGCCGGCGCGCGCTCAGCGGAAGCGCCGCAGCCGCAGGCTGTTGGTCACCACGAACACGGACGAAAAGGCCATCGCGGCGCCGGCGATCATCGGGTTGAGCAGTCCGGCCGCCGCCAGCGGCAGCGCGGCCACGTTGTAGCCGAAGGCCCAGCCCAGGTTCCCCCGGATCGTGGCCAGGGTGCGCCGGGACAGCCGGATGGCGTCGGCGGCGACCCGCAGGTCGCCGCGGACCAGGGTGAGGTCGCCCGCCTCGATGGCGGCGTCCGTGCCGGTGCCCATCGCCAGGCCCAGATCGGCGGTGGCCAGGGCCGCCGCGTCGTTCACGCCGTCGCCGACCATTGCCACCGTGCGGCCCTCGGCCTGGAGCCGGCGCACCACGTCGACCTTGTCCTGCGGCAGCACCTCGGCGATCACCTCGTCGATGCCGACCTCGGCCGCCACCCGCTCGGCGACGCTCCGTGCGTCGCCGGTGAGCAGCACCGGCCGCAGCCCCAGGCCGCGCAGCCGGGCCACGGCCTCGGCGCTGGTCTCCTTGACCGCGTCGGCGACCGTGAGGGTGCCCCGGGCCCGCCCGTCCCAGGCCACGTGCACGACACCCGGCGCGGCGCCGGCCGGGACCTCGATCTCCTCGGCGGCCAGCAGTGCGGCCCGGCCGACCAGGACCAGGTGCCCGTCGACCGAGCCGCGCACGCCGAGGCCCGGCACGTTCTCGAAGGACTTCGGCACGGGCAGCTCGCCCACCCGCGCGGCGGCGCCGGCCGCGACCGCGCGGGCGACCGGGTGCTCGGAGGAGTGCTCCAGGGCGCCCGCGAGCCGCAGCAGCTCGTCCTCGCCGGTGCGGTCGGCACCGTAGGCGCCCCCGTACACGTGCACCCCGGTCAGCTCCATCCGGCCGGTGGTGACCGTGCCGGTCTTGTCGAGCACGACCGTGTCGACCCGGCGGGTGGACTCCAGCACCTCCGGGCCCTTGATCAGGATGCCGAGCTGCGCGCCCCGCCCGGTGCCGACCATCAGCGCGGTCGGGGTCGCCAGGCCCAGCGCGCAGGGGCAGGCGATGATCAGCACCGCGACGGCGGCGGTGAAGGCGGCGGTGGCGTCGCCGGTCGCGAGCAGCCAGCCGACCAGGGTGCCGAGGGCGATCAGCAGCACCACGGGCACGAAGACGGCGGAGATCCGGTCGGCGAGCCGCTGCACCGCGGCCTTGCCGTTCTGGGCCTCCTCGACGAGCCTGGCCATCCGGGCCAGCTGGGTGTCGGCGCCGACCCGGGTGGCCTCGACCACGAGCCGCCCGGAGGCGTTGACGCAACCGCCGGTGACCGGGTCGCCGGGCAGCACGTCGACCGGCACGGACTCGCCGGTGAGCATCGAGGCGTCCACGGCGGAGACGCCCTCGACCACGGTGCCGTCGGTGGCGATCTTCTCCCCGGGACGTACGACGAAGCGGTCGCCGACCGCGAGCGCGCCGACCGGGACCCGTACCTCCGAGGTGCCGCGCAGCACGGCGACGTCCTTGGCGCCGAGCCGCAGCAGCGCGTGCAGCGCCGCCCCGGCCTTCCGCTTGGCCCGGGCCTCCAGATAGCGGCCGAGCAGCAGGAAGGTGATGACGCCGGCGGCGACCTCCAGGTAGATCGTGGCGGCGGCGTGGTCGCGGGAGACGGTGAGGTCGAAGTCGTGGCGCATGCCGGGCATGCCGGCGTCGCCGAGGAAGAGCGCCCACAGCGACCAGCCGAAGGCGGCCAGGGTGCCGAGGGAGACCAGGGTGTCCATGGTGGCGGCGCCGTGCCGCAGATTGGTCCAGGTGGCGCGGTGGAAGGGCAGCCCGCCCCAGACGACGACGGGGGCGGCGAGGGTGAGCGAGAGCCACTGCCAGTTGTCGAACTGCAGTGCCGGGACCATCGCGAGCAGCACCACCGGCAGCGCGAGCACGGCGGAGACGGTGAGCCGCTGCCGCAGCGAGGCGAGCTCGGGGTCCGGCTCCGTCCGCCCGGACGCCTCGGCCCCGGGGGCGGACTCCGGCTCGGGGGCCGGTTCGGGCTCCGGCGGCGGGGGTTCCTCGGCCGTGTAGCCGGTCCGGACGACGGTGGCGATCAGCTCGGCGACCGGGACGTCCGCGGGGTGTTCGACGCGGGCCTTCTCGGTGGCGTAGTTGACCGTGGCCGTCACGCCCTCCATCCGGTTGAGCTTCTTCTCGACCCGGGCGGCACAGGAGGCGCAGGTCATGCCGCCGATCGTGAGCTCGGTGACGGTGGAGGTCGGGAGCGGTTCCATGGGTGGTTCCAAACGGGAGCAGGGCCGTACGTAGTCACCGTACGGCCCTGCGGGCGGCGAGCGGGGGGCCGGGCGGGCCCGGGTCGCGCGGTCTTCGGCTCAGGCGAGGCCGACGAGCTCGTAGCCGGCCTCGTCGACGGCGGCGCGGACGGCCTCCTCGTCGAGCGGGGCGGCGGAGACGACGGTGACCTTGCCGGTGGCGGCGACGGCGGTGACCGAGGAGACGCCGGCGATCTCGGAGATCTCGCTCGACACCGCGCCCTCGCAGTGGCCGCAGGTCATGCCCTTGACCTGGTAGACGGTGGTGATGCCGTCGGCCCGGGCCGCGTCCGCCGCGCCGTCCTGGCAGCCGCCGGTGGAGGAGCAGCAGGAGGCGGTCACCTGGGGGAGTTCGGTCCGGGTCTCGGCGGTCATGGCGTTCTCCTCTTCGAGGGCGGTGCGGGGCGCCCGCGGGTGTGCGGGGCCGTACGCCGTACTAGCACACAGTGTACCCCCAGGGGGTATGGATGCGCGGGACGGTCGTGTCGCACCGCCCGGGGCGCGGTGCGCCCGGCCCCCGGCGGCGCCGACCCTATGGTATTCACCCCATATGTCGCATTCGGGGACCACGCTGATCCTGATCATGGCGATCGCCGTCCTGGCGCCGCTGCTCGCCTATGGAGCCGCCCGCTGGCTCCCCGTCCCCCTCGTCATCTTCGAGATCCTGCTCGGCATCGTCATCGGCCCCGACGTCCTGGGCTGGGCCCGGACCGACCCCCTGGTGGACGGCCTCTCGCAGCTCGGCCTCACCATGCTGATCTTCCTGGCCGGGTACGAGATCGAGTTCGGCAAGGTCCGCGGCGACACCCTCACGCGCTCGCTGTCCGCCTGGGGCGCCGCCCTCGCGCTCGGCCTCGGGGCGGGCGTGCTGCTCGGCGGCGGCTACGCGAAGGGCGTGTTCGTCGGGGTCGCGCTCACCAGCACCGCGCTCGGCACCGTCCTGCCCCTGTTGCGCGACGCCGGCGGGCTGCACGGGCGCTTCGGCTCGGTCGTCATGGCCTTCGGCGCCGTCGGCGAGTTCGGGCCGATCATCGCCATCGCCCTGCTCCTGAGCGGCCGCCGGCCCGCCGAGTCGACCGCCCTGCTCGCCGTCTTCGCCGCGCTCACCGCCGCCGCCGTGTTCTGGGCGCTGCGCCCGCGCCGGCCCTGGTTCACCCGGGTGGTCGTCCGGACCCTGGACAGCAGCGGGCAGTTCGCGCTGCGCTTCGTCTTCCTGCTGCTCGCCCTCATGCTGGGCGCCTCCACGGCGCTCGGCCTGGACGTGCTGCTCGGCGCCTTCGCCGCCGGGATGATCACCCGGCTGGTGCTCGCCGGGGCCGCCCCGGAGTACGGGCCGCGGATCCTGGAGAAGGTCGAGGCGGTCGGCTTCGGCTTCCTCGTGCCGGTCTTCTACGTCGTCACCGGCATCGAGTTCGACCTCGACTCGCTGCTCTCCGGCGGGCGCACCCTGCTGCTCCTGCCGCTCTTCCTCGCCCTGTTCCTGGTGGTGCGGGGCGGGCCGATCTGGTTCCTGGCCCCGCGCGACCTCGGCCGGCGCGACCGGGGCGGGCTGGTGCTCTACGGCTCCACGGCGCTGCCGCTGGTCGTCGCCATCACCACCATCGGGGTGGACGACGGGGCGATGACGGCGGGCGAGGCGGCGGCGCTGGTCGGGGCGGGCATGGTGTCCGTGCTGGTCTTCCCGCTGCTCGCCACGCGGCTGAGGGCGGGCGCCCGCGCCGGGGCGGGCACGGGGCCCGGGGCGGGGGAGGGGCTCACGGAGGCCGAGCGGCGGGAGCGGGTCACGGGCTCGGAGTCGTGGTGAGCCGCCGGTCCGCGATCAGCGGTCCGAGGTAGCGCAGCAGGACCGTCTTCAGCTCCGTGATCACCGCCTCCCGCTCCGCGCCCTCGGGCGCGGCGAGGATGAGCGCCAGCCCGCCCTTCACGATGGCGAAGATCATGTCGGCGATCCGGTCCCGCTGGGCGGGCTCGCTCCCGGGCAGGTAGTGGGCCATCAGGTCGCCGACCCGAGCCAGCATCGAGGCGTGCAGGGCGTCGTGGTCCTCGGCGATCCTGCCGGGGATCTCGGAGCCGTGCATGAGCGCGAGGAAGACCGGGTGCTGGCAGTTGAACTCGATCAGCGGGTCGAGGACCGCGTCCACGAGCTCGGGGAGCGGCAGCCCCAGGTTCGCGGGAGTGAAGGCCTGGCCGTGGGCCGCCCGCATCTCGGCGAGCAGCCGGTCGCCCAGCTCCAGGGCGATGGCCTCCTTGTTCGGGAAGTACTGGTAGAGCGTGCCCGGCGAGACGCTCGCCTCCTGGGCGATCGCGTTGGTGCTCGCCGCCGTGTAGCCCTTCGCGCAGAAGACGTTGGCCGCGGCCTGGAGCAGCTGGGCGATCCGGCGCTCGCCGCGCGCCTGGCGGCGGCGCGGCTTCGGTTCCTCGGGCGCGGTCCCGGGGGTCTCCTCGGACATGGCTGTCCACAGCCTCCCTCGACTGTTTGACAAACGCGAGAGGTCGCTCGCATTCTTGAAAAACGCGAGAGATCACTCGTGTTTGCCAGCGTATGGCAATGATCGACCCCTGCGCATGTCCGCACGCTTCGCCTGCGGCCCACCGCGCACGGGTCACGGTGAAGGGGACACCGCCTCATGGCCGAAGTCAAGAAAGCCCTGCCCACGGGGGGTGGGCCCGGCCGCTGGACCCGGCTGGTGACCGCCCGGCCGCGGCTGTCACTGCTCGTCGCCCTCGTCCTCACCGCGCTCGCGGTGCTGGCCGGCGGCGGGGTCGCCGACCGGATGGGCAGCGGGGGCTGGGAGGACCCGGACGCCGAGTCCACCCGCGCCCTGCAGGTCCTGGAGCGCGAGTTCCCCGCCTCCCAGCCCAATGTGCTGCTCCTGGTCGACGCCGGCCCCGCCGGGGTCGACGCCCCCGCGGCCGCCGCCGAGGGCCGCCGGCTAGCCGAGCTGCTCGACGCCCGCGAGGGCGTCGACGGCGTCGTCTCCTACTGGCAGACCGGCTCCCCGGCCCTGCGCTCGAAGGACGGCCGGCAGGCCCTGGTCGCCGCCCGCATCGACGGCGAGGAGAAGGCCGCCGGCGCGGTCCTCCAGCGCATCGCCCCCGAGTTCCGCGGCACCCACGGGCCCCTCGAGGTCTCCGTCGGCGGCCCGCTCGCGGTTCGCCACGAGATGCAGACGATCATCCAGGAGGACCTGCTCAGGGCCGAGCTGATCGCCCTGCCCATCACCCTCGTGCTGCTCGTCATGGTCTTCGGCAGCGCCGTCGCCGCCGTGCTCCCGCTCGGCATCGGCATCGTCGCCATCCTCGGCACCAACGCGGTGCTGCGCGGCATCACCGAGTTCACCGACGTCTCCGTCTTCGCCCAGAACCTCACCACCGCCCTCGGCCTCGGACTCGCCATCGACTACGCCCTGTTCGTGGTCCGGCGCTATCGCGAGGAGCTGGCCGGCGGCGCCGACACCCGCACCGCCGTCGCCACCACGCTGCGCACCGCCGGCCGGACCGTGCTCTTCTCGGCCCTCACCGTCGCCGTCTCGCTCGCCGCGATGCTGGTCTTCCCGCAGTACTTCCTGCGCTCCTTCGCCTACGCGGGCATCGCCGTCGTCCTGCTCGCCGCCGCGGCCGCCCTGATCCTGCTGCCCGCCGCGCTGCTGCTGCTCGGCGACCGGGTCAACGCCCTGGACCTGCGCCGGGCCTTCCGCCGGCGGCCCGCCACCGGCGAGGGCCGGCCGGAGGGCGCCGGCTGGGGGCGGGCGGCCGCCCTCGTCATGCGGCGGGCGCCGTGGTTCGCCGTCGCCACCGCCACCGGCCTGGTGCTGCTCGGACTGCCCTTCCTGGGCGTGCGGTTCGGCACCGCCGACGACCGCCAGCTGCCCGCCACCGCCGAGTCCCGGGTCGTCCAGGACCAGCTCCGCGAGGTCTTCCCCGGCAGCCCCGGCGGCGCGCTCACCGTCCTCGCCGAGGGTCCGGCCGGCGCCGCGCAGTACGAGGGCTACCGCACCCGGATCGAGGCCCTCGACGGGGTCGCCCGGGTCGACGGACCGGCCGTCGCCGGCACCGGCGGCCGCGCCCTCGCCACCTACACGGTCGTCCCCGAGGGCGAGGCGGTCGGCCCCGCGGCCCAGCGCCTGGTCGGCGAACTGCGCGCCGAGGACGCCCCCTTCGCCACCTCCGTGACCGGCGCCGCCGCCGTCCTCGTCGACTCCAAGGACGCCATCGGCGAGCGCCTGCCCTGGGCCGCGGCCGTCATCGTCCTCGTCACCCTGGTCCTGGTCTTCCTGCTCACCGGAAGCGTCGTCGTCCCGGTCCAGGCCGTCGTGCTCAACGCCCTCAGCCTGACCGCCATGTTCGGCGCCGTGGTCTGGGTCTTCCAGGACGGACACCTCTCCGGGCTCCTCGGCTTCACCGCCACCGGCGACATCGAGACCACCCTGCCGGTCCTCATGTTCTGCGTGGCCTTCGGACTCTCCATGGACTACGGGGTGTTCCTGCTCTCCCGCATCAAGGAGGAGTACGACGCCACCGGCGACCACGAGGCCGCCGTCCGGCACGGACTGCGCCGCACCGGCGGGCTGATCACCGCGGCCGCCGTCATCCTGGCCGTCGTCATGGTCGCCATCGGCACCAGCCGGGTCACCAACACCAAGATGCTGGGCCTCGGCGTGGCCCTCGCCGTCCTCATGGACGCCATGGTGGTGCGCAGCCTGCTCGTGCCGGCCGTGATGAAGCTGACCGGCCGCCTCACCTGGTGGGCGCCCGCGCCGCTGCGCCGGCTCCACGCCCGCTTCGGCATCAGCGAGGGCGGCATACCGCAGGCGCCCGCTGCTGCGGCGGGCGCCGCCCACGGCACCGGAAAGGCCACCGGGAAGCTCACCGGAGACAGCACCGGAAGCGCCGCCGGGAGCGAACCCGCGAAGGAGAGCGTCGGCGGATGACCGAGGCCCCGCACCGCGCGGGGGCGCGGTGCGGGGCCTCGGGTTCCCTCGGGAGGGGCGGGGGCCGGGCTCAGTCCCGGCGGCTCCGGTTCCCCGGCCGGTTCGCGACCCAGGTGCGGATGGTGTCCGGGTACCAGTAGGGCTTGCCCGACTCCACGTGGTCGGGCACGGGCAGCAGTCCGTGCTTCCGGTAGGAGCGGACGGTGTCCGGCTGCACCTTGATGTGCGCGGCGATGTCCTTGTACGACCAGAGCCTTCTGTCCGTCATGGCGTGGCACCTCTCCTGCGTGTCCGGCAGGGCGGCGGGGGCGCCGTCGGGGGAGCTGCCGGACGTCACTGGTGATCACGGGGTGATCACTGGGCCTGTGCCCCGGCCGGCGGCCCCTTCCGACGGGAGGAGGGCGTCTGTCGACCGCCTGTGACGGAAAGCCCGCGTAACGGAGACAAGCGTGACGAAGGAGCGACGGACGTGACGAAAGTGACGCACGGTCGGAGAGGAGGACGTCAGACCCCGCAGGAGCGCAGATAGCGCCGGGTGCGCTCCGCGATGGGATAGGGGGTGTCCGGCTCGCAGGGGTACATGTCCTGCTCCACGATCGCGAACAGGTCCACGCCCAGGGCCCGGGCCGCGTCGAGCACCGGCTCCAGGGCCGGCACCCCGGCCGGCGGCTCGCACATCACGCCCTGGGCCACCGCCGGGCCGAAGGGCAACTCCTCGGCCACCACCCGGGCGAGCACCGCCGGGTCGACCTGCTTGAGGTGGAGGTAGCCGATCCGCTCGCCGTAGGTCTCGATCAGCTTCACGCTGTCGCCGCCGCAGTAGGCGTAGTGCCCGGTGTCCAGGCACAGTGCGACCAGATCGGGATCGGTGGCGTCGAGGAAGCGGGTGACGTTCTCCTCGCTGTCGAGGTGGGTGTCGGCGTGCGGATGGACCACGATCCGCAGGCCGTAGCGCTCCCGCACCTCGTGGCCGAGGCGTTCGGTCAGGCCGGTCAGCTGCTTCCACTGCGCTGCCGTCAGGGAGCGGTCCTCCAGGACCTCGCCGGTGCGGTCGTCCCGCCAGAAGGAGGGGATCACGACGAGGTGTTCGGCGCCCATGGCCTGGGCCAGCGCCGCGTTCTCGGCGACGTGCGCCCAGGTGCGGTCCCACACGTCCGGACCGTGGTGCAGCCCGGTGAACACGGTCGCCGCCGAGACCTTCAAACCCCGGCTGCCGGTCTCCTCGGCGAGCAGCCCCGGATCGGTGGGCAGATAGCCGTACGGGCCGAGCTCGATCCACCGGTAGCCGGCGCCCGCCACCTCGTCCAGGAAGCGCTGCCACGGCACCTGTCGCGGATCGTCGGGGAACCACACCCCCCACGAATCCGGGGCGGAGCCGACCCGGATCCGGGACGGCCGCGGGGACGACGAGGACGGGAGGGGTGACGGATTCGTCATGAATGCCACCTTGAGGCGGACTCGGGAGGGCGTCAAGACGGCGTCCGGCAGCCGGTCCGGATGTCAGGACATGTCGTTGACATGGCCGGGGGCCGTGGATAGACCTGAGGACATGATCCCGGCAGGGCCGAGCCGAGAGGGGACGAGCCGATGACGGCGGACCCGGAGCACCCCCGGGAGGACCCGGTCCCCCACGACCTGATCGCCATGGGCCGCCTCGGCGTGGACCTCTACCCCCTGCAGAGCGGTGTGGGGCTGGCGGAGGTGGAGACCTTCGGGAAGTTCCTCGGCGGCTCCCCGGCCAACGTGGCCGTCGCCGCCGCCCGGCTCGGCTGCCGCACCGCCCTGATCAGCCGGACCGGCGCCGACCCCTTCGGCGCCTACCTGCGCCGCGAGCTGCGGGCCTTCGGGGTGGACGCCCGCTGGGTCACCGAGGTGTCGGCCCACCCCACCCCCGTCACCTTCTGCGAGATCTTCCCGCCCGACCACTTCCCGATCCACTTCTACCGCCGCCCCAAGGCCCCCGACCTGGAGATCCACCCCCACGAGCTGGACCTCCCCGCGCTGCGGGCGGCCCGCGCGCTGTGGGTCACCGGCACCGGGCTGAGCGCCGAGCCCAGCCGCGCCGCGACCCTCGCGGCGCTGTGCGAACGGGCCGCCGCGGCCGGGCCCGGCACGCTCACCGTGCTCGACCTCGACTGGCGCCCCGCCCTCTGGGACGCCCCCGACGAGGCCGGGCCGCTCTACGCGGAGGCGCTGCGGCACGCGACCGTCGCGGTCGGCAACCTCGACGAGTGCGAGGTCGCCACCGGCGAGCGCGAGCCGTACGCCGCCGCCCGCGCGCTGCTCGCCGCCGGCGTCCGGCTCGCCGTCGTCAAACAGGGCCCCAAGGGCGTCCTCGCGCTCGCCGCCGACGGCACCGCGGCCGAGGTCCCACCGCTGCCCGTCACGGTGGTCAACGGCCTCGGCGCCGGCGACGCCTTCGGCGGCGCGCTCGCCCACGGGCTGCTCGCCGGCCTCGACCCGGAGACGGTGCTGCGCCGGGCCAACGCGGCCGGCGCGATCGTGGCCGGCCGGCTCGCCTGCTCGCTCGCCATGCCGTACGCCGAGGAGATCGACCACGCCCTGGCCACCGGCGACGCCTCCATCCCGGAGCGCCCCCGGTGAGCCGGCCGGACAACGGGTAGGCACCTGACCATGGACTCCACGCCCTCCCTCCACCTCCCCGCCGGCTCGGCCGCCCGCGGCCCGTACGCCCTGGACGTCGACCCCGAGCGGGCCGGCTGGACGCACAGCGCGCTGCGGGTGCTCGACCTGCCGCCCGGCGGCGGCCACGCGTTCGAGACCGGGAACAGCGAATGGGTGGTGCTTCCGCTGTCCGGGGGCGGTACGGTGCGCGTCGACGGGGAAATCCTCGAACTCGTGGGCCGCGAAAGCCCGTTCGACGGGGTCTCGGACTTCGCCTACCTACCCAGGGACGCCCACGCCCAGATCGCCTCCGGTGCGGGAGGCCGCTTCGCTTTGGCAGGAGCGAAGTGCGAGCGACGACTCCCCGCACGCTACGGCCCCGCGCCGGAGGTCCCCGTCGAGACCCGCGGCAGCGGCAACCGCGCCCGAGAGGTGCGCAACTTCGCCGCGGCCTCGGCCTTCGCCTGCGACCGGCTGATCGCCGTCGAGGTGATCACCCCCGGCGGCAACTGGTCCTCCTATCCGCCGCACAAGCACGACGAGCACCGCCCCGGCACCGAGTCCGTCCTGGAGGAGATCTACTACTACGAGGTCTCCGCCCCGCCCGGCGGCCCGCCGGGCTACGGCTACCAGCGGATCACCCCCTCCCGCCCCGGCGGCGCCGAACTCCTCGCCGAGGTGCGCACCGGCGACGCCGTCCTCGTCCCCGACGGCTGGCACGGCCCCTCGATCGCCCAGCCCGGGCACCCGCTCTACTACCTCAACGTCATGGCCGGACCCGGCCCCGAACGGGAGTGGCGGATCAGCTTCCACCCCGACCACACGGAGGGATACCGGTGACCCGGCTGACCGTCGCCCAGGCCCTGGTGCGCTTCCTCGCCGCCCAGCACACCGAGCGCGACGGCGTGCGGCAACGGCTGATCACCGCCACCTGGGGCATCTTCGGCCACGGCAACGTCGCCGGGATCGGCCAGGCGCTCGTCGAGTACGCCGACCTCATGCCGTACCACCAGGGACGCAACGAACAGGCCATGGTGCACGCGGCCGTCGGCCACGCCCGGCAGCACCGCCGGCTGAGCGCGCAGGCCGTCACCACGTCCATCGGCCCCGGCGCCACCAACCTCGTCACCGGCGCCGCGCTCGCCACCATCAACCACCTGCCCGTCCTGCTGCTGCCCGGCGACACCTTCGCCGGCCGCCCCGCCGACCCCGTCCTCCAGCAGCTCCAGCTCCCGTACGCGGGCGACGTCTCCGTCAACGACTGCCTGCGCCCCGTCTCCCGCTACTTCGACCGGATCACCCGCCCCGAGGCCCTGGTCCCGGCCGCGCTCGCCGCCGTCCGGGTGCTCACCGACCCCGCCGAGACCGGCGCCGTCACCCTCGCGCTGCCGCAGGACGTGCAGGCCGAGGCGTACGACTGGCCCGAGGAGTTCTTCGCCGAGCGGGTCTGGCGGGTCCGCCGCCCCTCCCCTGACGAGGACGAACTGACCGCGGCGGCCGAGGCCGTCGCCCGCGCCGCCCGTCCGCTGATCGTCGCCGGCGGCGGCGTCCGCCACAGCGCGGCCGAGGAGGCCCTCTCCGACCTCGCCGCCCGGACCGGCATCCCGGTCGCCTCCACCCAGGCCGGCAAGGGAGCGCTGCCGCACACCCACCCCCAGGACGTCGGCGGCATCGGCCACACCGGCACCGCCGTCGCCGACCACCTGGCCCGCACCGCCGACGTGGTCATCGGCGTCGGCACCCGCTGGACCGACTTCACCACCGCCTCCGGCACCCTCTTCGGCCACCCCGACGTGCGGTTCGTCAACCTCAACATCACCTCCTTCGACTCCCACAAGATGGCGGCCCTCCCGCTCGTCGCCGACGCCCGCGAGGGCCTGGAACAGCTCCACGCCTTCCTGGAGCAGCACCACGTCCCCGCGCACTACGTCCACGAGTACGCCGAGGAGAAGCACCGCTGGGACACCCGCGTCGCCGCCGCCTACGCCGCCCCCGACGAGACCGCCCGCCCCACCCAGGCCCAGGTCCTCGGCGCACTCGACACCCTGGTCACCGCCGACGACATCCTGATCAACGCCGCCGGCTCGCTCCCCGGCGACCTCCACAAGCTGTGGCGCGCCCGCTCCGCCGACCAGTACCACGTCGAGTACGGCTACTCCTGCATGGGCTACGAGATCCCGGCGGCCGTCGGCGTCGCCCTCGCCGCCCCCGGCCGGCCCGTCTGGGCCCTCGTCGGCGACGGGACGTACCTGATGAACCCCACCGAAATCGTCACCGCCGTCCAGGAGGAGCTGCCGATCAAGCTGGTGATCCTCGACAACCACGGCTACGCCTCCATCGGCGGCCTCTCGGAGGCCGTCGGCGCCGAGCGCTTCGGCACCGACTACCGCTTCCGCGACCGGTCCGCCGGCGCCGCGGGCGCCTTCACCGGCCCGCCGCTCCCCGTCGACCTCGCCGCCAACGCCGCCTCCCTCGGCATGCGGGTGCTCCACCCCCGCACCGTGCGTGACCTGCGGGAAGCCCTCGCGGACGCACGGGAGGCCACGGTTCCCACATGTGTCTACGTGGAGACCGAAACGGGCGACAGTGTGTCGGGCCCGCCCCCCGCCCAGGCGTGGTGGGATGTGCCCGTGGCCGCGACCTCGACCCGCCCGTCGGCGATCAAGGCCCGCGAGGAGTACGACCGGCACGTCACCGCCCGACGCCGCCATCCCTGAAGGAGTAACTCGTCATGACGAAGACCGTCCACCACTGGATCGGTGGCAAGACCGTCGAGGGAACCTCGGGCAACTGGGGCCCGGTCACCGACCCGGCCACCGGCGCCGTCACCACGCAGGTCGCGCTCGCCTCCGCCGACGAGGTCGACGCGGCGGTCGCCGCCGCCAAGGCCGCCTTCGCCACCTGGGGCACCTCCTCGCTGGCCCAGCGCACCACGATCCTCTTCCGCTTCCGCGCGCTGCTCGACGCCAATCGCGACGCCATCGCCGAGCTGATCGTCGCCGAGCACGGCAAGGTGCACTCCGACGCGCTCGGCGAGGTCGCCCGCGGCCTGGAGATCGTCGACCTGGCCTGCGGCATCACCACCCAGCTCAAGGGCGAGCTGTCCACCCAGGTCTCCCACCGGGTCGACGTGGCCGCCATCCGCCAGCCGGTCGGCGTGGTCGCCGGCATCACCCCGTTCAACTTCCCGGCGATGGTGCCGATGTGGATGTTCCCCCTCGCCATCGCCTGCGGCAACACCTTCGTCCTCAAGCCGAGCGAGAAGGACCCCTCGCCCTCCCTGAAGATCGCCGAACTGCTCGCCGAGGCCGGCCTGCCCGACGGCGTCTTCAACGTCGTGCACGGCGACAAGGTGGCCGTCGACCGCCTCCTGGAGCACCCGGACGTCGCCGCGGTCTCCTTCGTCGGCTCCACCCCGATCGCCCGCCACATCCACACCACCGCATCCGCCAACGGCAAGCGCGTCCAGGCCCTCGGCGGCGCCAAGAACCACATGCTGGTGCTGCCCGACGCCGACCTCGACGCCGCCGCCGACGCGGCCGTCTCCGCGGCCTACGGCTCCGCCGGCGAGCGCTGCATGGCCATCTCCGCCGTCGTCGCGGTCGGCGCCATCGGCGACGAGCTGGTCCAGAAGATCCGCGAGCGCGCCGAGAAGATCAAGATCGGCCCCGGCACCGACCCGACCTCCGAGATGGGCCCGCTCATCACCGCCGCCCACCGCGACAAGGTCGCCTCCTACGTGCACGGCGCCGCGGACGAGGGCTGCGAGGTCGTCCTCGACGGCACCGGCTACACCGTCGACGGCCACGAGAACGGCCACTGGATCGGCCTGTCCCTCCTGGACCACGTGCCGACCACGGCCAAGGCCTACCAGGACGAGATCTTCGGCCCGGTGCTGTGCGTCCTGCGCGCCGAGACCTACGAGGAGGGCGTGGCGCTCATCAACGCCTCGCCGTTCGGCAACGGCACCGCCATCTTCACCCGCGACGGCGGCGCCGCCCGCCGCTTCCAGCTGGAGATCGAGGCCGGCATGGTCGGCGTCAACGTCCCGATCCCGGTCCCCGTCGGCTACCACTCCTTCGGCGGCTGGAAGGACTCGCTCTTCGGCGACCACCACATCTACGGCAACGACGGCGTGCACTTCTACACCCGCGGCAAGGTCGTCACCACCCGCTGGCCGGACCCGGCCGACGCCCCGGCCGGCGTCGACCTCGGCTTCCCGCGCAACCACTGACGGCGCCCGGGCCCGGACCCGGACCGCGACAAAACCGCTGGCCCCCGGGGCGCGTCCCGACGCACCCTGGGGGCCATGCCCGTACCCGAGCCCCTTCCCGGCCCGCTTCCGCCGCACCAGCTCCCGAAGCATCAGATCCGCGCCGCCCACGACGAGTCGACCGTCACCGTCTACCAGGCCTACCGCCCGGAGATCGGTCTGCCGGCCGCCCGCGACGGACGGTTCCCGCCGGTGTGGAAGCGGGACCGGATGACCTGGATCAAGCCCTCGTTCCTGTGGATGATGTACCGCTGCGGCTGGGGCCTGAAGGAGGGCCAGGAGGTCGTCCTCGCCGTCGACGTCCGCCGCGAGGGCTTCGAGTGGGCCCTGCGGCACGCCGAACTCTCCCACTACGTGCGCGGCTTCCACCCCGACCGAGCCACCTGGCAGCGCGACCTCAGGCGCGCCCCCGCCCGCGTCCAGTGGGACCCCGAGCGGGACCTCCACCTGCGCCCGCTGCCCCACCGTTCCCTCCAGCTCGGCCTCGCCGGCGAGGCCTCCCGGCGGTACGCCGACGCGTGGACGGTCGCGATCCGGGACGTGACGCCGCTCGCCCACGAGGTCCACGCGCTCGTCCGCGCCGGGCGCCTCGCCGAAGCGGAGCGGCTGCTGCCGGCGGAACGCCCGTACCCCGTGCCCCCGGGACTCCTCGACCGGGTGGACCCCGCCGGGACGCCCGTGCCCGCGCCCTGAAACGCCCCGCGCCGTACCGCGTCTGGTGTACGTCGACGGCGCCGCGTACGACCGGAGGAGGCCGCCGAGTTCCGACCGGGGCGGCCGGGGCGGGGCCCCCGGCCCGCCTAGGCTCGACGCCATGCAGCTGCGACTTCCCCGCAAGGGCCTGCGGCGGTGGGCCGCGGCCGGCGCCGCGCTCGCCGTGCTCCTCGGCGGCGCCGGAACCTGGACCGCCGTCGCCTCCGACGGGCCCCCGCCCGTGCACCGCGCGGACCGGACGCTCGACCTCGACGGCGTCCGGCTCGACACCTCCTACTTCACCGCGGGCGAGTCCGGCCGCCGCCCCGCCGTGCTCCTCGGCCACGGCTTCGGCGGCTCCAAGGACGACGTCCGCGCCCAGGCCGAACGGCTGGCCCGCCAGGGCTACGCCGTCCTCACCTGGTCCGCGCGCGGCTTCGGCGCCTCCACCGGGCAGATCGGCCTCAACGACCCGGAGCGGGAGGTCAAGGACGTGCGTGGGCTCGTCGACTGGCTCGCCGACCGGCCCGAGGTGCTGCTCGACCGGCCCGGCGACCCGCGCGTCGGCATCACCGGCGCCTCCTACGGCGGGGCGATCGCGCTGCTCGCCGCCGGACACGACCCGCGCGTCGACGCCGTCGCCCCGCAGATCACCTACTGGAACCTCGCCGACGCCCTCTTCCCCCGGGGCGTCTTCAAGAAGCTCTGGTCGGGCATCTTCTTCTCGGCGGGTGCGACGGCCCCACCCGGCACCGCCCCACCCGGCACCGCCCCGGCCGGTTCCACCCCACCGGGCGCCACCCCGAACGGCACCGCTCCCGGCACCTGCGGCCGCTTCAGCCCCGAGGTCTGCGCGCTCTACCAGCGCGTCGCCGTCTCCGGCCGGCCCGACGCCGCCGCGCGTGCCCTCCTGGAGGCCCGCAGCCCCTCCGCCGTCGGCGACCGCATCAAGGTGCCCGCGCTGATCGTCCAGGGGCAGGCCGACTCCCTCTTCACCCTCGACCAGGCCGACGCCATGGCCCGGACCATCGCCGCCAACGGCGCGCCCGTCGCCGTCGACTGGACCGCCGGCGGGCACGACGGCGGCGACCGCGAGACCGACCGCGTCGAGGGCCGGATCGGCGCCTGGTTCGACCGGTACCTCAAGAAGGACGCCGGCGCCGCCACCGGCCCGGCCTTCCGGGTCAGCCGCACCGGCGGCGTGGACTCCACCGACGGCCGCGCCACCCTGCGCGGCGCCACCGCCGACCGCTACCCCGGCCTCGCCGCGGGACCGGTGCGGATCGCCCTGTCCGGACCCGCCGCCGGCGGCCCCGCCGTCCCGCGCCCCTTCGCCAACCCGGCCGGCGCCAACCCGCCCGCGCTGTCCGCCGTGCCCGGCCTCGGCGGCGGACTGGCCCAGCTGTCCTCCCTCGGCGCCGGCCTGTCCCTCGACTTCCCCGGCCAGTTCGCCGCCTTCGACGCCCGGCCGCAGTCCCGGCCGCTGCGGATCACCGGCGCCCCCACCGTCCGGGTCCGGGTCACCTCCACCGCCCCCGACGGCTCGGCCGTCCTCTTCGCCAAGGTGTACGACGTGGGACCGGACGGACGGCAACAGGTGCTGCCCGCCCAGCTCGTCGCCCCGGTCCGGATCGACGGCGCCGCCCACGGCCGCACCGTCGACCTCACCCTCCCGGCGGTCGACCACGAGGTGCCGGCCGGCCACCGGCTGCGCCTGGTGCTCGCCGCGACCGACCTCGGCTACGCCTCGCCGGCCGCCCCCGCCACGTACACCGCCGCCGTCGAGGGCCCGCTGAGCGTGCCGACCGCGCCCGCCGTCACCACCCAGGCCACCGGCCTGCCCTGGTGGGTCTGGGGCCTGCCGCTGCTCGGTCTCGCCCTCGCCGCGGGCCTGGTGCTCACCGCCCGGCGGCGCGCCGCGGCCCCCGCACCGGACCCCGGACTCGCGGGCGTACCCCTCCAGATCACCGGGCTCGGCAAGAAGTACCCCGGCGGCGACCGGTACAGCGTCCGCGAGCTGTCCTTCCGAGTCGAACAGGGTCAGGTCCTCGGACTGCTCGGCCCCAACGGCGCCGGCAAGACCACCACCCTGCGCATGCTGATGGGCCTGATCACCCCCGACGAGGGCGAGATCCGGGTCTTCGGGCACGCGATCCGGCCCGGCGCCCCGGTGCTCTCCCGGGTGGGCGCCTTCGTCGAGGGCGCGGGCTTCCTGCCCCACCTGTCCGGGCGGGAGAACCTGGAGCTCTACTGGGCCGCCACCGGCCGCCCCGCCGAGGACGCCCACGTCGACGAGGCGCTGCGCATCGCCAACCTGGGCGGCGCCCTGGAACGCGCCGTGCGCACCTACTCGCAGGGCATGCGGCAGCGGCTCGCCATCGCCCAGGCCATGCTGGGCCTGCCCGACCTGCTGATCCTGGACGAGCCGACCAACGGGCTCGACCCGCCGCAGATCCGTGAGATGCGGGAGGTGATGATCCGTTACGCGGCCGGCGGCCGGACCGTCATCGTCTCCAGCCATCTGCTCGCCGAGGTCGAACAGTCCTGCACCCACCTCGTGGTGATGGACCGCGGCCGCCTCGTCCAGGCCGGCCCGGTCGGCGAGATCACCGGCAACGGCGACACCCTGCTCGTCACCCTGTCCGGACCGGTGCCGGACCCGGTGGTGGAGAAGCTCGCCGCCGTCCGTACCGAGGCGGGCCTGCTCGTCCCGCTCGACGGCCGGACCGCCACCGAGCTCATCGGCGAACTGGTCCGGCTCGACCTGCCGGTGACCGGCGTCGGACCGCACCGGCGGCTCGAGGACGCGTTCCTGACCCTGATCGGAGGAGAGACGGCATGACCACCGCCACCGACCCGGGCCCCGGGTCCCCCTCCGGGGCCGCCCCCGGGCCCGCCACCGCGACCGCCCCCGGCTACGCGCCGGGCCGCACCCTGCCGCTGCGGGTCGAGGCCCGGCGCCAGCTGGGGCGCCGCCGCACCCTCGTGATGGGCCTGATCCTGGCCGCCCTCCCCTTCGTCCTGATCGTCGCCTTCGCCATCGGCGGCTCCCCGGACGGCGCCGAGAACGGGCGGATCACCCTGATGGACACGGCGACCGCCTCGGCCGCCAACTTCGTCGCCACCTGCCTCTTCGTCTCCGCCGGCTTCCTCCTGGTGATCCCGGTCGCCCTCTTCTGCGGCGACACCGTGGCCTCCGAGGCCGGCTGGTCCTCGCTGCGCTATCTGCTCGCCGCACCGGTGCCGCGCGCCCGGCTGCTGTGGTCCAAGCTCGCGGTGGCCCTCGGCTTCAGCGCCGCCGCGATGCTGCTGCTCCCGCTGGTCGCGCTGGTGGCCGGCACGGTCGCCTACGGCTGGGGGCCGCTGCGGCTGCCCACCGGCGGCGCGCTCCCGGCCGGGGAGTCGCTGCTGCGGATCGGCATCGCCGTCGCCTTCGTCTTCGTCTCCCAACTCGTCACCGCGGGGCTCGCCTTCTGGCTCTCCACCCGCACCGACGCGCCCCTGGGCGCGGTCGGCGGCGCCGTCGGCCTCACCATCATCGGCAACGTCCTCGACGCGGTCACCGCCCTCGGCGACTGGCGCTCCTTCCTGCCGGCCCACTGGCAGTTCTCCTGGATCGACGCGCTCCAGCCGCAGCTGGAGTGGACGGGCATGGCCAAGGGCGCCGCGGTCTCGGTGACCTACGCCCTGGTCCTGTTCGCCCTCGCCTTCCGCGGCTTCTCCCGCAAGGACATCGTGTCCTGAGCCGCCGCGCCGTCCGCGCGGCAGGGTCCTAGATCCACCCCCTCCGGGCCGCTTCCGCCCCCGCGCGGAAGCGGCTCGTCGTGCCCAGGGCCGCCATCAGCTCGCCCACCCGGCGGCTGTACGTCCGCGGAGACATGCCCAGCCGGGCCGCGGCCGTCTCGTCGGTGAGCCCCGCGAGGAGGGCGTCGAGCACGGGGCGGAGCTGCGGGGCGAGCTCGCGGGAGGGGACGGTCAGGCCGGCCAGCTCCTGGCTGGTGTCCCAGGCGGCGTGATGGGCCCGGACCAGGGCCTGGACCACCACCGGGTCGCGGATCAGCAGCAGCCCGTTGTAGAGCAGCTCCAGGTCCAGCGGGACCGCGGCCACCGTGCGGTCCACGACGATCATCTTGAACGGGATGGTCTCGGCGACCCGGGCCCGGCCCGGGACCCGGACCGCCCCCGCCACCTGGGGGAGGGCGTGACGGGGGACGATCCGGCGGACCTCGCCGGCCCGCTCGGCCGCCGCGCGCATGCACGCTCCCGCCAGCTCCAGGAACGGCTCGGGGATCGCGCGCGACACGGAGGCCGCCGGGTCGTCGAAGGTCAGCAACTCGTGCCGCGCGGAGGCCGCGAGGCCCGCGAGCGCGGCACTCACCCGGCGGCTGCCGCGCACCGGGCGCCCCGGCGGACGCTGCGGCTCCGGACCGGCCCGGCCCAACGCCGAACGGGCGAGCAACACGGAGCCCGCTGTCTCTGCCACCGCTGACCACCCCCGCCCGACCGGTGCGTACCACTCCATGTACGCACGCGACTGCGTACGGTGACAACCCCTGTTGACGAGGATGGCGAGTCTCTGCCACGGCAGCGCGCCCCCGCCGCCGTTGCCGCATTGAGATCCTTCCGCAACTCCTTCGTCTGCTCCTTCCGGCCCTCCCGGACGTCACATTCACAAGTGCCGAGCTCCCACGGGGAGATGAGGAAATGGGGGATGTGCCCATGAAGCGGACCACGAGGCGGACCACGCGACGGAGGGCGGGCGGGGCGCTCGCCGGATCGCTCGCCGGTGTCCTGCTGATCGCCGGCTGCGCGGGCGGCGGAGGCGCCACGCGCAGCAGCGCGGAGGACACCCGCGCCGACCGGGGTGCCGCCGCGCCCCAGCGCCCGGGCGCGCCCGACGGGGGCAAGGCGGCGGGGGAGCGGACGCCGGGCACCGACTCCGAGGGCCGGCCCGCGCCCGCCCCCGACCGGCTGTCCACCTTCGCGCTCGACGTCGACACCGCCTCGTACGGCTACGCCCGCCGGGTCCTCGCCGATGGCCGCCTGCCGGCCCCGGGCGACATCCGCCCCGAGGAGTTCGTCAACAGCTTCAAGCCCGACTACCCCCGGCCCCAGGACAACGGCTTCAGCGTCACGGTCGACGGCGCCCGCACCGACGCGCCCGGCTGGTCCCTGGTCCGCGTCGGCCTCGCCACCAGGCCCAGCGAGGGCGAACGTCCGCCCGCCGCCCTCACCTTCGTCGTGGACGTCTCCGGTTCCATGGGCGAGCCGGGCCGGCTCGACCTGGTCAAGGAGTCCCTCGGACTGCTCGCGGACCGGCTCCGCGACGACGACTCCCTCGCGATCGTCACCTTCAGCTCCGAGGCCGAGACCCGGCTCCCGATGACCCGGGTCGGCGCCCACCGCGGCCGCATCCACGAGGTCGTCGACAGCCTGGAGACCAGCTCCTCCACCAATGTGGAGGCGGGCGTCCGCACCGGCTACGACGTCGCCGTCGAGGGCCGCCGCAAGGGCGCCACCAACCGGGTCGTGCTGCTCTCCGACGCCCTCGCCAACACCGGCGACACGGAGGCCGCCGGCATCCTGGAGCGCATCGACACGGAGCGCCGCAGGTACGGCATCACGCTCTTCGGCGTCGGCGTCGGCAGCGACTACGGCGACGCCTTCATGGAGGAGCTCGCCGACAAGGGCGACGGGCACACCACCTACGTGGGCAGCCCCGAGCAGGCCCGCAAGGTCTTCGTCGACCAGCTCCCCGGCCACGTCGAACTGCGCGCCCGCGACGCCAAGGCGCAGGTCGCCTTCGACCCGCGGACCGTCGCGGACTTCAAGCTGATCGGCTACGACAACCGCGCGGTCGCCGACGAGGACTTCCGCGACGACCGGGTGGACGGCGGCGAGGTCGGCGCCGGGCACACCGTCACCGCGCTGTACGCGGTGAAGCTGCGCCCCGGGCAGCGCGGCCGGGTCGCCACCGCCACCGTCCGCTGGCTCGACCCCGCCACCCGCGCCCCGCACGAGCGCTCCGGCACCGTGGACGCCGCCGCGCTCACCGCACCGGTCTGGGGCCCCGGCCACGACAGTCTCCAGCTCACCGCCATCGCCGCCTACTTCGCCGACCGGCTGCGCGAGGGCGGGGTGCCGGGCGCGCCGCCGCTGTCCGCCCTCGCGGCCCGTGCGGGCGCGCTCGCGGACCGGGCCCGCTCGGCCTCCGTGCGGGAGCTGGCCGAGGCCATCCGGCAGGCCGACCGGCTCGGCGGCTCCGCCGACCCGTCCGACCCGTACGCGGACTGAACGGCCCGTACGCGGACCGGCGGCCCCCGGCGGGGGACGGCAAGGTGTGCCGGGCCGGTCGGGTCCGGTATACCGCCCAGGGGACCGGAGGGTCGGTTTTCCGGTCGCCCTGAGTGACGGGCGGGGTTTCCCGACCCGAGGTCAGGTCGGTGCGGTCGGCGCCGACCTGACGTTCTCTTACCCGGACCGATCGGCAAGTCCGCAGGT
The DNA here is from genome assembly GCF_044544705.1 of Streptomyces sp. NPDC053541. Classification (NCBI taxonomy): domain Bacteria; kingdom Bacillati; phylum Actinomycetota; class Actinomycetes; order Kitasatosporales; family Streptomycetaceae; genus Streptomyces; species Streptomyces sp. NPDC053541. The sequence goes on from NZ_JBITXM010000009.1 coordinate 280,022, forward strand.
CAGCGGCGCGCGTTCGGCGACTGGCCGGCTTTCGTGTTCTCTGCGAACAAGGCTTCGGGTATCTTCCAGCTGCCGGAAAATTGGTACCCCAAGGTTTGTTTTCTCGGGCCACCGGGATGCCGGTTCGGGCGCGATGAGAGGGACGTGACTCCCATGGCGAAGCAGGATCGGGCGATCCGTACCCGCAGGGCGATCCTGGAGGCGGCGGCGGCCGTCTTCGACGAGCGGGGCTACGAGGCGGCGAAGCTCTCCGACATCCTGGCGCTCGCCCAGGTCACCAAGGGCGCGCTCTACTTCCACTTCGACTCCAAGGAAGACCTCGCCCACGCGGTGATCGACGCACAGGTCTCCGTCGTGCCCACCCCGCCGCCGCAGACCTGCAAGGTGCAGGAGTTCGTGGACGTCGGCATGGTCTTCGCGCACCGGCTCACCGTGGACCGGGTGCTGAGCGGCAGCGTCCGGCTCACCCTCGACCAGGGCGGCCACGACCTCAACCGCAGCGGCCCCTACCGCGAGTGGACCGACATCAACCTCAGCCTGCTCCGCGAGGCCAAGGCCCAGGGCGAGCTGCTCCCGCACGCCGAGCCCGAGCAGGTGGCCCCGCTGGTGGTCGGCGCCTACGCCGGACTCAACCTGATGACGCACGCCCTGGAGGGCGACCGCTCGTCCATGGAACGCTGGGCCTCCGCGCTCTACCAGCACTTACTGCCCAGCATCGTGGTCCCGGCCGTGCTCACCATGCTCGACCTGGAGCCGGGCCGCGGCGCCCGTGCGCTCGCCCTCTCGGACGAGACCTCCGAACAGACGGCCTAGGGGCCCGCCCGGCGGGCCCTTTCCGCGTGCCCCCCGGACCGCCCTTCCCGCGCGCCCCGAGGCCTCCTTCCGGCCGTCCCCGGCCCGTACCCCGGGCGTCGTGTCGCCGTCACCTCCCGGTGCATGACTTCCCGTGGGGCGCTTCCCTCCCGTGCCCGCGCGGGGCCATGATGGACCCAAAGAAAACCGCCATGCCGGTTTTCTCGGCTCCCTGGCCGGAAGGCGCCCGCGACGCTGCCTGAAAACGAGCGCCAAAGCATACCCGTGGGTCCAGTATCCGGATCCCCGAGTAGGTTTCCTCACATCTTGACGAGCTGTTGATGGGTCAAATGCGGGGCAAAGCGGGCAAAAATTCCGTCCGCGAGGTCCAGAGATTCCGTACCGTCCGGTTTCTTATTGACATGCCGCGCGGTCTCTTTTCTAATCGTCCAGGGTCATCCCGTGCGCAGACACTGAGGGGGCAAGGTGGACGTCCGGATCCTGGGGGGACTTTCGGTGCGCGAGAACGGGGTGTCGATCACCCCGACCGCCGCCGCGCCGCGACAGGTGCTCGCCCTGCTCGCGACCTCCGCCGACCAGGTCGTGCCGGCCACCGTGCTCATGGCCGAGCTGTGGCCCTCCGGCGCCCCGCGCGGCGCCCGGGCCGAGCTCCACGCCCACATCGCGGGCCTGCGCGCGCTCCTCGCCGCCGCCCTCCGCGACGGGCGGCCCCGCGCCGCCGGGCGCGGCGCGGACGACGGGCGCACCGCCGAGACCGTGCTCGCCGCCCAGGCCGGCGGCTACCGCCTCGACACCGGCGGCGGCTCCCACGACGTCGGACGCTTCGAGCGCGCCGCCGGCGCCGGCTACCGCGCGATGGAGGCCGGCGACCTGCCCCGGGCCGCGCTCCGGCTCGGCGAGGCACTCGCCCTGTGGCGCGGCGAGCCCTACGAGGGCGTGGCCGCCGGCCCCCGGCTGCGCGCCGAGAGCGCCCGTCTGGCCGCCTCCCGGATGAGCGTCCTCGACCAGTGGGTCGAGGCCCAGCTGGGCCTCGGCAAGCACGCCGAGATGGTCCCCGAGCTCGCCACCCTCGTCGCCCGGCACCCCGTCAACGAGGCCCTGCACGCCCAGTTCATGGTCGCCCTGCTGCGCTCCGGGCGCACCGAGGACGCCCTCGACGTGTACGCGCGCCTGTGCGGCGCGCTGCTCGCCGACGGCGACCGGCAGCCCTCCGCGCGCCTGCGCCGCCTCCACCGCTCGCTGCTCACCGTCCGGGACGGCGCCCGGCCGCCCCGGGTGCCCGCGCAGGCCCCCGGCGTGTGGGCCCGCACGCCCCGGCTCGTCCCGGCCTTCGCGGGCGCGCCGGTCTGATCCGGGCGCGCCCCGGCGCCTTCTGACGCCCCGTCTCCCCGCGCCGGACCGCCCCGCCCGGGACAAGGCGGCGGAAGAGGAGCGAACGGGAATGATGGGATGGATCCGGCCGTTGTCCGGCGTGGACGACGGCGCGGGTACCGGTACCGATCCGGGTACCCGTACCGGTACGGGTCCTGGTGCCGGTTCCGGCCGGTGGTACGGGCGTCCGGCGCGGCGCACGGTGACGCGACACAGCGGGAGTTGAGGCATGGCCCAGCACGGCACGGGCGGGAGCGGAAGCGTGGACGCGCTCTCCGTGCTGGAGCTGCTCGCCCAGCAGGCGCCGCCGGAGCGCTTCGCCGAACTGCTCGACCGGGCCCGCGAGGCCGGCCGTCCCCCGGCCGAACTGGCCCCCCTCGAGCGGGCCGTGCACCTCGCGACCGGCGTCGCCCAGTCGCTCGCCCGCCGCGAGCAGCGCGCCGACGCCATCGACGCGCTCGCCGACACCGCCCGCGAGCTCACCCACCCGTACGACCTCGACGGGCTGCTGCGGCTCGTCGTCCGCCGCGCCCGCCGGCTCCTCGACCTCGACCTGGCCTGCGTCACCCTGCGCGACGCGCACGGCGTACGGCTGCTGCACAGCAGCGAGGGCGGGCTCACCGGCCAGGGCCTCGGCCCGGTCGGCTGCCCGGCCGCCCTGGAGCGCGAGGGGCTCGGCGGCCTCGTCCACGCCCTCGGCGGACCGGCCTGGACCGAGGACTACCTGACCGACGACCGCTTCCCGCACCTGCCCGCCGTCGACCGGGTCGTCCGGGACGAGGGGCTGCGCGCGGTGCTCGCCGTGCCGCTGCGGATCGGCGACACCGTCCTCGGCCTGCTGTACGGAGGGGACCGCCGGGCCCGCCGGTTCGCCGACGGCGAGCTGGCGCTGCTCGCCCCGCTCGCCGACCTGGCCGCCGTCGCCACCGAGAAAGCCGGCCTGCTCGACCAGACCCGCGCCGAGGTCACCGAGCTGGAGCTGGACAGCTCCCGCGCCCGCACCGCGCTCACCCGCATGCGCTACATCAGCGCGGCCCACGGCCGGATGATGAACCTGGTGCTGTCCGGCGGCGACCTGCTGGGCGTCGCCAAGGCGGCCGGGGACGCCCTCGACGCCCTCGTCCTGGTCCGCGACCCCGGCGGCCGCACCCTCGCCGCCACCGGCGAGCCGGTCGGCCTCGACGAGGACGCGGTGGCCAAGGCCTCCCTCGACGCGCACGCGGGCGGCCGCCCCGTCCGCACCCCCGCCGGCCCGGACACGGACCGTGCGGCGGACCCCGGTGCGGACCCCGGTGCGGACCCCGGCGGCGGGCAGACCTGGGTCGCCCCGGTCGTCGCCGGCTCCGAGGACCTGGGCGTCCTCGTGGTCACCGCCGCCACCCCGCTCACCGGCGAGGACGAGCGCCTGCTCGAACTCGCCGCCCAGTCCGTCGCCCTCCTGCTCCTCATGCAGCGCTCCACCGCCGTCGCCGAGGGCCCCGTGCGCGACGAGCTGCTCGACGACCTGCTCGCCGAGCCGCAACACGCCCCGCAGCAGATCGCCCAGCGCGCCCGCCGCCTCGGCATCGACCTGCGCAAGCCGCACGTCCTGGTGGTGGCCCGCCCCGAGGGCGGCGAGCAGGGCCGCGCGGTCGTGTGGGCGTCCTCGTACGCGTACCGGATGGGCGGTCTGAAGACCGTGCAGGGCGGCTGCATCGTGCTGCTGCTGCCCGGAGTGGACGCCTCCGCCGCCGCGCGGGCCGTCTCGGCCGAGCTCGCCCCGCTGCTCGGGCACCCGGTCTCCGTCGGCGCCGCCGGCCCCGGCTGGAGCCCCGACAGCGTCGCCCGGCTCGCCCAGGAGGCCATGCGCTGCCTGGACGCCATGAGCGCGCTCGGCGGCGCGGGGGCCGCCGCCTCCGTGGAGGACCTGGGCTTCCTGGGCCTGCTGCTCTCCGACGACCACGACGTGGACGGCTTCATCGAGTCGGCGATCGGCCCCGTCCTCGACTACGACGCCGAGCGGTTCACCGACCTCACCCGCACCCTGGAGGCCTACTTCGCCTCCGGCGGCAGCCCCACCAACGCGGCCGAGGCCCTGCACGTGCACCCCAACACCGTCTCCCGCCGCCTGGAGCGGATCGGCGAACTCCTCGGCGCCGAATGGCAGAAGCCCGGCCAGGTCCTCGAAGTCCAGCTCGCCCTGCGTCTCCAGCGCACCCGCGACGTCCTCGCCCGCCGCCGCGCCGCCCTGTCCACGGGCCCGCGCGCGGCCCGCGGCGAGGAGTGACCGGAGGGCCCCCTTCCGGCACGGCACGGCGCGCCGCTGCCCGTCACGGAAGGGGTACGGGGTCCGGAAGCCCCAACTCCCGGACCCCGGTCCGTAAGCGGGCTCAGCCCGCCGAGCGGGCCGGCACCGCGCCGTAACCGGCCTCCCGGTCCGCCGCCAGCACGGTCGCCGCGTGCGCGGCCGAGGCCAGCGTGATGTGCCGGTGCCAGCCGCGGAAGGAGCGGCCCACGAAGTCCCGCAGGCCCGCGCCCTCGCCGACCGCGCGGAAGTCCCGCTCCACCCTCCGGGAGAGCTTGGTCAGCCGCAGCAGCGGGCCGACCGCCGAGCCGGTCAGATCGGTGATCCACAGCCGGGCCGGGGCGTGCTGCGGCTCGTCCCACTCGCCGAGCAGCAGCAGCGGCCGCTGCCGCTCGCCCGCCGGCACGGGAAGCGTGACCCGCACGGCGGTGGCGAGCGAGGTGCGCGAGGTGCGCACCCCGGAGACCGAGTCCACCCAGCTCACCGGGCGGCGCAGCCCCTTGAGGGACTCCAGGATCTGCAGCGCCGTCAGCGGGCCCGAGCCGAAGCCGGGCAGCGAGCGGTCCGCGACGGTCAGCCGGCAGCCGGCGCCGATCCGCGCCACCACCGGCACGCCCGCGAGCGCCAGCCGGTGCAGGGCCGCCCGGCCCGCGCCGCCCCGCACGTCGAGCAGCAGCGGCTTGCGGGCCACCTCGGGCCAGCGGGCGGTGTCCAGGGCCACGTTGACCGCGCACTCCTCCAGGGTCTCCTCGCCCGCGCCCTCCGGGACCTCGGCCCGGTCGCGCCGCGTGCGGTCCTTGACCCACGGATCGGGCAGGAACAGGCGCCAGTTGACCGGCACGCTGGTCTCCTCGGAGGCGAACCACAGCCCGAAGGCCTGCTGTCCGCGGAAGACCTGCCCGCGCTCGGGGTCGAAGCGCCGGTCGACGCCCACCGAGTGCTGTCCGGCCTTCGGTATCGGCATCGGGCGCACCACCCAGGCCTGCGGGGACGCGGTGCGCTGGAGGTGCCGGGCCAGCTCGGCGCGCATCGGCCGCCAGTCCCAGGTGGAGCTGGAGATGAAGTGGTGCAGGCTCTGCTCGGCGGCCGGGCCGCCGATCTGGGCGGCGATGTTGCGGATGGACTTGCGGCCCTGCGCGGTCAGCAGACCGCGCAGGTACTGCTCGGCCTTCATCCGCTGGTCGCGGCGCGGGAAGCCGGAGAACAGCGCGGCGCAGAGTTCGCCGTACACGTCCTCGCCGGCGTCCCTGCCGGCCGCGTCCCGGTGCGCGGCGACGGTCCTGAACCTCGATGCGGTTGCGACGGATGTACTCACGACACTCCTGCCATGGGGGGGTGGGGCAGCTCCCTCCTGCTGCCCCACCACCGTCCCCCGCCGGGCCCCTCCCGCACGAGGTGGAGGGGGCACCCGTCTGGGCCGCCCGGTGGTGGCCGGACCACACCCCCGCCCCGCGCCGTCCCGGGGCGCGATACCCCGTGGGGGGATCTGACAGATTCGGGAGCCCGGCTTTGACCCCCGCGCGGCCCCGCCCGGAACATCGGGGCGAGGCAGCACGGGCCGGCCTCCGGTTAATGCCCCAGGCCGGAGACCGCGCCTGTGCGCCTCGTCCCTCCGACGCCCGCTCCCGGGTGATCGGCCGCACCGACCTGTGCCTACGCTGGTGCCATGGGATTCCGCGCGCAGCTGCCGGTCGTCGGGGTGGTCGCCGCGGGCGGTGCCCTCGGGGCCGCGGCCCGCTATGCGGCGGTCCTGCTGTGGCCCACTCCGAGCGGTGCCTTCCCGTGGACGGTGCTGGCCGTCAACGTGCTCGGGTGCGCCGTGCTCGGCGCGCTCATGGTGGTGGCCACCGAGACCGCCCACCCGCCGCACCCGCTCGTCCGCCCCTTCCTGGGCACCGGAGTCTGCGGCGGCTTCACCACCTTCTCGACCTACTCCCTGGACACCCAGCGGCTGCTCGCCGGCGGCGAGGTCCCGCGCGCCCTGCTCTATCTCGGGGGCACCGCGGTGGCCGCGCTGGCCGCCGTCTGGGCCGGCGTGGTCGCCGCCCGGGCCGCCACCGTACGCAGGAGGCCGTCATGACCCGGCTCGCCGGCCGCGCACTCCGGCTGACCGTTCTCGTCGGCGAGAACGACACCTGGCACCACCGCCCGCTGTCCACCGAGATCGTGCACCGCGCGCACGCCGCCGGCCTCGCCGGCGCCTCCGTCTTCCACGGCGTCGAGGGCTTCGGCTCCTCCGCCGTCGTGCACACCGCCCGACTGCTCTCGCTCGGCGAGGACCTGCCGATGGCGGTCGTCGTCGTGGACACGGAGGAGCGGGTGCGGGCCTTCCTGCCGGAGCTGGAGGAGCTCATGGCGGACGGGGGACTGGTGCTGCTCGACCCCTGCGAGGTCGTCCGGTACGGGCCGCCCGCGGCGGCCGGGGAGCCGCCCGCGTGAACTGGCTGCTCGTCGTCGCCGGCGCGGCCGTCGGCGCCCCCCTGCGCTATCTCACCGACCGGGCCGTCGAGGCCCGCCACGACTCGGTCTTCCCCTGGGGCACCTTCGTGGTCAACGTGGTCGGCTCCTTCGTCCTGGGCCTGCTGACCGGGGTCGCCTCGGCGCGCGCCGGACTGCTGCTCGGCACCGGCCTGTGCGGGGCGCTCACCACGTACTCGACCTTCTCCTACGAGACTCTGAAGCTCTACGAGTCGGGCGCCCGCGCGTACGCGGCGGCGAACGTCGCGGGCAGCGTCGCCGCGGGTCTGGCCGCGGTCTGGCTGGGCGTGGAGACCGCGCGCGCCTTCTGAACGGCGGCCACGGCGGCCCGCGTACGGCTGGACATGGCGCGGAAGGCGCTCGTGGCGGGCGGTTCCTGACGCCGCCACGAGCGCCTTCAGCGGGGGAGGCCGGCCCGGCGGCCCGGCAGGAGCAGGGCGGGCAGCAGCGCCAGGGCGATGAGCACCGCCGCGACGGCGTAGGTGAGGCGGAAGCCTGCCGGGTCGGCGCCCGCCGTGGACAGCACCACCGAGCAGAGCGCGGTGCCGATCGACGCGCCCAGCTGCGAGTTGATGCTCAGCGCGGTGCTCGCGGCGGCCAGCCGGTCCTTGGGCAGGTCGCGGCCGGCGGTGGTCATCGTCGGCATCAGGACGATCCCCGCGCCGACGCCCATCAGCATCGCCGCCGCGACCGGCCGCCAGGCCGCCACGTCCGGGATGCCGGTCTGCACGGCGCTCAGCGCCATGCCGAGCGCGGCGACGACGACACCGGCCGGGATCAGCCGCCGGGGCGCGGTCCGGTCGATCCGCCGGGCCGCGATCTGCATGGTCAGGCCGACGGTGAGCCCGACCGGTGCGGACAGCAGCCCGGCCGCGCTCGCGGTGAGCCCGCGCGCCGACTGCCAGTACACCGGCGCGAGCAGCATCGAGCCGAAGTAGCCGCAGGTGAACAGGGCGAGGGTGCCGACGCCCGCGGCGAAGGTGCGGTCGCGCAGCAGCCGCAGGTCGAGCAGCGGCGCACGGGCCGTCAGGGCCCGCCGTACGAAACCGGCCACGAGGACCAGGCCCGCCAGGGCCGGGAGCAGCGCCCCCGGCGCGGTCGGGTCGCCGTCCTCGCCGCCCCGCGCCAGCCCGTACAGGAGCAGCGCGAGTCCGGGGGAGAGCATCAGCAGGCCCGGTACGTCGAGCCGGGGCGCCGGGTCGCCGGCGCGCGGCGCGTCGGGGCGCAGCAGCCGGACGGCGAGGGCGAGGGCGAGCGCGCCGAGCGGCAGGTTGACCAGGAAGATCCAGTGCCAGGACGCGGCGTCCACGAGCCAGCCGCCGAGGGTGGGTCCGATCACCGGGCCGACCAGGATGGGCAGTCCGCCGACGGCCATCGCCCGGCCCATGCGTGCCGGGTCGGCGGCCCGCATCACCATCGTCATGCCGACCGGCATGAGCAGTCCGCCGCCGAGCCCCTGCACGGCGCGGAAGGCGATCAGGCTGCCCGCGTCCCAGGCGAGCGCGGCGAGCAGCGAGCCGAGGGTGAAGAGGACGAGCGCGGTGAGATAGGTGCGGCGGGCGCCGATCCGGCCCATCGCCCAGGCGGCGGTGGGGATCACGGCGGCGAGCGCCAGGGTGTAGGCGGTGGCGGTCCACTGGATGGTGGTCAGCGGGGCCTGGAAGGCGTCCGAGAGGCTGCGGAGCGCCACGTTGACGATGGTCATGTCCAGGACCGACATGACGGAGCCGAGGACGGTGACGGCGAGGACCCGGCCGAGCGGGGTCCCGGCCGCGCCGGCGGGGGCGGTCGCCGCGGGGCCGGTGGAGGGCCCGCTGCGGGGCGGTGCGGAGGTCATGTCCGGTGCCCCCTCAGCCCTGGTACGGGAGGGCGGCCCGGGCGGTGCGCAGCGCACGGCCCCACCAGGCGAGCTGGCCGAGCATGCCCTTGGCGGCGCCCTCGGCGACGGCACGGTCGAGCGGCTGCCCGTCCTCGCCGAGGCCGGACCAGGGCCCGTGCAGGCTGACCGAGTCGCGCACGGTGGTGGCGTGCAGCTCGGCGAAGACCAGCCGGAGCTGCTCGACCGCGCGCAGGCCGCCGCCGAGGCCGCCGTACGAGACGAAGCCGACCGGCTTGGCGTACCACTCGGCCCGGTGCCAGTCGATGAGGTTCTTCAGGACGGCCGGGAAGCTGTGGTTGTACTCCGGGGTCACGACCACGAAGGCGTCGGCGGCGGCGAGCCGCGGCGAGACCTCGGCGAGCGCCGCGGTGGCGCGCGGGTCGACCTCCCCGCCCCAGCCGGGCATGACCAGCGGCAGGTCGACGTCGGCCAGGTCGATCACGTCGAGCTCCAGGTCCCCGTGGCCGGCGGCGACTCCGGTGAACCAGTCGGTGACGGCGGGGCCGCGGCGCCCCTCGCGGACGCTGCCGACGAGGACGGCGACGCGCAGCGGCGCGGCCCCGGCCGTGGTGGCGGTGGTGGTGGCGGTGGTGGCGGTCGTGGACATGGCTGTTCCCCCTCCATGGGTGTCCGGGACGCCCGCTGCGTTCCGGCACACCAGGAAGGTACAACGGTCATTGTAAAAAGTGCAACGCACGTTGTACTTGGCTGGGCGGGGGCGAGTAAGGTGCCGGCATGAGCAGCACCAACGACGCCTGGATGGAACGCGCGCGGCGCGAGATCCCGCCCCGCAAGCTGGCGAAACAACTGGCCATCGTCCGCGCGGCCTGCGGCGTCTTCGGCCGCGAGGGCTACACGCGCGCCTCCGTCGACGCCCTCGCCGCCGCCGCGGACGTCTCGACCCGCACGCTCTACAACCACTTCCCGGGCGGCAAGGCCCTGCTCTTCCGCACCGTCGTCACCTGGACGGCCAACGAGGTGCGGGACGCCCAGCTCACCCGCCTCCACACGCTCCTCGACCCGGCCCGGCCGCCCCGCCCCGAGGAACTGGAACGCGATCTGGTCGCCCTCGCCCGCGCGTTCACCAGCCTGATCGCCGAGTACCCGGACCACTTCGCCCTCGTCCGGCACATCTCCGCCGAGGCGGGCCACCTGCCCGAGGAGGTCATGACCGCCTGGCGCGAGGCCGGGCCGCTGCCCGTCGCCCGGGCCCTCACCGCCGCCTTCACCGGCCTGGAGGAGGCCGGCCTCCTCGACCTGCGCGGCGACGCCGAGCTCGCCGCCCTCCACTTCCCGGCCCTCACCTCGGCGATCGTCCTCCAGCGGTCCCACTACGGCGTGCTGCCGCTCCCCGACGCCGAGAACGACCGCCTCCTGGCCGGCGGCGTCGCCGCCTTCCTGCGCGCCTACCGCCGCACCGACGGCGCGTAGACCCGGGCCGCCCCGGCCGCCGGTGCCCCGGCCGGGGCGGGCGCGAGCGCGAAGCCGTGGTTCGCCGCCACCGAGCGCAGGTGCTCGACCGACAGCGAACCCGGCCGCTCCAGCGCCAGCGCGGGCAGCCCCGCCCGCCCGTACCCGGCCGCCCGGTGGAAGGCCAGCACCGTCACCGGCACCGGCGCGTGGTGCGGAAACCGCCGGCGCGCCGCCGCCTCGTCGGTCGGCTCCGGCGCACCCCCGACGCCCAGGGTGAACAGCAGGCCGGCGCCCGTGCGGTCGAGCGCGGCGGCCAGGAAGGCGTGCGACGGGCAGGCCAGGCCCGGCGTGACCGCCCGGACCGTGCGCACCCCGTCCCGTACCGAGGTCAGATGCTCCGGCACCCGGTCGGCGGCCGGCCCGCGGAAGCCGAAGGGCCCCAGCTCGGCCAGCTCCTCCATGAGCAGGCGCAGCGGGCGGCGCGGGAGTTCGGCGGGCAGCCGGGTCCAGTCGAAGAGCCCGGCGAGCGCGTCCGGCGCGGTCGTGACGCCGCCCTCCGGCCCCTCCGGCCGGAGGGCCAGGAGTCTCGCCCGGGCCACGTCCTCCCGGCCGGGCCGGCAGGTCAGCGCGCGCACGGTGCCGAAGCGGTGCACCACCGCACGGCCCCGGGCCAGTTCACCGGCCGCCGCGTGCACGTCCCCGTCGTCGGCCGCCGCCCCCAGGACCACCGGCTCCGCCGCGGGTGCCGTCATCAGTGCCGTCCGCTCGTCTCCCACCGTCATGGCCCGTGCCTCCACTGCTCGTCGTCGCCTGCTCGTCATGTACGGCGTGCAACGAATCCGGCCCGATCCGGTCACCCGCGGTCACGGTGGGTCACGGGGCTCACGGGGCTCACGGGGCTCACGGACTCACGGACTCACGGGACGTACGGAACTCACGGGACTCACGCGAAGACCAGGGCGCGGAAGGCGTCCCGGATCCCCGTCACGGGGCCCGTCGCCCGCGTGAAGTACAGCTTGTTGGTGAGCAGCACGGCCCACCGGCCGCGCGCCGGGCTCACCCACATCGCGGTGCCGGTGAAGCCGTAGTGCGCCCACACGTCGTCCCGGACCGTCGTGCCCGGCGCGAGGTGCCAGAACAGGCCCCGGGCCGGGGTCAGTTCGCCGGTCCGCACGCGCAGCGACTGCGCCGTCCACCCGGGACCGAACGGCGGCCGTACGGGATCGAGCACCTGCCGCAGGAAGCGCCCCAGGTCCCCGGCCGTGGCGAAGGCCCCCGCGATCCCGCACGCCCCGCCGAGCAGCCGGGCCGAGAAGTCGTGCACGGTGCCCCGCAGATGGGCGCCGCTCTCCTCGTCGTACTCGGTGGCCGCGGTCCGCGCGACCAGCCCGGCCGGCAACGGCCCGTACCGGGTCTCCGTCATCCCCAGCGGCTCCCACACCCGGTCCCGGGCCAGTTCCCGCAGCGGCCGGCCGCCGGTCAGGAACTCGGCGAGGTAGCCGAGCAGCAGCGCCGCCCGGTCGGTGTACTCCACCGCCTCGCCCGGCCGCCGGCGCAGCCGCTCCCGCACCACCCCGTCCCGCACGTCCTGCGGGTCCGAGCCGTACAGCGCGCGGAGGTTGGCGCGCAGCGGCAGCCCCGCGGTGTGGGTGAGCAGTTGCAGCGGCGTCACGTCCCCCACCGGGTGCCCGGCCGTCTCCGGCCAGAAGTCCGCCAGCGGCACGTCGAGCGCCAGCTTCCCGTCCTCCACGAGGGTGCCGACCACCGGCCACACCGCGATCACCTTCGTCAGGCTCGCCAGGTCGAACAGCGCGTCCGCGCCCACCGGTTCGCCCCCCGGCACGAGCGCTCCGGCGCCCCCGCCCGCCAGCACCCCGCCGGCGTCCCCGACCGCCCAGGCGGCCCCGGGGAACACCCGGGCGCGGACGCCGTCCTGAAGGAGCCGTTCGACGCGGGGAACGGCGAGGGTCGTGTTCACACCGGAGGTCTACCCGTCGGTGCCGGGCTTCGCCCCCCACACGTACACCCGGTCGTCGACCTTCAGCAGCTTCCACAGCGCCGCCGCGTCCTTCATCGCGAGGTTGACGCAGCCGGCCGAGCCGCCCCCGTCGAAGAGGTCGCCCGGGTGCCCGTGCAGTGCCTGGCCGCCGTCGAAGAACTGGGCGTACGGCATGGGCGCGTCGTACAGGCTCGACACGTGGTCCTTGTCGCGCCAGTAGATGGTGTGCCAGCCGCGCCGGGTCTCCATCGTGTCGCGGCCGGTGCGGATCGGCACCGGACCGAAGCCGACCTTCGTGCCGGTCTGCACCCACAGCAGCTGCCGGTCCATGTCCACACAGGTCACGCGGTGGGAGCGGACCGGGCAGCGGCCCTGCGCGTTGGGGTTCGGCCGGGCCTTCACGGCGACCATCGTGCGGTACGTGCCGAGGTCGGCGTACCCGTCGGCGCGCGGCGTCCGCTCCTTCCGCTGGAAGGCCCGGATCGCGACGCAGTCGGCCTCCGACTGCACGCCGTCGACGGGGCGCCCCAGATGCTCCTCCAGCGGCCGCTGGTACGGGCCGGTCGGCGCCGTGCACGCGGCGGGCGCGAGGGCCCGGCCGTGGACGGGGGCGGCAGCGGGGGCGGTGGGGGCGGCGGCCCCGGCGGCGGGGGCCGCGCACAGCAGTGCCGCGACCGCCGTGGCGGCGGTCGCGGCACCGGTCGTCCGGACGGTGAGCACCTCGGAACCTCCTGGAGGGACGGGGACGTTCCCAGTCGAGCAGCGCCGACCGGTCCCGGCCCGGCCTGCGCGGCCGAACCGGTGAACGCGCCCCGCCCCTCCGCGGGAGCGGATCCGTGCTCAGGCGCCCGCGGGCGTCACCGCTTCGGGCCGCCCTTGCAGTCCTTCCCGTGGCACGGCTCGCCGCGCTCGTTCGGGATGCTCACCTCCACCGGCCGGGTGTCGCCCCTGGTCACGGAGAAGGGTCCGAAGACGTTCGAGCCCGGCAGGACGTACCCCTCGGGCACCGCCGTCTCCCGCAGGTAGTACTCCCCGAGCGGCAGGCCGGTGAAGGAGCACAGGCCCTTGGCGTCGGTGGCGCAGCCGGCGCCGATCCGGGCGTCGGGCTTGGCGCCGCCGGTCTGCAGGCCCACGGTGCCGTTCGTCTCGCGCCACAGCTCGAACACGGCGCCCGCCAGCGGGCGTCCGGTCTTGGCGTCGGTCTTGAACAGCTTCAGGGAGCCCTTCGGCTCCGGCTGGGGCGTGCGGGTGTTGCGGGCGGTGATCCGCACGCCGGAGGCCGCGTTGTCCTCGGTGAGGACGAGCGGGCCGAAGACGGCGGGGGAGGGCAGGTCGTAGCCGCGGGGGGCCTTGGTCTCCTGCCAGTAGTACGTGCCGGTGCCGACCCGGCGCGAGCACAGGCCGTCGGCGCCGGTGGTGCACTCGCCCAGGGCCTCGTCGGGGTCCGCACCGCCGGTCTGGAGCCCGGTGGTGCCGTTGGTCTCCTTCCACAGCCGGAACTCCGCGCCGGCCAGCACCGCGCCGCTCGTCGCGTCCTTCTTCAGGATCTCGACGGCGCCGCTGGTCGGGACGACCGGGGTGCGCGCGTTGAGCGCCTCGATCGTGACGCCCTGCTGGGCGTTGGCCTCGGTGAGGACGAGCGGCCCGAAGACCGCCGGGTCGGGCAGCTCGTGCCCGGCGGGCGCGGTCTGCTCCTCCCAGTAGTAGGTGCCCGGCTCGACCGCGTGGCTGCACACGCCGTTGGAGTCGGTGGTGCAGGTGTCGCCGACGGCGGTGTCGGTGTCCGGGCCGGTGGTCTGGAGCCCGGCCGTGCCGTTGGTCTCCCGCCACAGCTGGAACACCGCACCGGGCAGCTCGCGCCCGGTCTCGGCGTCCTTCTTGACCACCTTCACCTCGCCGCTGGTCGGGGTGACCGGGGTGCGGGAGTTGTTGGCGACGACGCTCACGCCTTGCTCGGCGTTCTCCTCGGTGAGGACCAGCGGCCCGAAGACCGCCGGGTCGGGCAGCTCGTAGCCCTGCGGCGCCGCGGTCTCCTGCCAGTAGTACGTGCCGGTGCCGACCGTGCGCGAGCACAGGCCGTCGGCGTTCGTGGTGCAGGGGGTGCCGACCATGGTGTCCGGGTTGATGCCGGTGGTCTGGAGCCCGGCCGTGCCGTTGCTCTCCTTCCACAGCCGGAACTCGGCGCCGGGCAGCGTTGCGCCGGTCTCCGCGTCCTGCTTGAGCACGTCGACGGCGCCGGTCACCGGCAGCCGCTCGTCGCGCGCCTCGACGGTGACGCCGTTCGCGGCGTTCTCCCGGGTGAGGACGAGCGGGCCGAAGACGGCCGGGTCGGGCAGCTCGTAGCCGCCGGGGGCCTTGGTCTCCTGCCAGTAGTACGTGCCGGTCTCCACCGTCCGGGCGCAGGCGCCGTCGGCGCCGGTGGTGCAGGGGTCGCCGACGGCGGTGTCGGCGTTCGCGCCGTTGGTCTGGAGCCCGGCCCTGCCGTTGGTCTCCTTCCACAGCCGGAACTCCGCGCCGGGGAGCACGGCACCGGTGTCGGCGTCCTTCTTGACCACCTTCACCAGGCCGGTGGCGTTCGGCGCGGAGCCGCAGTCCGGCAGGCTGCCGTTGAACGGGTACGCGTGGAACTCCTGCCCGCCGCCGCCCGAGGCACTGCTCGTGTGGGTCAGCGAACCGGTGGTGAAGAAGCGCCCGTTGATGCCGGGCAGGGTCACCGTCGTGCTCGACTTCTGCTCGCCGACGAGCACGCTGCCCTGGAACTGGCCGGTGCCGTTGAGGTTCACGGTGGTGGCGTCCGGGATGTTCCACAGCAGGCGCTCGCGATAGGCGTTCAGCGGGTCGGTCCGGTCGTCGATGCCGCCGCTGTAGGTGTTGACCGTGCGGTTCGCGCCGAGGACGTTGACCAGGACGGTGGCGTTCGCCGGGACGTTCCGGAAGACGATCCCCTGCTGTCCGCCGGTCGGCCCGGTGAGGTCGAAGTCGACGTTGAAGATCTGGAGTGCCGAGCTGCCGTCGCCGGTGAACACCGTCTCGCCGCCCTGGTTCACGGCGGTGCCGGTGGGGGTGCGCGGGGCGCCGTCGACCCGGGCGTAGCAGCGGCTCGCGGCGGTCAGCTGGTCGCGCAGCGCCGTGTACGGGTCGGTCGCGTCCGGGTCGCGGACCAGCGTGGAGACCACGGTGCCGGTGAGCGCGCCGGCGTGCCGCACGACGCCCTTCTCGGCGAGCAGCCGCTGGCCGGTGGCCACGCTGATCTTGCCGCCGGTGGTCAGCCAGTCCGAGTCGACGGGCGGGGGCACGCGCGAGCCGACGCCCACCTCGCCGATGTTGTAGACCTGGCTCGCCGAGGCGCTCTTCGCCATGTCGAAGTCGTCGAGCACGACCACCCGGCCCTCCGCCTCGGCGGCGGAGCCGCGCACGAGGAAGTCCTCGCCGACGAAGATGTTGATCGCCTTGTCGCGCCCGGCGATGTCGCCGTTGCCGATGCCGGGGAAGGGGGACGGACAGCTGCCCGGTACGCACGGCCCGAGCCCGCCGGGCAGCGGTGCGGCCACCGCGGGCGCGGCCGCCGCGCCGAGGAGGAGCGCGGGGACGGCCGTGGTGGTGACGACGGCACCGGCCAGGACGGAGGCGAGCGCGGCGGACCTGCCGCGCGGGGCGGATCTCCCGCGTCGCTTGCGACGGGTGCTCCCAAATCTGCTGCTTTGGATCATTTCGCGAGTTTCGCAGCCGTCCCGGGCACCTCCCGGCATTGGTGCCGACGACCCGAACCGCCCGCCGGCAGACCCACTGAGCTGCATGAACGCACTGGGCCAGGTGGCGCAGGCCGGTTTGCGCGGACGGCGCGGTGGGGCGTGGGCGCGGTACGGGCCCGGACCCCGGTGCGGCCGGGGTGGACCTCCGGTGGGTACGGGCCCGGGGCGGGGTGCCGGCGGTCAGGTCCCGGACCGGGGCGGGGGTACGGGCGCGGAGGCGGGCGCGGGCGGGTGCGGGGTTGCGGGGGCGGGCCCGGCTCCGGGGCCGGTGTCCTCCGGGAGGGTGTCGAGGAGCCGGCGCAGGGCGGCGCGCGGCTGCGGGGCGTCGAGGCGGGCGTCGAGATGTCCGAGGGCCCGCTCGGCGCGGCGGCGGGCCCGGCCGGGGTGCCCGGCCCGGAGGTCGGCGAGCGCCCGGGCGTACTGCGCGAGCGCGGTCGCCCAGGTGTCGTGGTGCCCGGTGCGCTGGGCGAGCGCCCGGCGCGCGGTGCGTACGGCGCGGGCGGGCGCGGTCGCGGAGTGCACGATGGCCAGCGCGGCCAGGCTCACCGCCGGCGTCGGCCCGCCCGGGGCGAGCGGGGGCACGGTGTCGGCGGCGTGGCGGTAGTGCGCGGCGGCGGTCGCGAGCTCCCCGCGCTGCCAGGCGAGGGTGCCGTGGACGTGGGCGATCCGGCCGACCAGGGCGTCGTCGCCGCTGAGCACCGCGACCGGCCAGGCGCGGTCGAGCAGCCGCTGGGCGGTGGCCGGGTCGGCGCCGGTGGTGAGCCAGCCGGCGAGCCACTGGCCGCGGGCGGTCAGCCGGTCGGCGGCGGGCAGCCGCGGCAGCAGCGCGAGCACGTGCCCGGCGCCCTCCCGGGCCCGCTCGTGGGCCACCCACCAGAACCACAGGTGGAGCACCGTCTCCAGGGCGATCTCGGCGTGCCCGGTGTCGTGCGCGCCGCGGCGCACCAGCGCGGTCAGGTCGGCGAGTTCGTCCTGGACGAGCCGTACCGCCTGCTGCTGGAGCCCGGTGTTCCACAGCGTCTCGGCGACCGCGGCGGTGCTGCGGCAGTGCCGGGCGTGCCGGCCCCGGGCGGCGGCCGACTCGCCCGCGGCGGCGAGCCGTTCGGCGCCGAAGTCGCGGGCGGCCCGGGTCATCCGGTAGCGCGGTTCGAGCACCGCGCCGAGCTCCGAGCCCCGCTCCAGGGCGCCGATCGCGGTCAGATGGGCGAGGGCGCCGGGCACCCGGTCGGGGGAGAGGTCGGCGCCCTCGCACACGAAGACCGCGGCCCGCTCCGTGAAGTCGCCGGCGAACACGCTGAGCCGCCGCCACGCCTTGCGCGCCGCCGGCTCGCACAGCGCGTGGACGGCGCCGAGCGAGGCGCGCCAGGAACGGTGCCGCTTCAGCAGCGGCCCGGTCGCCGCCAGCCAGCACTGCCCGTCCTGGAGCCGGTCGGCCAGCGCGTCGGCGGGCAGGTCGGTCAGCTGCGCGGCGGCCAGTTCGATCGCCAGCGGATTGCCCTCCAGGAGCCGGCAGACCCGCGCGACGGCCGCCGGGTCCGGCTCGCCGGGCACCCCGTGCGCCTCCGCCGAGGCCCGCAGCAGCTCGGCGGCCGGACCGGTGGCCAGCGGGGCGAGGCGTACGACGTGCTCGTCGCCGAGCCCGAGCGGCCGCCGGGCGGTGACCAGGACCCGCAGCGCGGGCAGCGCCATCAGCAGCGACTGCACGATCCCGGCGCACTGCGCGTGCACGGGGTCGACGTCGTCCAGGATCAGCAGCAGCTCGCCGTCCGGCAACGCCCGTACGGCCTCGCCCAGTTCGGGCGCCGGGCCGGTGCCCCGGTACCCGCCGCCGGCCGCGTCGAGGGCCTGCGCGATCCGCCCGGCCAGCGCCCGCGGCCCGGCCGGCACCCCGTCGTGCCACCGCACCCGCACCATCGCCTGCCACGGCGCCTCCGCCGGCGCCACGGCCGCCAGCGCGAGCCGGCTCTTCCCGACCCCGGCGGCCCCGGTCACGCTGACCAGCCGGTGCGCCCGCAGCGCGCCCCGTACCGCCGCGAGCTCCGTCTCCCGCCCGACCAGCCCCTGCGGCCCGCCGCCCCGCTCCAGCAGCCGCACCCCGCCGGTCTGCCCTGCCCACACGCCCAGTACCCCCGTCACGTCGTCCCACATCTCCTCACCGGCCCCTGAACCCGCAGGTCCCGCGCGCAGAACCGTCACTGCAAGGGGTGTCACGGGACGTCAACGCCCCAGGGCGGGAGGAGGTAGCGTGCCGGGCCCGGCTGTCACCCTCCCCGGTGACCCGGACGCCCTGCCCGGCCCCGCAACCGATCCGGTTCGAACGCCGAACGGTGATCGCCGAACGGCTTCGGACGCGCGGGGAAGGCGGGCGGGGGCCGATCGTGGACGCGGCCGGCGGGGGTTGGTCCTGCCGGCGCAAGCCTGTCCCCCGTGCGGGGACGCGGGCCGTTTCCCGCACCCGGGCCGAGGCCCCCACGGGTCCTGATCGCAAAGTCCGTGTGTACGGAAACCATCCCTTCCCCGCACGGCAGACCCCCGCACCGCTCCCCTCGCACCGCTCGCCTCGGAGGCATCCGACCGTGGTTCTCGTGATCGTCATCGCCGTGCTGGCCCTGCTCGCCGGCCTCGCCGCCAACCGCTGGCTGAGGCCCCGGCTCGTCGGCGATGACGACGACACGGGCATGGGCGTGAAGGACCTGGTGGGCCCGCTCCTGACCATGACCGTCCTGCTGCTGTCCTTCGTCCTGGTCACGGCCAACGGCTCCTTCGGCAAGGCCGAGCTCGCCTCGCGCGGCGAGGCCAAGGCCCTGGACCAGATCGTCGAGACCGCCGAGTACGCGCCCCGGGCGCAGCGGGAGCGGATCCAGGCCGACGCGGTCTGCTACGCCCGGGCCGTCCGCGAGCAGGAGTGGCCGGCCATGTCCGACGGCAAGGGGTCGGCGGCGCCGAGCGTGTGGTCGACGGACTTCCGCAAGACCTTCCGGACCCTGGAGGGCAAGCCGGCCTTCGGCATGCTGATCGCCGCCGACAACAAGCGCTCCGACGAGCGCGAGGAACGCCTCACCCAGGCCACCGCGAGCATCCCCAGCGCCATCATGTGGTTCCTGCTCGCGACCCTGATCATCACGGTGACCGCGCTCGGCATCTGCCTGCCGCGCCGCAACAACCGCGGCCAGATCCTCACCCTCGTCGTCATCACCGCCCTGCTGACGACGGCGCTCTGCATCATCCGTGACGTCGACCGCCCCTTCGGCGGCATCATCGACGTCGAACCGACCGCCATCGCGGAGGCCGAGCGCCAGGCCACCCGCGACTTCACGGCCAACCACCCGGCCTCGGCCCTCCCCTGCGACGAGCACGGCAACCGCCGCGCGGCCTGACGCCCCCTCACCGGCGGGCGGGTCACCGCGTCCGCGCCCCGCGCGCCGAACCGGGCATCGAGGAGGCCCACGCCGGCTGACGTCCGCCGCCGACAACCTCGGGCTGTCGGCGGCGGGGGCTAGCGTGCGTCGCATGGGAGCGAAGACGGCGCTACTGGCGTACGCGGACGGAGACGTGGCCTCGGCACTGCGGAAGGCCGGCGAGCCGGCGGCCGAGGGAACGGCGGCGTTGCTCGCCCGGGTCTTCCCGGGCCGGGCGGCGGAGCCGACGCCGGCCGACGTCCTGGGCGACTCGACGTACCCGCCGGAGCACCTCACGTACGCGGCGAGCTTCCCGGGCGTGGACCTGGTCTGCGACCGGCGTCTGATGTTCGACCGCCCGTCGGAACTCCCGGCGCACCTCCTGGAGGCCGCCGCGGGCCGTCGCGTGATCCTGCACGCGATGCACAGCGTCTCGGACTGGCTCGCCTTCGCGGTCTGGGAATCCGGCCGCCTGGTCCGCTCACTGAGCCTCTCCCCGGACGGTGGCATCGCGGAGAACATCGGCGCCCCCTTCCCCTTCGAGGCGCCCTACTGGGCAGGCGACCGCAGTGTCGCGTCCGAACCGGAGTGGGACGAGGAGCCGTACCCACTGCCGTTCCACCCCCTGGAACTGGGCGACGAAGCCCTGCGCGCCCTCTTCGGCTTCCTCCTGGAAGGCCGGCCCTCACCCGGCGACGTCGACCCGCAGGAGGTCCCGCTGCTCGGCTTCCACCTCACGGAGCCGGACCCGTCCCGGCGGGGCCGCGAGCGGGCAGCACTCGAAGAGGCGGCCCGGCGGATGCAACGCAGGACGCTCCGCCTGGGCCCGGACGGGGAGTGGAGCGAAGCCGCCGACGGGTGACGGGACCCGGTCCTGCTCTCCGCCCACGCCCGTTGCGTCTCCGGCCGGATCGCCGAACTCCAGCAGCGCGTCGAAGGACCCCGCACACTCCCCACGGGAGGCAGTGAACCCTCCAAGACCGGTCGGCGATCGTTGTGCCGATCAAGATCACGGCCCTCACCCCCGCGGCCGCAGACTGACGGGACGGGGTGGCCGAGACAGCCGCCGTGGCCTTGACCGAGACGAAAACCGGGGAGTCACATCGTGAGCGAACGCGTCATCGCACCCAAGAGCCGGGGCTTCCTGTTCCTCGACTCCCATCCCGCCGGCTGCCGGCAGCTGGTCGACGAGATGTGGCGGGCCGTTCCCGGCCAGGCTCCCGCAGGGAGCGAAGGGCCGGTGGCCCTGGTGATCGGCTCCTCCGCCGGGTACGGCCTGGCCGCCACGATCGCGGGCCTGGCCCGTGTCGGTGTCCGTGGCATCGGGGTGTGCTTCGAGAAGGCGCCCGCGCGGCGCACGGGCACGGCCGGCTGGTACCGCACCGCCGCCACCGCCCGGCTCGCCCGGCGGCACGGGCGGGACATGGTCTTCGTCAACGGCGACGCGTTCAGCGACACGGTGAAGGAGCAGGTCGCCGACCTCCTCGCCCAGCGGTTCGGGGGCCGGCTCGACTACCTGATCTACTCGGTGGCCGCGCCCCGCCGCACCGACCCGGACACCGGCGACGTGTACGCCTCGGTCCTCAAGCCGATCGGCTCGCCGTACACCACCAAGACGCTCGTCTTCGACGAGAACGGCGCACCGGAGGTGAAGGAGGTCACGACCGCGCCGGCCGAGGGCGACGACATCGAGCAGACCACGGCGGTGATGGGCGGCGCCGACTGGGAGCGGTGGATCACGTTCCTGGCCGACCGTTCCCTGCTCGCCGACGGCTTCACCACCGCCGCCCTGTCCTACATCGGCTCGCCCCTCACCGCGGCGATCTACCGACAGGGCACCATCGGCGCCGCGAAGGCCCATCTGGAAGCCACCGCCCGCACGTTGGACGAGCGCCTCGGCAAGACGGTGGGCGGCCGGGCCATGACCTCGGTCAACGCCGCCGCGGTCACCCAGTCCTCCACCGCCATCCCCGGAATCGCCCTGTACGTCGGGCTGCTGCGCGGTGTCCTCGGCGAGGCCATGGTGGCCCCGATCGACCAACTCGTGGAGCTGTGGGACCGCCTGACCGGCGCGCGCCCCCTCGACCTCGACGACGAGGGCCGGGTCCGCCTCGACACCTGGGAACTCGACCCCGCCGTACAGAGCGCCGTCGCGGAACGCTGGACCACCGCCACCAGTGGCTCCATCACCGAACTCGCCGACCTCGGCTGGTTCGGCGACGAGGTCCGGCGCCTCTACGGCTTCTCCGTCCCCGGCATCGACTACACCTCCGCCGTCGAAACGGACATCCCCTGGCCCACCACCTGATCCGCCGCTGCGTGGACGAGGGTGCGGAACACGGCCCAGGGGGGGCACGGCGAACTGCCGCGGCAGCCCCGTCCGAACGACCGGGACGAGGTCCGGCTTGCGGCGGAGCGGCTCGTCGTCGTTCTCCGCGCGCTTCCTGTCGTCCGCTGCGACGGCAGCCCTCTCCCTGCCTCCGGCCCGTGACCTGGGCCGGGGACTTCGGCGGGCAGGAGGGTGCCAGGCGCGGTTCATGCCAGTGGTTGTGGGTTCCGCGGGCCCGCAAGCCGGTCGAGACTCGACGGTGACCGCATTGTGCGCCGGCATGGGCGGTGTACACGTCCCATCGAAAGAGAGTGCACGTGTCCCCAGTACCCCGGGCCAAGCTGCTCAGTCGGGCGATCCTCGCGGGGACGTCCGTCTATCTCGCCGGCCAGGTGGTGCACACGGTCCTCAACACCAACCGGTGGCCGTTCTGCACCTTCAACATGTTCGCGTACCACAAGCGTGACCAGGCGCTGCAGATGCGCGTCCGGCTCTTCATGGACGATGGCGAGACCGTCGGGCCCACCGACCCGTGGTCCCTGCTGCCGTTGGAGTTCTTCCGCGTGGTGTCCGTGCTGGAGCGTGTCTTCCACGCGCAGGACGACGTCGAGGTCCGGGACCGGTTCTGCCGGCAGGCGCTGGAGCGGCTGAACCGGCGCGGCTGGCGGGCGTGGGACGAGGTCAAGCCGGCGTTCCGGGCCGGCCCCGGTCGGCGGTTCGTCGCGATGGAGCTGTACTTCGTCGAGGTCGACTTCCGGACCTGCTCGCCCTTCGACCGTACGGAAGTGACGTCGGCCGAACTCGTGCACCGGTACGACCCGGCCGGGGTCGTGGCCGGACAATCGGCGGAGGTCCTCTGGCGGTTCGTCGAAGCGCTCGCCGAACCTCTCGCCGAGGAAGCGGAGAAGAAGAGCGAGAAGAAGAGCGAGAAGAAGGAGGCGGGGCATGCTGCCTGAGATCACGGGGGCGCGGCGCCGACTGGCCCTTGCCCGGCTCACCACCGGCCTGGCCGTCCTGAACACGCTCTGGCACCTGCCGCCCGGCGACGCCCTCGTCGACGAGTGGAGCCGGAAGGAGGAGGGAGAGCGCGAGCGGCCGGGACGGCTCAGTCCCGAGCAGTACGAAGCCATGCGGCGGCTCGCGTTCGTCTCGACGGCCGCCTGGACGCTCGGCGCCGAGAACAAGGCCGTGAAATTCGCCGCCAACATCTCGTTCGCCGCCGTGCAGCGGCACGTGGCGCAGTTCGACCAGCGCGCGTGGAACTACAACTCCAACCTCAACGTCTACCTGCTCCTGCTCTCCCTGACCGACTCGCGCGGCAGCCTGGCGCAGACCGATCCCGCTGAGGACGACGGCTCGGCGGAGGAAGTCGCGGCGGCCGTGCTGCTCGCGATGCGCCTGTACTACGGGTGTCTCTACTTCCAGTCCGGACTCTCCAAGATGCTCTTGAGCGGACCCGCGTGGGCCGACGGCCGCACCCTTCGCGGAAGCTGGGCCGAGCTCGGCACCCGGGCCGGCAAGTGGCTCAGCAGGCGGCCCGTGACGGTGGCCGCTGCCGCCAGCGCCGCCACGCTCGCCTTCGAACTCCTCTTCCCGGCCGCGCAAATCGTCCTGCGCGGACGCCCCCGGGCGCTGGGTGCGGCGTCTCTGGCCCTCCACGCGTCCATCAAGGCGACGATGGACATCTCCTTCTGGCACCACGCCGTCCACGCCCTGCCCCTGTTCGTACTCGACCCGGGTGCCGAACGGCATACGGCGCGATTCCTGCGCGTCCTGCGGAAACGGTGACACGACGCGGGAAAAGGACCGCGAGAGCGCCGTACGCCGGCCCCCCGAGCTTTCCGCTCGGGGGGCCTTTGCCTTTCCTGAACAGGGTCGGGTGCTGTTGTCCGTTGTCGCCCCGGGCAGCTTCCTGCCGCGGACATTTGATGCCACAAAAAGATCTTCCGGGGGCCCTTTCGGCAGGACATCATTAACTCGTCGCCAACAAACGGAGGCGATACCGGGAGGGAATCCCGGGAAACATCGAGAATCCTCAGGGAGTCATCATGCTGAAGATCATCAAGGTTGTCGCTGCCAAGGCCGTCTCCGGTCGGGTCTTCAACTAGTAGCAGTTGCCTCGCGGGCCGGGAGCGGCCCTCGCTCCCGGCCCGCGGCAGCGGCTGTCCACAGCCTCACGGCTTTCCTTTCACGGTTTCCATTTTCGGATCAGCGTTCGCTCGGAGGCGGAACGGCCCATGGTGCACACGGAAACGAAGGACGCGGCGCCGTCCGGATCCCCATCCGTCTGGCGTGACTCCAGGTTCCGTCGCCATTTCGCCGGAATGTGGGTCAACGCCTTCGGGAACGGTGTTTTCAACATCGTCCTCCCCCTCCTCGTCTTCGACCGGACGCATTCCTTCGCCGCCATGGGTGGTGTGGCTCTCGCCACCCAGCTGCCCAAGGCCTTTCCCGGCCCTCTCGTGGGGGTTTTCGCCGACCGTCGGTCGCCGCGCGCGATGATGCTGTGGGCCTATCTCCTCCAGGCCGGCCTGGTCCTCACGATCCCGGTCGCCGCCGGTGCCCCCGTGGGCGCGGTGTGGCTGATCGGCCTCATCGCCTACGCGATGAACACCATCGACCTGTTCGCCCGCACGGCCACCTTCGTCACCATCCCCCGCGTGTACGGCGACCGCCGCAGCAAGGTGAACGCCGCCTTCGCCAGCGCCTGGACGTCCGCCTCGGTCCTCGGCCCCGCGGCCGGCGGGTTCCTGCTCCAGGTCACCACCGCCGACGTGCTGATGCTGCTCGACAGTCTCACCTTCCTCGCCATCGCCGCGGTCGTGCTCACCATCGGCGCCCCGACCACACCCGCGAACGCCTCCACCGCGCCCCTGCGCAAGAGCGTTCTGGACGGCCTCACCTGGTTCCGCCGGGCGGAGGGCGCCGGGCGGTTCATGGGCTCGATCGCCGCGGTGGCGGTCGTGTACGCACCCCTCGGCACCCTGGCCGTGTTCGCCGTAAGGGACGTGTACGGCGACGGGCCCACCGAGGCGGGCATCGTGACGAGCGCCGCGGGGGTCGGCCTCTTCCTGGGGACCCTGATCTGCCAACGGCTCGCCGACCGGCCCAAGGAGCCCGTGATGCGTCGGGCCGCCCTGTGGATGGCCCTCGGTTCCGCCGTCTTCGCCGTCCCCTCGTGGATCGGGGCGGCGACGGCGATGCTCGTCGTGAACCTCTGCGGCATGGTCTACGCGGTCTCCCGCTCCAACCTCATCCAGGAACGCGTGCCGATGGAGCACCTGGGCCAGACGATGACCGCCGTGCAGTCCCTGGAGTCCGCCGTGCAGCCGGTGTCCGTCGCCGTGGTCAGCGCGGTGCTCGCCCTCGCCGGACCGTCCGGAGCCGCCGCCTTCCTCTCCGTCTTCTCGGTCGCAGCGGCCCTCCTCGTCCTCGGCGGCGGGCGGCTCCTGGCCCCCCGTACCGAGACCGTGACCGCCGCCGGCACCGCCACCTCGTCCGCCACGAATCCCCTGAAAGCGACCGCCCCCGCGGCGGCCCACGGAGGCACCCGATGACATCGATCAACCTGCGGCAGGGCCTCTCCGTCCTGCAGCCCGGCAAGGACCTCATGATCGGCCTCATGCCGCCCGCGGCACTGGTCATCGAGGACGCCCCGGATTACCTGCGACACGTCCTCTCCGCCTTCTCGAAGCCCGTCCGGGAGTCGGAGGCGCCGGCCATCGTGGCTGCCCACTCGGGTCTGGGTGACGACGAGGCCCGGCAGCTCCTCGACGAGCTCGTGGGCGCAGGTGTCCTCACCCCGCACTGGGTCGACCGGGAGGAGCGCTACAGTCGCCACCGCCTCTACTTCGGCGTCTCCGGCTTCGACGGCGACCCGATGGCAGTCATCCGTAAGAGCACCATCGGTCTCATCGGCACCGGCGGGATCGGCAGCAACGTGGCGATGATGCTGGCGGCGGCGGGCGTGGGCCGGCTCGTGGTCGCCGACGCGGACGTCGTGGAGACCACGAACCTCACCCGCCAGTTCCTCTACACCGAGGGCGACGTCGGCACCCCGAAGGTCGAGGCCCTGGCCCGTCGTGTCGCCGAGCGCAACGCCGAAGTCCGCGTCGACGTCGTCAACGAGGTGTTCGACGGACCCGACTTCGCCGTCCGGCACTTCGCCGACTGCGATCTCGTCATCCTGTCCGCCGACACCCCGCAGGACGTACACCGCTGGCTGAACGAGGCATCGGTGCGGACCGGTGTCCCGTACACCTGCGCCGGCTACCTGGACACGATGGGCATCGTCGGTCCGCTCGTCGTGCCCGGTCGGACGGCCTGCCTGGAGTGCCACTTCGCCGAAACGAGCCTGGCCTCGTACAACGGCGGTGACCTGGCGGGCACCGACTTCACCGACTACAACCGGTCCTACCAGGCGCCGAGTTACGGCCCGCTGAACGCCATGGTCTCCGCCGTCGCCGTCAACGAGACCCTGCGCTTCCTCCTCGGCCTGCCGGCCAGGTCGCTCGGTTCCAAGCTGCTGCTCGACTCCATGGAGTACGGCGTCCAGACCGAGGAGTACGAGAGGAACGAGGCCTGCGCCTCGTGCGGCGCGGGCGCGCGCGAGGCGGCCCTGAGCGGGGCCGCGTAGGTGCGGACGGGCACCGGGTGGTGATCTCCGGGTGCCGGCAGCGGTGGAGGACGATCCCGCGCCGGCACCCGGCCTTCCGCGCGTCCGGACGCGCGGGCGACGGCCGCCCGCGTCAGCCCCGCAGCGGAAGCGCCATCTCCAGCTCGCGTTGGCTCTCGTTCAGCGGGTACGGCTCCTCGTGACCCGTCGGGACGAAGCCGCTGCGCCGGTAGAAGCCGATGGCCCGCCGGTTCTCCTCGTGGACCAGGAGCACGAGCCGCTCGGCCGCCGTCTCGTCCCGGGCCCAGCGCACGATCTCGTCCAGCATGAGTGCCGCCACCCCGCCGGCCGGGCCCCGGTGATCGGGGTGCAGCCAGACGCCGACGAGCTTCGCGGTGTCGGACGACGGCAGGAAGCCGTTCATGACTCCGACCCACGAGCCCTCCGGGTCCACGGCCGCGACCCCGATGTTGCCGGGGCTCGCGGCCCGGGTCGTGCGGAACCGCCACTCCGTCTCGGGGTGGCCGAGCGCGTCGTCCACGGTCTCCAGGTAGGCGAGCGGGGTGTCCCGGAGCATCGCCAGGCGTATCGCCCGGTAGTCCGCCCAGTCCTCGGCCCGTACGCGGTGCAGGGTGTAGTCCATGGCGGGCGATCTTCGCAGGACGCGGGGAATCTGGCCAAGGGAGCCATTATCGAATATCGTCGATGATCGATGAAGACCTCCGAAGCGATCACCGAAGAGCAGGCCCGCACGTACGCCACCTGGTTTCGTGCCCTCGGCGACCCCACCCGCGTGCGGCTTCTGCACCTACTGGCCGCGGCCGGGCGGCCGATGACCGTCGGTCAGCTGGTCGACCGCGTGGAGATCGGCCAGTCGACCGTCTCCCACCACCTGAAGATCCTGGCCGACGTCCGCTTCGTCCTCCCGGAGAAGCAGGGCACCTCGACCCTGTACGCCGTGAACCGCACCTGCCTGTCGGTGTTCCCTCGCGCGGTGCGGTCGATCATGGGGGAGGGGGCGTCCGATGGGTGCTGAGTTCGTCGTGGCCCCGATGACCGCCGACCACGCCGAGCAGGTCCTGGCGATCTACCGGGCGGGCATCGACGAGGGCGATGCCACCTTCGAGACGACCGTCCCGACGTGGGAGGCCTTCGACACGGCCAGGCTCCCCGGGCACCGCTTCGTCGCCCTCGACGGCGGCGGTGGCGGCGTACTCGGCTGGATCGCCGCCTCCGCGGTCTCCGGCCGGTGCGTGTACGCGGGCGTCGTCGAGCACTCGGTGTACGTCCACCCCGAGGCCCGCGGCCGTGGAGTCGCCCGCGCCCTCCTCGGAGCGCTGGTCGACTCCACCGAGGCGGCCGGGATCTGGACCATCCAGTCCGGCATCTTCCCCGAGAACACGGCGAGCCTCGCCCTGCACGCACGCGCGGGCTTCCGCGTCATCGGCAGGCGCGAGCGCATCGGCCGCCACCGTGGTCGCTGGCGGGACACGGTCCTCGTCGAGCGCCGCAGTCCGGTCGTCGGCCGCGACGTGTCC
The DNA here is from genome assembly GCF_044544705.1 of Streptomyces sp. NPDC053541. NCBI lineage: Bacteria > Bacillati > Actinomycetota > Actinomycetes > Kitasatosporales > Streptomycetaceae > Streptomyces > Streptomyces sp. NPDC053541. The sequence goes on from NZ_JBITXM010000009.1 coordinate 307,891, forward strand.
TAGCGCAGCAGCTCGGCGATCGCCCGCGCCGCGTCGCGGGCCGGGCGGCCCACCCCGATGAGGGTGGCCGAGGCGGGGCCCGTCCAGTCGCCGTAGCCGAGCAGGTGGAGGCGCGGTTCACCCAAGGCCTGGGTACCGGTCGTGGGGATGTGGCCACGGGGGCCGCGCAGGCCGAGCGGGGCCAGGTGGGAGAGGGCGGGACGGAACCCGGTGCACCAGATGATCGCGTCGGCCTCGCTGGTCATGCCGTCCGCCCACGCGACGCCGGTCGGGGTGAGGCGGGTGAACATCGGCTGGGCCTTGAGCAGTCCGGCGTCACGCGCCGCGCGCACGGGCGGGACGGCGACGATGTCGCCGAGGGAGGCGACGCCCCCGGTGTCCGCGCGGCCCTCGTCGAGGGCGCGGCGGCGGGCGGTCGCGTGGTCGAAGAGGGCCCGGCCGTCGATGTCGTCCGCGAGGTAGCGGGGCTCGCGCGGGGTGACCCAGGTCAGGTCGGTGTCGTGGGCGAGGTCGGCGGCGATCTGCGCGCCGGAGTTGCCGCCCCCGACCACGATCACCCGCCGGCCCGCGACGTCGCGCGGGCCCCGGTACTCCACGGTGTGGAGTTGGGCGCCCCGGAACTCCGCCCGGCCGGGAACGGCCGGGACGAAGGGGCGCGACCAGGTGCCGGTCGCGCTGATCACCGCGCGGCACCGCCAGGTGCCGGAGTCCGTCTCGACGCGCAGGTGCGTGACGTCCCGGTGGACCGCCTCCACCCTCACCGGTCGCACGACGGGCAGCTCGTACCGCTGCTCGTAGTCGGTCAGGTACGCGACGACGTGGGCCGCGTCCGGGTACGTCTCGCCCGGTTGCGGCGGCATGAGCCGGCCGGGGAGGGACGAGTGGGCGGCGGGGGAGAACAGGTGGAGCGAGTCCCAGGTGTGCCGCCAGGCGCCGCCCGGAGCGGTCTGGGCGTCGAGGACGACGAAGTCGAGTCCGGCCCGGCGCAGGTGGTAGCCGGCGGCCAGGCCTGCCTGGCCGCCGCCGATCACCACGACGTCCGTGGACCCGCTCATGCGCCGGCTCCCCGCCCGGCGGCGGCGAACCGCTTGCGCCAGGCCAGCGAGACGTAGACGAGGGCGACGAGGACGGGGACCTCGATGAGCGGGCCGACGACTCCGGAGAGGGCCTGGCCGCTGGTGACGCCGAAGGTGGCGATGGCGACGGCGATGGCCAGTTCGAAGTTGTTGCCCGCGGCGGTGAACGCCAGCGTGGCGGTGCGGTCGTAGGGCAGGCCGATCGCCTTGCCGAGGGCGAAGGTGCCGAACCACATCACCGCGAAGTAGACGAGCAACGGGAGCGCGATGCGGGCCACGTCGAGGGGCTGGGAGGTGATCGTCTTCCCCTGGAGGGCGAAGAGGATCACGATCGTGAAGAGCAGGCCGTAGAGCGCCCAGGGGCCGATTTTGGGCAGGAGGGTCCGCTCGTACGACTCCCGGCCCAGTTTCTTCTCGCCGATGCGGCGGGTGAGGAAACCGGCGAGCAGCGGGATGCCGAGGAAGACGGCGACGTTGAGCGCGATCTTCCCCATCGAGATGTCCAGCGTCTCGCCCTCTCCGAGGCCCAGCCACCCCGGCAGGAGGTCGAGGTAGAACCAGCCGAGCAGGCCGAAGGCCAGGACCTGGAAGACCGAGTTCAGGGCGACCAGGACGGCCGCCGCCTCGCGGTCCCCGCACGCGAGGTCGTTCCAGATGACGACCATCGCGATGCAGCGGGCGAGGCCGACGATGATCAGGCCGGTGCGGTATTCGGGCAGGTCCGGCAGGAAGATCCAGGCGAGGGCGAACATCACGGCAGGACCGAGGACCCAGTTGATGACGAGCGACGACGCCATGAGCCTGCGGTCGCCCGTCACCGCGTCCAGTCGGTCGTAGCGGACCTTCGCGAGGACCGGGTACATCATGACCAGCAGGCCGACGGCGATCGGCAGGGAGATGCCGCCGATCTCGACCTTCGCGAGCGCGTCGTTCAGGCCCGGGATCAGCCGGCCGAGCCCCAGGCCGAGTGCCATGGCCAGCAGGATCCACACGGCGAGGAAGCGGTCGAGGGTCGACAGCTTCGCGACGACGGACTTCTCCGCGGGCGCGGACGCCGGCGCGGGGGCGGTGGGGGTCACGGGCAGGACCTCTTGGAGTCGGTGTTGGCGCGGGCGGTGGCGGCGAGTCCGGCGAACTGGCCGGCGAGCAGGTCCAGGACCTCGGGCTTCAGTCGGTAGTACGTGAACCGGCCGCAGGGTTCGGTCTCCACCACGCCGGCCTCCCGCAGCACCTTCAGGTGGTTGGAGAGGTTGGTCTGTCTGGCACCCGTCTCCTCGACCAGGTGCGTGGTGCACAGGGTCTCGTGGGCGAGCAGGGTCACGATCCGGAGCCTGAGCGGGTCGGCCAGGACCCGCATCAGCTCAGTGTCGACTGACGTCAGCATGGACTGATACTGTCACATCATTGACGGCTGATGCCAGCCCGGGCTGACGCCTGACCGCTGTGAAGGAAGAACGATGTCCGAGACCCCGCTCGCCTCCGTGCTGTTCGTCTGCGTGCACAACGCGGGCCGCTCCCAGATGGCCGCCGGGTTCCTCCGCCACCTGGCGGGCGACCGCGTCGAGGTGCGCTCCGCCGGCTCGCTCCCGGGCGATCGGGTCAACCCCGCCGCCGTGGCCGCCATGGCCGAGCTGGGCATCGACATCTCCGACCAGAAGCCGAAGGTCCTCACCCCCGAGGCGGCGCGCGCCTCCGACTACATCATCACCATGGGCTGCGGCGACGCCTGCCCGTACTTCCCCGGCAAGACCTACCTCGACTGGCAGCTGGACGACCCGGCCGGCCAGGGCGTCGAGGCGGTCCGCCCCATCCGGGACGAGATCCAGGGGCTCATCGAGGGCCTCATCGCCGACATCGACGCGACCCACTCCGAGAAGCAGGAGAACTGAGCGCACATGACGAGCATCCCGACCGGAGCCCAGGACGACGTCCGCGAGGTCATCATCATCGGCTCCGGGCCGGCCGGCTACACCGCGGCCCTCTACACCGCCCGCGCCCAGCTGAAGCCGCTGCTGTTCGGCAGTTCCATTTTCGTCGGCGGCTCGCTCACCACGACCACCGAGGTCGAGAACTTCCCGGGCTTCCCCACCGGCATCGACGGACCGGATCTCATGGACAACATGCGGGCCCAGGCCGAGAAGTTCGGCGCCGAGATGATCGACGACGACATCGTCTCCGTCGATCTCGCCGGCGACATCAAGCTCCTCACCGACTCCACCGGCACCGTGCACCGGGCCAAGGCCGTGATCATCGCCACCGGCTCGGGCTACCGCAAGCTCGGCCTCCCCAAGGAACAGGAGCTGTCCGGTCGCGGCGTGTCCTGGTGCGCCACCTGCGACGGCTTCTTCTTCCGCGACCGCGACATCGTCGTGGTGGGTGGCGGCGACACCGCCATGGAGGAAGCCACCTTCCTCACCCGCTTCGCCCGTTCGGTCACCGTCGTCCACCGCCGCTCCACGCTGCGAGCCTCCAAGGCCATGCAGAACCGCGCCTTCGCCGACGACAAGATCAGCTTCGCGTTCGACAGCGAGGTCGCCGAGCTGAAGGACGAGAACGGGATGCTGTCGGGCCTCGTCCTGCGTGACGTGATCACCGGAGAGACGCGCGACCACGCCGCGACCGGGCTGTTCATCGCCATCGGCCACGACCCGCGCACCGAACTCTTCGCCGACCAGCTCGACCTCGACGCCGAGGGGTACCTCAAGACCCAGGCGCCGTCGACCCGGACGAGCCTCCCCGGCGTCTTCGGCGCCGGCGACGTGGTCGACCACACCTACCGGCAGGCCATCACCGCCGCCGGCTCGGGATGCGCCGCCGCCCTGGACGCCGAGCGGTACCTCGCCGGTCTCCGCGACGCCGACCCGGTCGGCGGCACCGAGCTCGTCGCGGCGGGCTGACATGACACCGGGCCCGGTCCGTCGTGATTGCCGCACGACGGACCGGGCCCGGCCCCCGACACCTCAGGCAGCCGCCGTCGCCGGCAGCTCGATCCGCACCGTACGGTCGCAGAGTCGTTCCACCTGACCCGGGTCGTGCGAAACGAGCAGGACCGTCCGGTTGCCGCGCAGGGCGGCCACCGACTCCTCCACGGTGTCCCGGCTCCGCTCGTCCAGCGCGCTGGTCGGCTCGTCGAGAAGCAGGGCCGCCGGCTCCAGGGCGAGGGCGCGGGCCAGACAGAGCCGCTGCCGCTGCCCGTTGGAGAGCGACTGGGCAGGGTCGTCGAGCCGGCCCCGGACCTCGTTCCACAAGCCCGACTCCCGCAGGGCCTGCTCCACCCGCTCACGCATGTCGGCCCGGGACGCCCGCACCAGGTGCCGCAGCCCGAAGAGCGCGTTGTCGAGGATGCTTCCGCCGAAGACCACGGGGGTCTGGGGCACCAGGACCACGGTGCTGCGCAGGGCGGAGTCGCCCTTGCGGTGGCGGACGGGCCGCCCCTGCACCTCCACCTCGCCGTCCCTGGTGAGTCCGTGCGGCAGCAGGTCGACCAGGGCGCGCAGCACCGTGGACTTGCCCGCGCCGGAAGGCCCGCACAGGCCGGTGGTCGAACCGGCCGGCAGTTCGAAGCTGACCGGGCCCACCAGGGTCTTACGGCCGTCCAGCACCCGCAGGTCGCGGACGGCTATCACGTGGTCGACGGTTGTCACGTGGTCCATCGTCGTGCTCCTTCGAAGCGGTTGCGCAAGGCCACCGCGAGGCCGAGAAGTGCCGCGGTGATCAGCACCAGGACGAGGGCGCTGCCCCATGCCTGAGCGATCGCCTCCGGGGCACCCGAGTCCTGGGACAGGGTGAAGATGTGTGTCGGCAGCGCCTGCACCGGAGAGTTGAAGACCCCGCTGGGCAGGGCAGGCGCCCCGAAGAACACCGTGGCGGTGAAGATCAGGGGAGCCGTCTCGCCCGCGGCCCGGGCCAGGCCGAGCAGCAGCCCCGTCAGGGTGGCCGGCCAGGTGTAGGGAACGACGACCGAGCGGATGTACTGCGAGCGGGTCAGGCCGAGGGCCAGGGCGCCTTCGGTGAGCTCGGCGGGCATGCCGCGGATGCGGCCCGCGGTGGTCAGGGCGATCACCGGTACGACGACGGGGACGAGGACGATGGCCCCGGCCAGCCAGGACCGGCCCCAGCCCATGGCCGTGCAGAGGAGCACGTAGCCGGCCAGGCCGAGCAGGATCGTCGGCGTGCCGCCGACGGCCACCGTCAGGGTCTCCAGGACGCGCGCCGCCTTCGGAGAGGCGTACGCGCCGATGAAGACGCCCGCGCCGTAGCCGAGGGGCAGGGCGATCAGGCCCGTGGTGGCCAGGAGCAGCAGCGTGCCGAGAATCTGCTCGCTCACCCCGCCGCCGGCCGCGCCGGTGGAGGGCGAGAACCAGAACGCCGGGTTGAACGCCGTACTGCCCCGGGTCACGAGGATCGACAGCATGCCGACGAGCAGGAGTCCCGGCAGCAGCAGTGCCGCGAGGCGCACGGCCGTGGTGAAGCGGTCACGCGGGACGCGCAGCCGGGCGGAGGCCCGGTGGGTGCGCCCGGCACGCGCCGTGCCGCGGTCGGAGGCTCGCCGGGTGCCCCAGACGGTGGCCGCGGCCACCAGGGCGAGAAGGAGGATGCCCAGACCGCACAGGGCCGCGAAGTAGGGGCCGGAGGTGCCCGCGAGCATCGGCTCCGGGCCGGCCAGCTTCGTGGTCAGGGTCTGGCCGGGGCGCACCAGGAAGGAGACGAACTCCCCGAACGACTCCGGGAGTCGCCCGTCGGCCCGGCCGATGACCATGAAGACCGCGATGGCCTCGCCGAGCGCCCGGGCCAGTCCGAGCAGGACGCCGGCCCGCATGCCCGTACGCGCCTGTGGCAGGACGGCGGACCGCACGACCTCTCGACGGGTCAGACCGAGGGAGTAGGCGGCTTCCCGGTAGCGGCCGGGAACCGCGGCCAGGGCGTCCACGCTCACCGCGACGATCGTCGGCATGATCATCACGGCGAGGACGATGGCCGCGGCGAGCAGGCTGTCACCGCCGGGCACGTTTCCGAGGGCCGAGACGAACGGCCGGATCACCATGATGCCGATGAGTCCGTAGACGATGGAGGGGACCGCGGCGAGCAGTTCGACGCTCAGTCGCAGGGGGCGGGCGAGCCGCGGGGGCAGGTACTCGGACAGCGCGATCGCCGCCGACCAGCCCACGGGCACGGCCAGGGCCAGAGCGAGGACGCACACGACGGCCGAACCGTAGATCATGGCCAGGGCGCCGAACTCGCCGGCCGTCGGGCTCCACGTCGGGTTGCCGACCAGGGAGGCCCAGTCGACGTGACCCCTCGCGATGCCGGTGGCCAGGTAGCCGATCAGGACCGCGAGGGCCAGCGCCACCGAGAACATCCCGGTGTACACCCATCCCCAGACCCATCTCGCCCGCCCGGGGCGGCCGCCCTCCGCGGGCGGCCGCACCACGGCGGTTCCGGGCGCCGAGCGGCGCTCCAGAGTGAGGCTCACGGTCAGAGCCCCATCTGCTTGAGGGTCAGGTAGCCGTGCTTCGGCAGCAGCTTCTGGCCCTCGGCCGAAACGATGTAGTCGATGTACTGCTTGGCGGCGCCCTTCGGCTTGCCGTTGGTGATCATGTAGAGCGGCCGGGTCATCGGGTACTTGCCGGACGCGATGTTCTCGTTCGTCGGTGCGATGCCTTCGAGCGGGATGGCGACCAGCTTGTCGTGGCCCTCGATGAAGCCGGTCGACAGCGGGGCGACGGAACCGCGGGTGGACTCCAGCTTGTTGCGCGTCTCGAGGTTGCCGCCGACGACCGCGTAGTTGGCCGACTTCGGCGGCGCCGGTGCCTTGCCCTTGCCGTAGATGAACTTGTCGAGCACCTCGCGGGTGCCGCGGCCGGGCTCCTTGTCGTAGACGAAGACCTGCAGGTCGGGGCCGCCGACCTCCTTCCAGTTGGTGATCTTCCCCTCGAACAGACCCTGCACCTGGGCCTTGGTGAGGCTCTTGACGCCGGCGTCGGCGACTTCCTTGGTGATGATGACGCCGACCGCGTCGGCGCCGATCTGCGTGGGGACGAAGTCGGTGTTGGGGTAGGTCTTCTTGTCCTCGTCGGCGATCGGCTTCGAGCTGAGCGCGATGTCGATCTGGCCCGAGCCGAGCTGGGAGATGCCGCCGGCCGAACCGCCCTGAGTGGCGACCGTGATGTTCAGACCCTTGGCCTTGAGGGCCTCGGCCGCGTCCGAGGCCACCGGGGCGACGGTGGTCGACCCGCTGGCCTGCAGGGCGGACGAGTCGGCCTTGGCCGCGCCCCCGCAGCCCGTCAGCACGGTGCCGAGCAGCAGTGCGGCGGAGGTGGCGGCGTAACCGGCGCGCATCCGCTTGTCGGCGAGGAGGGACGGCGCCTGAGGGGGCTGAGACATGACAGACATGGGCGTGCCTTTGCTGGTGGATGAAGGGTGGAATGGGAGCGAAGGGCGGGTGAACGACCCTGGCGCTCACGAGTCTGCTGAGCCGGCGGCCGGCGGAGAAGGGGTTCGAGGTGGCAGCAACCGCGTACGGCACCCACCTGCCGGGCGGGGTGCCCGCGGAGCGCGCGGGAGGGGCGTGCTGAACGACAGGCGAACAACGGGTGAACAGGCTGAAAGGGCTTGCCTGACACCCCGTCGGGCGCCCGTAGGGTGATCACATGCCCGTCAAACAGGTGACCGACCATCCCTCGGGGCTTCTCCCCTTCCTCGACGAGGATCCGACCTGCGGGGCGCCCCTGGACGTGGATCCGCTGCCCAGGGACCGTGCCGAAGTCCTCGCGCGGAACCTCAAGGGCATCGCCGACCCGACCCGGCTGCAGATCCTCAGCGTCCTGCTCGTGGCGCCCGAGGGAGAGGCGTGCGTCTGTGATCTGACGCCGCTGCTGGGGCTCGCCCAGCCGACCGTCAGCTACCACATGAAGATCCTCCTCGATGCCGGTCTCGTGACCCGAAGGAAGCGCGGCACCTGGGTCTGGTACGCCGTCAGCCCGGAGCACCGTGTCGTCCTGCACGCCCTCATCTGGGGCGGGAGCGACGGTGGGGACGGGCCGGGGGCAAGGACGCCGAAGCCCGGGCCGGCCACGCGGGAGGCGTGACCGACCCGGGCCGGGGCGGACTGGGCGGTGCGAACGGACGTCAGACCGTGACGGCCGCGTGCGCGATCACATGCGTGGTGAACGCCGTGATCAGGGGGTGGATCTCACCGGGGGCGGACACCAGCTCCGGCTGGAACAGGGTGCCGACGAAGAACGGGTGCCCCGGGACCTCGGCGGCGCGCGGCGCCCCCTCGGTGTCCCAGCCGCTGAACAGGACGCCCGCGTCCGTGAGCCGCTCGACGAACGCCGCGTTCAGACCGTACTTGCAGTGGTACGTCTCCGTGGTGCGCTCGGCTCCGTCGTACACGGAGGCGAGGCGGCTGCCGGCGGTGAGCAGCAGCGGCGCCTGCTCGCCCGCGAGGCAGCACGTCAGCGGAACGATCAGCGGAGTGGGCGCCTCGGGGTCGTACTGGACGTCGTCCGCGTCCGTGAGGCCGACGACCGTGCGGGCGTATTCGATCAACGCGTGCTGGAAGCCGCCGCAGGTCCCCAGGTAGGGGATGCCGTTCTCGCGGGCGTGCCGGACGGCGGCCAGGACGCCGTCCTTGTTCTCGTACGGCGAGCCGGGGACGACCCAGATGCCCTGGAAACCGTCGAACGACTCCGGGCCTGTGATCGTCTCGGTGGGCACCCACTCGGTGTCCACGTCGAGTTCGGCACGGAAGCGGTCGAGCCGGGCGTGGGCCGGAGACTTGCCGTGGTCTCCGATCAGCGCCACGCGCGGGCGCGGACCGGTGGCGGTGGCCGTGGCGATGGTCATGCGGTCTGCTCCTGGGAAGGGGTGAGGGCTCGTCCGAGCCGGACGAAGCCGTGCGGGAGGAGGCGCGCGACGAGCAGGCCGTCGCGCTCGGCGGTCGTGGAGGCTCCGCCGAGGAACATCAGCGGTCCGTCCCCCCGCGGGAGGAGCGACTCGGGCAGCACCTCCTGTGGCTCGGCCGTGAGGTTCGTGACGGTGAGCACGTGGGCCGAGCCGTCCGCACTGATCCGGACCTCGGCCGAGAGGGCCGGTCCGGTTTCCAGCTCGTGGCGGGCGGCTTCCGGCGCGAAGGCGCCGGCGAAGAGCGCGCCGCCGGGCGTGGCCGCCTCCGCGAGGGAGGGCGCGAGGGTCACAGCAGGCTCCTTCCGGTCATGGCGGGGCCGCTCGGCCGGCCCAGCAGGGCCAGCACTGTGGGGGCGATGTCGGCGAGACCGCCGCCGTCGCGGAGGGCGCCGGGCAGTAGCTGCCCGGGGGCGGGGACGACGACGGCGGGGACCGGGTTGGTGGTGTGCCCGCCGTACGCGAGCGGGGTGCCGTCGGGTCCGGGCTTGGACATCCGCTCGGCGTTGCCGTGGTCGCCGACGAGCAGCACCCAGCGGCCGGCTGCCGCGGCGGCGGTGAGGATCCGGTCGACCTGGCCGTCGGTGTACTCGGCGGCCCGCACGGTGGCGTCGTGGTCGCCGGTGTGGCCGACGACGTCGATGTTCGCGAGGTTGGCCACCACGAGGGCGACGTCCTCCCGGGCGGCGGCCTCGATCACGGCGTCGGCGACGCGGTCGAGGTTCATCTCGGGCCGGGCGGTGTATTCGGGCGCCTCGTCCGAGGTGATCCGGACGTGCTCCTCGACCTCCCGGCGCCGCTCGTCGCGCCCGTTCAGGTAGTACGTGACGTGCTCGAACTTCTCCTGTTCCGCGACCCGTACGGACCTGAGGCCGTGTGCCTCCAGCTGGTCCGCGAGGCCGCCTGAGGCGTCGGCGCGGCCCACCAGGGCGGGGATGTCCGCCTCGGTGTCGTACCGGGCCAGGGAGAGAATCCGTACGTCGCACTCGGCCAGGTGCTTGACCAGGTCGTCGGCGAGCTGCTGGATGCGGTCGCTGCGGAAGTTGGTGAACAGGACCGCGTCCCCGTCCCGTACGGTCGCCAGCGGTGCGCCGGCGGCGTCGGTGAGGACGGTCGGGGTGACCCAGACGTCGCCGTCGCCGGCCCCCGCCAGGACCTGGCCGTGGTCGCGGGCCGTCGCACCGCGTCCGTCGGCGACGGCCAGGGTGACCTTGGCGGTGAGCTCCAGGTCGCCGCTCTTGTCGAGGGCGTAGCCGCGGCCGGAGACCGTGGCGAGGCGGCCGACGCCGGTCGCGGCGAAGAACTCCTCGACCCGGCCGAGGTAGTGGCCGGCGGTGCGGTCGGCGACGTCCCGGCCGTCGGTGACGGCGTGCACCCAGACCTTCTCGACGCCGCGGGCGGCGGCGATGGCGAGCAGCTCGTGCAGATGGTCGACATGGGCGTGGATCTGCCCGTCGGAGACGAGCCCGACCAGGTGCAGCGCGCCGCCGCCGGAGGCGAGGGCGTCGAGCACCTCGGTCAGGAGCGGGTTCTCGCGGAGGCCGCCGCTGTCGATCTGCCGCTGGACGAGGACGCTGTCGTAGTCCAGCGGCCGGCCGGCGCCGATGACCATGTGGCCGATCTCGGAGTTGCCGACCGTGCCGGGCAGCAGGCCGACGTGTTCGCCGGAGGCCTCGACGAGCGTCGCCGGGTACTTGGCCCGGATGCCGTCCAGGACGGGGGTGTCCGCGACCGCGAGGGCGTTGCCGGGCCCCGGCTCGGCGTGGCCCCAGCCGTCGAGGACGAGCAGGATGCCGGGGGTTTCCGCGGTGGGCTCGCTCATCGCAGGGTGTCCAGGGTCTGCCAGAAGGCGGGGAAGGACTTGGCGACGCAGCCGGGGTCCTTGATGACGACGCCCGGCGTGCGCAGGCCCATGACCGCGAAGGTCATGGCGATGCGGTGGTCGTCGTAGGTGTCGATGACCGCGCCGTGCGAGGGGCCGCCGTGGACGGTCATGGCGTCGTCGTACTCGTCGACCGTGATGCCCATCTTGCGCAGCTCGGTGGTGACGGCGGCGATGCGGTCGCACTCCTTGACCCGGAGGCTCGCGATGTTGGTGATGCGGGTCGGCCCCTCGGCGAAGGCGGCGACCGCGGCGAGCGAGGGGACGACGTCCGGCATGGCCTCCATGTCGACCTCGATGCCGTGCAGCCTTCCGCCGCTGACCGTGATCGAGTCCGCGGTGACCTCGGTGCGGGCGCCCATCCGGCCGAGGACCTCGACCAGACCGACGTCGCCCTGGTGGGAGGTCGAGCCGATGCCGGGGATGGTGACCCGGCCGCCGAGGATCGCGGCGGCGGCGATGAAGTAGGAGAGGCCCGAGGCGTCGGGCTCGACGATCGCGTGGCCGCCCTTGAAGGACTGGCCCGCGGGCACCTTGAACCAGCGGTAGCCGTCGCGCTCGACGGTGATGCCGTGCTCGGCGAGGGTGGCGAGCGTCATCTCGACGTACGGCTTGGAGACCAGTTCGTCGACGATCTCGATCTCGGTGTCCTGCTTGGCGAGTACGGAGCTGATCAGGAGCGAGGAGGTGTACTGGCTGGAGACGGCACCGGAGATCTTCGTCTTCCCACCGACGAAGTTGCCGCCGGTGACGCGGATCGGCGGGGAGCCGTTGCCGCGCACGGCGATCGCGTCGACACCGAGGCCGGGCAGCGCGGCCAGCAGGTCGCCGAACGGACGTTCCTGCATGCGGGCGTTGCCGGTGATCGTCGTGGTGCCCTCGGCGAGGCCCGCCATGGAGATGAGGAAGCGCAGCGGCGTGCCGGCGCCGCCCACGAAGATCTCCTCCTGCGGTGCCGTCATCGGCCGGCCGGTCGGGGTGAACGTGATGCGGGCGGCCTCGTGGTCGATCTCGGCGCCGACGTGGCCGAAGGACTCGACGGCCTTGGTGAAGAAGACGGTGTCGTCGGAGATCAGCGCGCCGTCGATCACGCCCTCCTTGCCGGAGAGGGCGGCGAGGGCGGCGACGGCGATCTGCCGGTTGGTGTAGCTCTTCGAGCCGAGCACCCTCACGTCGTGGTCGATGCCGGCCAGCGTCTCGACGGTGAGTTCGTCGGCCTTGAGACGGGGGTCGTTGATGCCGCTCATGGGCGGTTCTCCTCGCGGTGGTGTGTGATCTGGGTCACGCGGGAACGGGGCCCGAGCCGGGGAGGGCGTCGGGGAGCCGAGGGGTGGCGGTGATGCGCCAATGGGCCAGGGAAGGGCTGGAATTCAACACGCGCAGGCAGATTTCCCACGCCGCGGAAATGGCCTCCGCCGGGTTTCGGGTGCGGTGGAAGAAAGTCAGCTCGATTCGACCCGAGGTGGACTGGGCGTGGACATGCTCAAGATCGTCGTCGGGTCTGGCGGAGGCCCACACGATGTCCGTGACCGCGGCCGCCGGCAGCTTCCGGTGCGTGGCGGCGTCCGTCGCGACAAGGGTGGCGGTGGCCATCAGCATGGGGCCTCCCGGCCGGGCGGTGAGTCCGGGTACGGACCACACGTGCAGGTCAGCCTCGGCCTGGGTGATCTCGCCGTACAGCTCGGTGTGACGGCACTTGGGGCCGCAGCCGTGCCCGCCGGCGGGGGAGAAGCCCAGGGCGACGGCGGCCGCCCTGTTGGCCAGGCGCAGCGATTTCCGCGCAGCGGACATGGCTGTCCTCCGTGTGTGGTGGATGGAATCCCTTGGAAAGGGGGCGTGGAGAGAGGCGCGGAATCCGGTGTGTCGGCCCGCCGAACCTTCGTGATCACCAGTTTGCTGAGGAGACGCCGATGCCGGAAGGGAAATGCGCTGGCATGAACCGCGTTCGGCAACGACCTGCCTGAGCGCAGGCATTTCCGGTCGGACGCAGCGAGACGGGCGGCCACCGTGGCCTCCGGCCTCAGGGCGAACACGTCTTGTCGGCCGACGCCCTGAACTGCAAAGATCGGCGCTCGCCGATGGACTGATGAGGGTGTCTCGATGATTGAGACACGGACCGGGGGGTCGCTGTGCTGGCGAGTTTGGGACTGGATGAGGGTGCCGAGACGGTCTACCGCGTGATGCTCACGCACCAGGACTGGGGCATCGCCGAACTCGCCGCCCATCTGTCCCGCTCCGAGGCGGAGATACGCGAGGCCCTGGACCGGCTTGCCGAGCTGAATCTTCTGCGCCGCTCCCTCCAGGCCCCCGGCGGCCTCCGTCCGGTCAGCCCGAACCTCGGCTTTCAGCTGCTGCTCCAGCGACAGCAGGCCGAGCTCCTGGCGCAACAGCAGCAGTTCGCCGAATCGCAGGCGGCCATCAGCACCCTGCTCGCCGAGTACGCGGAGCTGCGGACGGGCGAGCGGCACGGTGTCGAGTACCTCCAGGGCATCGACTCGATTCAGGCCCGGCTCGAGGAGCTGGCCCACCGCAGCACCAGCGAGTGTCTGTCGTTCATGCCGGGCGGCGCCCAGTCCGCGGCCAGCCTGGAGGCCAGCCGGCCGCTCGACGAGGACCTGATGCGGCGCGGAGTGCGCGTCCTGACCGTCTACCTGGACAGCGTGCGCAACGACAGCCCCACCGTGGAGTACGCGCACTGGCTCCACGACAACGGGGGCGAGGTGCGCACCGTCCCCGCCCTTCCGCTGCGCATGGTCCTCTTCGACCGCGAGGTGGCGCTGCTGCCCATCGACCCCGACAACACCAGGAAGGGTGCCGTCCAGCTGACCGGCCCCGGTGTACTGACCGCCCTGGTGGCGCTGTTCGAGCAGGTCTGGGAGCGGGCGGCGCCGCTGGGCAGCGTCCGGGACCGGGACGAGGCCGGCCTGACCGCGCAGGAACGGGAACTCCTGCGCCAGCTCACCCAGGGAGCGACCGACGAGATCGCCGCGAAGAAGCTCGGCATCGGCCTGCGCACGGAGCGCCGGATCGTGTCCGAACTCATGGCGCGACTCGGTGCCCGCAGCCGCTTCGAGGCCGGAGTGCTGGCGGCCAAGGCGGGCTGGACGGACTGAACGGCCGTTGTCGGGGCGGGAACGCCCGGAAGGTCCGGTGCGCGAGGCACACCGGACCGGTTGCAGGAAATGCGCGGCCGTGGCGGGTCAGCCGCAGCAACCGCCTTCGGGCTGCACGGGCTTGATCGGCTCGTACGCGGTGTTGCCGAGCAGCTTCGCCTTCAGGCGGCCGATCGCGGTCGCCGGCTCCTCCTCGGTGCCCGCACCCAGCGCCTCGCGTCGGGCCTGGCCGTAGGCGGCGTGCAGCTCCGCGACCTTCGGCCGGAGCGCCTGGTCGGCGACCAGGATCACGGACTGGATGGGACGCGGACGGAAGCCGCGCAGTCGCTTCGCCTCGTCGGCGCCCGGGCCGGCCTCGATCGTGCTGATGCCCTCGTCGTACGCGTCGCGCAGCGGACGGTCGAGCCCGATCTCGAAGTAGACGCCGCTGCGCTCGCCCAGCGCCTCGTAGTCGAAGCCGGCCCACTTCGCGAACAGGCGCTTGCCCTGCCGGACCATCACCGAGGCCGCGACGACGACGTCGTCCTTGTGCACCAGGTACGCCCGGATGTCGGCACCGCCGTCGACCAGCGCGGTGAGCAGGGCGCCGATGTGCGCCTCGTCCTCGCCGCCCTCGTACTTCTGGCGGTTCATCGTGACGAGCTCGGAGATCCGGCCGATCAGCGGACGCAGCTCCTCGCGGTCCTTGCGTTCGATGCGGGTGCCGGAGTCAGCGGCCCGGTCCTGGTCCTGCTTGACCCGACGCCGCTTGCGGGAGGGCAGCGAGGCCAGGTGGGCGTCGTAGCTGTCGTGCTGGAGGTCGAGCACGTTGTTCTCGCCGTGGAAGGCGATGTCGCCGCCGTAGGCCTGGAGCGCGAGGGCCAGGACCTCGCTGTACGCGTTGTCGTGCAGCCACGGGGCGGTGATCGAGCGGATGCCGGCCTCGATCGCGGCCGGCACGATGCGGTCGACCAGGTCGGCGACGAGCAGCGGGTCCTCGACGGAGGCGGTCGCCTCGGAGCGGTAGCCGAGCGGGGAGCCGAGCAGCAGGGTCGGGAAGAGCGCGTCGGTGCCCAGCGCCTCGACGGCGTCGGTGGCGGACTCGCAGCACGAGGTGGTGGCCGAGCAGCAGGCCGCGGTGCCGTCCGCCGGCTGCCAGCCCAGGAAGGTGCGGGGGTCGGCGTCCACGATCGGGTCGGCGTCGAACACGTAGCCGGGCAGGAAGGCGACGTCCCCCTCCCCGCGGTCGGCGACGGTGTGCCAGGGCTTGGCGCCGACGAGGCTCGTCTCGGTCGCCTGCAGCCAGCTCACCTGTGCGTACGGGGTGGGGTCGGTGGCCTGCGGGACGACGCCGCCGAGCGCCGCGAGCGCATCCTCCAGGGTGAGCCCGGTGCGCACCTCGGCGGCTTCGGCCTGCTCCTCCTGCGGGGCCTGAGGGCCGCAGCATCCGGAGGCCTCGACGGGCTCGGGCTTCGCCGGTGCGCAGCAGCCCGACTCCGCGACCGGCTCGGTCTCGTCGTCCTGGTCGCCGCAGCAGGTCGCGGTCGACTCCTCGACGTTCTCCTTGGCCTGCTCCGGGGCGGAGCAGCAGCCGGAGGAGGAGGTGTCGACGACCGGGAGGGCGGCGGGCTCCTCGGCGGTGGTGCTGCAGCAGGCGGCGGTGCTCATGGGGTGCTCTCCTTGTAGGTCAGCGGGGCGCGGGGGCGGCGGGGTCCGGTGCCTCGGGTGAGGATCAGGACCGCTGGTCAGTCCCAGCCGGCGCCGTCGGTGGAGGGGTCGGTCGGGGCCGAGTCCCAGCCGGCGCCGTCGGTGTCATCGGTCGTCAGGGGAGCCACGTCCCAGCCGGCGCCGTCGCCGTCGGCGGCGAGCGTGAGGGGAGCGGTGTCCCAGCCGGCGCCGTCCGCGGAGTCGGTGGGCGTCGTCGGGGCCGTGTCCCAGCCGGCTCCGGCGAGGGCGGGGAGGGTGCCGGCGTCCAGGGCGGAGGCGGTTCCGAGTCCGATCACGGTGACGAGCGCGGCGGCGGCAAGACGCATCGAGGTACGCGAAACAGACATGGCTCTCCCCAGGCGATGACAGTGGCTTTTCGTCGACCGGCGGCCTCGGTGGCCGGCTCCGGCGGTTCCGGGGGGCTTGTCGCCCTCCCGGTGTTCATGAGTCTGTCCGAGGTCACCCAGGGTGTGGAAGGGATCACCCGTGGCATGAACTGCGTCCGGCACTCACCTGCCTGGAGATGCCGAAGGGCTGGTTCACGGCGCCTGAACGGCGGTGAACCAGCCCTTGGAGAGGGGTGTGTCGGGGGTGCTCAGCCCGCCGCGAGCGCCGTGAGGGAGAGCTGGGGTGCCGGATCCAGCGCCTGGCAGAGCACGGTCATGCTCTCGGGGGCGATCCGGTAATAGGTCTGCCTGCCGCGCTTCTCGCGCGTCAGGAAGCCGGCCTCGTACAGCACCTTCAGGTGGTGCGTGACGGTCGGCTGGGTCAGGCCCAGCGGCTCGGTGAGATCGCAGGTGCAGGCCTCGCCGGTCGGCTGTGACCGGATCAGGCCGAGCAGGCGGAGACGGGTCGCGTCGGCGACCACCTTCAGGGCGGTCGCGAGATCGTCGGCGGCCTCGGGCGTGAGCGGACCGGCGAGCACGGGGGAGCAGCACAGCTCCGAGATCGGCGTGGGCATGCTCCATTAAACGACAGCCGTCTATGAATTGTTCCCCACTCATTGACAGTCATCTATATGTTCCGGCAGAGTCTGACTCATCGACAGCCGTCTATGAGTTGCTGGAGTCCACCGTGATCGACACCGTCCTCGACGTCCTGGGGCGCACCGCCCACGATGTCGGCGAGTCCCTTTCCGCCAACTGGCCGTTCCTGCTCATCAGCGTGGTGCTGGCCTCGGCCATCCCGGTCTACATCGGCGCGGACCGGCTCTCCTCCTGGATGCGTCGCAAGACGGTGGTCGCGGTGCTCGGCGCCATCGTCCTCGCGACCTTCACGCCCTTCTGTTCCTGCGGCACGACCGCGGTCGTGCTCGGCGCGCTCGCCTCCAGCGTGCCGTGGACGCCGGTCGTGACCTTCATGGTGGCCTCGCCGCTCACCAGCCCCGAGGAGTACGTCCTTTCGACCGGCCTGTTCGGTGCCGCGTTCGCCACCACCTTCTTCGTGGCGGCGATCGTGATCGGCCTCTTCGCGGGACTCGTCACCTGGCTCGTGGAGAAGACCGGCTGGCTGGAGGGTCAGGCCCGGATCACGGCGAACCAGGCCGAGGAGAAGGCCGCGGAGAGCTGCTGCAGCAGCGACACCGACGGCGGTGCCGGGGCCGAGGGCTCCGGTGGCCTCTCCGCGGGTGGCGGTGTCCCGGCCGGTGGCGGCGGCCTGGCCCGTACGGCGCTGCTCACCCGCCCCACCGCCCCGGCGAAGCCGACCCCCGCTCCGGTGCCCGCCCCGGCCGGTCTCGTCGAGCGCCTCAAGCTGGACGAGTTCGGCAAGGAGCTCCTGGTCAACGCCAAGCGTCTGGCGATCTACTTCCTGGGCTTCGCGACCCTCGGCTTCCTGCTCATCAACTCGATCCCGACCAGCTACCTCACCGCGTTCCTCGGTGACGGCAACGTCTTCGCGGTCCCGCTCGCCGCCCTCATCGGCATCCCGGTGTACCTGAACTCCGACGGTTCGCTCCCGCTGGTCGCCACCCTGATGCAGGGCGGCATGGGCCCCGGCCCGGCGCTCGCCTTCCTCATGACCGGCGCGGGCACCAGCATCGGTGCCATCAGCGGCATGCTCCTCATCGCCCGCTGGCGGGTCGTCGCCCTGGTGGTCGGCATCCTCTTCACCGGCGCGGTCGTCCTCGGCTACCTGGCCCCGATGTGGCTCTGACCTCCCGCGGCTGAACGCGCGACACCTGCGACACGCAAGACGGCGAAGGCCCGTCCCGGTGCACCGGGACGGGCCGCGGTCGTCTCTCCGCTTCTTCGCTGCCGATTCCCGGCCTAGGCCGGCGCGGGCAGGCGGGCTGCCGTGTGCATCCCCGTGAGCGGGCCGATCAGGTGCTCGATGCGCTCCGGACGGGCGAAGTAGTAGACCTCGTTCGCGCGCCGCTCGGAGGCGAGGATGCCCGCCTCGCGCAGCTTGCGCAGGTGGTGGCTGATGGTCGGGCCGGTCAGGTCGAACTCGGCGGCGATCTCGCCCATGCACACCTCGCCCGCCGGGCAGCAGGCCACGATGCTGGCGATCCGCAGCCGTACCGGGTCGGCGAGGGCCTTGAACACGGCCGACAGCTCGACGGCCTGATCGGGCGTCATGGGCGAGCAGCAGCGCGATCCGGACGGAGTCTCGGTGGCCAGGGGTTCGGTCATGCGGCCAATGTGACCGATCGTCACGGGTTCCGTCCAGAGTCGACCGCGCGCCGGACGGATCGCGACCGATCCATTGACTGTCGTCTATGTGTCACGCCATACTCATTGCATAGATAGCCGTCTATGAATCGAGGCGAGTCATGACATCCCTCCGCACCTCGCTCCGCCGGCTTCGCGGTGCCCGTCGGTCCTCGGACAGGACCGACGTGCAGTTCTGCGACCGCTGCGTGGAGGTGGTCGACCGCGGGAGCCGGGCGGCCGCCCTGCGCCGAGGGCACGAAGCCGCGCTCAGCCTCCTCACCGTCCACCTCTGACCCGTAAGGAACGCCCGTGAACCCGCTCCGCCCCGCCGTGCGAGCCGCCGCCGTCCCGCCCTCGGCGACCGCCGCGCTCGACGCCCACGCCAAGGCCCTCGTCGCCGCGGGCGTGGACGTCATCAACTTGACCAGCGGCGAGCCGGCGTTCCCGACGGTCGAACCCGCCGCGCGTGCTGCGGCGCAGGCGATCGCCGAGGACTTCACGCGTTACACGCCGGCGGCCGGTGTCCCCGCGCTGCGCACGGCGATCGCGAGCCATCTCAACCGCCACGGAACGACGTACGGGGCGGCGGAGGTCGTCGTCACGGCGGGTGCCAAGCAGGCGCTCCACTACGCGTTCACGGCCCTGCTCGAAGCCGGCGACGAGGTGCTCGTGCCGACCCCGTACTGGGTCAGCTACCCCCATCTGATCGCCCTGGCCGGTGGCACGCTGGTTCCCGTGCGTCCGGCTCCCGGCGCAGGCCTGAAGGTCACTCCCGACCAGGTTCGGGCCGCAGTGACCCCGCGGACCAAGGCCCTGCTCCTCAACAGTCCGGCCAACCCCTCCGGGGTCGTGTACAGCCGCTACGAGCTGGCTGCGCTGGCCGAAGCGGCCGTCGAGCACGATCTCGTCGTCATCAGCGACGAGATCTGCGACCACTGGGTGTTCGGCGACTCCCGCTTCACCTCCGTGGCGGCCCTGGGTCCCGAGATCGCCGCTCGCACCGTGACCATCGGCGGCGTCTCCAAGACCTTCGCCATGACCGGGTGGCGCATCGGCTGGCTCGCCGCTCCGGTGGAACTCGCCTCCACCGTCACGGCTCTGCAGAGCCACACGGCTTCCGCGCCGTCCTCCATCGCGCAGCGCGCGGCGCTCGGTGCGCTCACGGCCGACGGCCTCGGTCCCGAACTGGAACGCCGCCGCACCGAACTCGACGCCCGCCGCCTCGCCACGCTCAAGGCGATCGGAGACATTCCCGGCTTGCGGGTGGCAGGTCACCCCGAGGGGGCGTTCTTCCTGCTCGCCGACGTCACCGGCCTGTACGGCAAGACGCACGAGGACCGCACCATCACCTCGGCGGCCACCTTCGCGGAACTCCTCCTCGCGAAAGCCAACGTGGCCGTCGTCCCCGGTGCCGACTTCGCCGCCCCGGACCACGTCCGGATCTCGTACACGGTGCCTCCGGAACAGCTGGAGACAGCCCTCGCCCGCGTCGCGGCGTTCGTGGACGCCCTGTCCTGACCTCCTCGCCCGAGGAAGCCGAAGGGGGCGCCGCCGTCATGGGCTGCGCCCCCTTCGCCTCGCTCACCTTTCGACAGCGGCCTCGCCCACCCGTCGTGCGAGCACGCTGAGGGCGGCCGGCCGTTCCAGCGCCTCGTGCGCCGCCGGCTCGGGCTGGCATCGCGACGGCCCACCTCGCTTGGCGTTTCGGCGTGGGCCGGCGGGCCGACGGCGCCCTCCGGTGCGCTGCGATCGGTCAGTCGGAGGCGGCCGCCGGGCTGAGGAACTGCCCCATGGCTGCCAGTACGGCGGGCTCCACCCGGTAGTACACCCACGTCCCGCGCCGCTCGGAGGTGAGCAGCCCCGCCTCCTTCAGCTTCTTCAGGTGGTGGGAGACGGTCGGCTGCGAGACGCCGACGTCGGAGATGTCGCAGACGCACGCCTCCCCGCCCTCGTGCGAGGCGACCGCGGAGAACAGGCGCAGCCGGACGGGGTCGCCCAGCGCCTTGAACATGACGGCCGTCCGCTCGGCCTCCTCGGCCGAGAGGGGCCGCTCGGTGAGCGGCGGGCAGCAGGGCGCGACCGCGGGCTCCAGCAACGGCAACAGCTCGGCGTTCGACATGCATCTATGTTGACACGCGTCGAACCAGCGCGGAAGTTCGACGACCGCGATATCGATGCGCGCCTATGTTGACGTCTGTCGAATCAGATGCCAGGCTGTTCGTCACGACATCGACAAATGTCGAAATAGCGAGGAGTCGATCGTGAACGCTTCCACCAGCGACCTGCCTGTTGTGGTCATCGGCGCCGGCCCCGTCGGCCTGGCCGCCGCCGCGCACCTCGTCGAGCGGGACATCGAACCCCTGGTCCTGGAAGCGGGGGCGACCGCCGGCGCCGCCGTACGCGAGTGGGCGCACGTGCGGCTCTTCTCGCCCTGGGGCGAGGTCACCGACCCGGCGGCGGAGAAACTGCTGGCCCCTACCGGCTGGACCAAGCCGGACACCGCCGCGTACCCCACCGGCGGCGACTGGGCCGACCTCTATCTCCAGCCGCTCGCCACGGTCCTGGGCGACCGCGTCCGTACCGGCGCCCGCGTCACCGGTGTCTCGCGCACCGGACGGGACCGGCTCGTGGACGCGGACCGCGAGACCCAGCCCTTCACCGTGCACGTCCGTCACGCCGACGGCCACGAGGAGCGGATCCTCGCCCGGGCCGTCATCGACGCCTCCGGCACCTGGAGCATCCCCGGCCCGGCAGGCGGCAACGGGCTCCCGGCACTCGGCGAGAAGGCGGCGGCCGACCGCATCACCTACCGTGTGCCCGACCTGAACGACCCGGCTCTCCGCACGCGTTACGCGGGCCGGCGCACCGCCGTGATCGGTTCCGGCGCCTCCGCGTTCACCGCCCTCGCCTCCCTCGCGGCACTGGCGCGCGAGGAGAAGGGGACGCGGGCCGTCTGGATCCTTCGCCGAGGCATCTCCGGCTCGACCTTCGGCGGCGGGACCGCCGACCAGCTTCCCGCCCGCGGAGCCCTCGGCCTCGCCGCCAAGGCGGCCGTCGACGAGGGACACGCCGATGCCGTCACCGGCTTCCGCGTCGAGTCGGTCGAGCGGGACGCCGACGGGCGCCTGGTCCTCGTCGCCGAGGACGGCCGCCGGCTCGACCCGGTCGACGAGGTCATCGTCCTCACGGGCCTCCGCCCCGACCTGTCCTTCCTCTCCGAGCTGCGCCTCGGGCTCGACGAGCGCCTCCAGGCCCCGACCGCCCTCGCCCCGCTCATCGACCCCAACCAGCACTCCTGCGGCAGCGTCTACCCCCACGGCCACCGCGAACTGGCCCATCCCGAACAGGGGCTGTACCTCGCCGGCATGAAGTCCTACGGCCGCGCCCCGACCTTCCTCGCCCTCACCGGCTACGAGCAGGTCCGCTCCATCGCCGCGGCGATCGCCGGAGACGTCGAGTCCGCCGACCGCGTCGAACTCACCCTCCCGGAGACCGGGGTGTGCGGCGGCTCCGGCCTCTACGACGCCCCCGAGGCCCGGTCCGACGACTCCGGCGGCTGCTGCGCACCGACGGCGCCCAGCCCGCAGCTCGTACAGCTCGGCGCCGGGGCCACCCTGCCCGTCGTGGCGGAGCAGCCGACGGGCGGCTGCTGCGGCTCGTGACCGGACTCGGCACCCCGGCGAGCGGGGCCGCGACCGGAAGGGGGACCGGTCGCGGCCCCGCACCGCCATGACCGGGCCGAAGCCGCCTGAGCCCTCGGCCTCGGCGGCGCGGCCCGGGCTCTGGGCCGCACCCTGGGCGGCCCGAAATTTCGGGCCGTTTTCGGGCCGAACGGCCGCCGGGAGCCACCTCTGGCCGGTTTCAGCCGGACAGATCAAGCCAACCGGAGCCCTGGCCCCGGTGCGCTCGCCCCCGACTGAAAACCGCCTCTGACCAGCAAAAAGACCCTCCCGAAGGAGGGTCCCGGCGTTGCGCCCCCGGCAGGACTCGAACCTGCGGCCAAGTGCTTAGAAGGCACCTGCTCTATCCGCTGAGCTACGGGGGCCGGTGGTGGCCGGTGGGGGCCGGGTCAAGGATAGGGGTCCTGGTGGCCTGGCCCGGGTGCTTCACCTGCGTGGCACGATGTGGAGGTTCGGTGAAGCGGTCCGATAATCGCAGGCAGGTGCGATTCGTGCAGCGCTTTTCGCGCCACTCGGGCCGGGTGTTGTGCAGTCGTTATGCCCAGGGCGCTCGGCTACATCCGTTCGGTCGGCGCGCGCAGCCGCAATACGCTTCAAAAAGGCTCCAAAATTGGGCATTCTTCGCATGTGGTGACCTTGGACGAACGGCCTCAGCTGATCGACGCACTCTCCGCCCTGCGCGACCGTGTCGCCGCCGTGCGTCTCCCCCTCCCCCTCCCCGGCGCCCCGCGGGCCCGGCAGACCCGGGCCGAGCTGCTCGCCCAGCTCGACGACTATCTGGTGCCCCGTCTGAAGGACCCCGACGCGCCGCTGCTCGCCGTCGTCGGCGGGTCCACCGGGGCCGGCAAGTCCACCCTCGTCAACTCGCTCGTCGGACGGCGGGTCAGCGAGGCCGGGGTGCTCAGGCCCACCACCCGGACGCCCGTCCTCGTCTGCCACCCCGAGGACCACCACTGGTTCGCCGGGATGCGCGTCCTGCCGCAGCTCACCCGCGTCTGGCTGCCGCAGCAGGACGACGAGCACGCCGTCGAGGAACCCCCCGAGGACAACTCCCTCCGCGTCGAGACCGCCGCCACCCTGCCCCGCGGGCTCGCCCTCCTCGACGCCCCCGACATCGACTCCCTCGTCGTCGAGAACCGGCTGCTCGCCGCCGAGTTGATGTGCGCCGCCGACATCTGGGTCATGGTCACCACCGCCTCCCGCTACGCCGACGCCGTGCCCTGGCACCTGCTCCGCACCGCGAAGGAGTACGACGCCACCCTCGTCACCGTCCTCGACCGGGTGCCCCACCAGGTGATCACCGAGGTCTCCCGGCAGTACGCGGCCCTGCTCGACAAGGCCGGATTCGGCGAGCTGCCCCGCTTCACCATTCCCGAACTGCCCGAGTCCACCGGCGGCGGCAGCGGACTGCTGCCCGACAACGCCGTCGCCCCGCTCCGCGCCTGGCTCGCCCACTGTGCCCAGGACCCCGCCGCCCGCCAGCAGGCCGTAGGCCGGACCGCCGCCGGGGTGATCGACTCCCTCGACACCCGCATGCCGGAACTCGCCGGAGCCGTCGCCGCCCAGTACGCCGCCGCCGTGCGGCTCGGCGGCGCCGTCGAGTCCGCGTACGAGGAACAGGGGCGCCGGGTCCGCGAACAGGTGCGCCGCGGCGCCGTCCTCGCCGGCGACGCCCGCACCCGCTGGCGCGGCTACCCCCGCGACAGCTCCGCCGACGAGCTCCTCGACTCCCTCGTCGAGTCCCTCGGCGCCCTCCTGCAGTGCGCCGTCGCCGCCGCCGACGAGCGGGTACGGGACGCCTGGCGCCGCGAACCCGCCGCCGGCGCGCTGACCCCCGCCGCCCCCGGCCGCAAGGACGACGCCCAGGACGCCGGGGAGCGGATCGCCTTGACCGTACGGCGCTGGCGACGCGTCCTGGAGGAGATGGTCGAGGAGGAGGTACGGGAGATCGAGCGCCCCGCCACCGCCCGGGGCGGCAAGCGCGCGGCGGCCGCCGCGGCCCCCGACACCGAGACCCTCACCGCGCTCCTCGCCGCCGTCCTCCTCGGCGGCCGCCGCACCCGCGCCGCCGGCGACCGGCTCGCCGAACTCCTCGGCGCCCAGGGCGCCCTGCGCCTGCGCGACAAGGGCGGCGAGCTCGTCACCACGTACCTGGACCGCGCCCTGCACACCGAACGCGACCGGCGGCTCGCCCCGCTCGACGCCCTCGACGTGACCCCCGAGCCGCAGGCCGAACTGATCGCCGCGCTCTCCGTACTGCAGAAGGAGAAGTGACGCCGTGGACGACCGGACCATGGACGGCGCCCCGGGCGCCGGAAAGCCGGCCGGGAACCTCGCCGGGACGCTTCGAGAGAGCCCCGCACCAAGGCCCGTAGAGCACCCGGCCGGGCACTACGACGGGCAGCACCCCGCCGGGCACCACGACGGGCAGCACCAGGACCCGCGGCGCTGGGACGACGGGCTCATCGCCCGCCGCGTCGCCGACCGTCCCCACCCCCGGGCCGACGAGGACCGGCACCCCGCCGGGGCGGACCCGGACGGGGAGGACGGCGACGAGTCCCTCCCGCCCCTCGGCGGCGCCTACGGCGGGGCCCTGCGCACCCGCCTCGACGCGCTCCACGAGCTCGTCGGCCTCTCCCGCACCCGCGTCGACGGCGAGGCGCTCGCCGAGGCCGGCCGGGTCCTCGACGAGGCCGCCGCCCGGCAGCGGCTGTCCGCGCGGCACACCGTCGTCGCCATCGCCGGGGCCACCGGCAGCGGCAAGTCCTCCCTCTTCAACGCCCTCGCCGGCGTCCCCGTCTCCGAGACCGGGCTGCGCCGCCCCACCACCGCCGCGCCGATCGCGCTGAGCTGGTCGGAGGGGGCCGCCGGGCTCCTGGACCGGCTGGGCATCCCCGGCCGGCTGCGCCGCCGGCCGCTCGCGGGCGGCGCGGCCGACGCCGAACTCCAGGGCCTCGTCCTGATCGACCTGCCGGACCACGACTCCGCCGTCACCGCCCACCGGGACCAGGTCGACCGGCTGCTCGGCCTGGTCGACGCGGTGATCTGGGTGGTCGACCCGGAGAAGTACGCCGACGCCGCCCTCCACGAGCGCTATCTGCGGCCCCTCGCCGGACACGCCGAGGTCACCTTCGTCGTCCTCAACCAGATCGACCGGCTCGGCACCGAGGCCGCCGACCTCGTCATCGACGACCTGCGCCGGCTGCTCGACGAGGACGGCATGGCGCTCGGCGAGCACGGCGAACCCGGCGCGACCGTGCTGCCGCTGTCCGCCCTGACCGGGGAGGGCGTGCCGGAGCTGCGCGAACTCCTCGGCCGGTTCGTCCAGGAGCGCACCGCGCCCGAACGGCGGCTGGCCGCCGACGTGGACGCCGCCACCGCCCGGCTGCGGCCGGAGTTCGTCGCCGACGGGCGGCCGGGGCTCGGCGAACGGGCCCGCGAGGAGTTCGCCCACCGGCTCGCCGTCGCCGTCGGCGCCCAGGCGGCGGGCGAGGCCGCCGAACGGGTCTGGCGCCGCAACGCCATCCGCGCCTGCGGCACGCCCTGGCTGCGGCTCTACCGCTGGTACGGGCGGGTGCGCGAGCACGGCAGCGGCGACGGCGGCCCGGCGGCCCCGGTCGAGGAGGAGCTGACCGCGCGTCAGCGGGTCGAGCAGGCGGTGCGGATCGTCTCCGACGAGGCCGCGCGCGGGCTGCCGGGTCCCTGGGCGCAGTCGGTCCGCGAGGCGGCGCTGCGCGGTGCCGAGGGGCTGCCGGAGGCGCTCGACGAGCTGACGGTGACCATGGGCGACCCGGCGGCCCGGCCGCCCCGCCCGGCCTGGTGGCCTGCGGCGGTGCTCGCGCAGGTGGTGATGACCTTCCTGCAGATCTTCGGCGCCCTGTGGCTGACGGCCCAGATCGTGGGGGTGGTCGAGCCGCTGCTCTGGCCGCCGGTGCTCATCATGGTCGCGGGGATCGTCGGCGGTCCGCTGGTCGAGTGGGCCTGCGCGGCGGCGGTACGGGGACCCGCGCGGCGTTACGGGCAGGAGGCCGAGCGCGCGCTGCGCGAGGCCGCGGCGGCCTGCGGCCGGGCCCGGGTGCTCGACCCGATCGCGGCCGAGCTGATGCGTTACCGCGAGGTGCGCGAGCAGTACGTGACGGCGGCCGGCGCCACCCGGCTCGCGAGCCGCACCGCGGGCCGGGGCGCCCTGGGCGGCGGCACGGCCGGGGGAGCGGGGGCCGGGGGCGGCGGCCGGTTCGGGGGCACCCGGTTCGGCCCGGCGCGGACGGGGGCGGCGGCCCGGGCGCGCTGAGGCGGGGGCGCCGGAAGAGTGCGGAACTCCCCGTTCGGGTGGCCGGGTTGTCCACAACTGCCCGTCTGTCCACAGGCTTCAGCGGGTTTTCCCGGTTCGGTCCAGCATGGATCTCGGAAGGGCGGACGGACGCCGTTCCTGTTTCCGGAACCGAAGGGGAGCGTGGGCAGATGAACGAGACGACGGTGACGCTGGTCGGCAACGTGGCGACGAACGTGGAGTACCGGGAGACGGTGTCCGGTGGGGTCGCGCGGTTCCGCTTCGCGGTGACCGCGCGCCGCTGGGACCGCGAGCGCGCGACGTGGACGGACGGGGCGACCAGTTTCTACACGGTCTCCGCGTGGCGCTCGCTGGGGGCGAATCTGGCGGCCTCGGTGTCGGTGGGCGAACCCCTGGTGGTGCACGGCAGGTTGAAGGTGCGGGAGGAGGAGCTCGACGGGCGGCGGAAGACCTTCGTGGACGTGGACGCGGTCGCCGTGGGACACGATCTGACGCGCGGCACGGCGGCGTTCCGGCGGGCGAGCCGCACACCGGTCACGACAACGGCCCTTCCGGAGGGCCTGATTCCGGATTCCTCCGGGATGGCGGCAGCCGGCGCGGCGGCCTCGGCCGCCGCCCCCGGCGAGAGGTCCGCGGCGGGCCCGGGCGGCGCCCCGACCTCGGCTTCCGACCCCTGGGCGACACCTCCGCCGACTGCTCCGCCGACTGTGCCGTCGACGGAGCCGGAGGCCACCGACTACCCTCTGGTAGCCATTCCCTGACGGTCCGTCGCGGAGATTTGTCGACACCGTGACCAGCGGTTTCTTGCTCAACTAAGGCCGCTGATAACGATTTCGAGTCGGTATGGTTATCAGACCGCACGACGGGACACGGGGGCCCTTCCCGTCCCTAGGATTCCCGGGTACTCATGAGGCACTTGCTTCCAGTGGGTCAGTGAGTCTGCTGGCGGGTGCTCCCCCCACGCGTCTCGATCGAAGACGCGGAGCAGCCCGCACGGAGGGGAAATCCATGTTTTCAGTTCGGAGGCGCGGCGTTGCCCGCCTTGCCGCCGCGACCCTGGTCTCGGGCCTCGTCGCTGCGGGTTCGATGGCCATCGCGGGACCGGCGATGGCCGAGGACGCCGACCAGGGCACGGGTGGCGCCACGGCGACGCTCGGTGACCTGAAGATCTACGACACCGTCGAGATCAAGGACTCGCACCGCAAGGTGTCGGCCGGTCTGTTCGAGATGTCCGTGAAGCCCGGCGGCTTCATCCAGACCTACTGCATCGACCTCTACACCGGTGCGAAGACGGGTCAGGAGTACAAGGAGGTCGGCTGGGACCAGTCGTCGCTCCACAACAACAAGGACGCCGGCAAGATCCGCTGGATCCTGCAGAACTCCTACCCGCAGGTGAACGACCTCACGAGCCTGGCCGCCAAGGCCGGTGCCGCGAAGCTCACCGAGAAGACCGCCGCCGCCGCCACCCAGGCCGCGATCTGGCACTTCTCCGACGACGTCGAGGCCGTCCCGGTCGACGCCGACGCGGCGAAGCTGACGAAGTACCTGGAGGACAAGGCCGTCGAGCTCGACGAGCCCACCGCCTCCCTGAGCCTCTCCCCGTCCTCCGTCGCCGGCAAGGCGGGCGGCCGCCTCGGCCCGATCACGGTGGACACCAACTCCGGCACGGCCAAGGTCTCCCTCGCCCCCGGCGCCCCCGCCGGTGTGACGATCGTCGACAAGGACGGCAAGGCCGTCACCGACGTCGCCGACGGCTCGAAGGTCTACTTCGACGTCCCGGCCGGCACCGCCGACGGCACCGCCGAGCTGAACGTCCAGGCCGACACCACGGTCCCGATCGGCCGCGCCTTCGTCGCCACCAAGGTGAAGAGCCAGACCCTGATCCTGGCCGGCACCAGCACCTCCACCGTCTCCGCCAAGGCCACCGCGAGCTGGGCGAAGCAGGGCCCGGTGCCGTCCGTGACGGCCGAGAAGAACTGCGCCAAGGGCGGCGTCGACATCACCCTCGCCAACAAGGGTGACGAGGCCTGGGAGCTCGACCTCAAGGGCGTGAAGTACGCGATCGCCGCCGGCGAGTCCAAGACGGTCACCGTCCCGGTCGCCGAGGACGAGGCGTACAAGTTCACGATCACCGGCCCGAACGGCTTCGAGAAGGTCATCGAGGGCGTCCTCGACTGCAAGACGGCCACCCCCGGCCCGACGCCGTCCGAGACCCCGTCCGGCACCCCGGCCCCGTCCGAGACCCCGGCGACCGGCGGCACCACCGGCGGCAGCACCACCGGTGGCGGCGACCTCGCCGAGACCGGTAGCTCCAGCGCCACCCCGATGATCGCCGGCATCGCCGCCGCGCTCCTCGTGGTCGGTGGCGGCGCGGTCTTCTTCCTCCGCAAGAAGAAGCCCGCCGGCCAGTGAGCCCTGCATGACCCCGTGAGGCCGCCCCCGGGGTGACCTCGCACCGACGGCCCCGCCGCGCACCGCGCGGCGGGGCCGTCGTGATCTCGCCGTCGTGATCTCGCCGTCGTGATCTCGCCGTCGCGTTCCGCGGCCCGGCCCGACGTGCACGCGCCGTGCCCGGATCGTCACTCCACGCGGCCCGCGCGGGGGTCCGGGAAGGGGCCCGCGGCGGTACTGGTTTCCGCCGACGGGGCTCGGTCAGGCAAGATGGGTCTATCTGCCCACTCACTCCTTGCCGGACGGTTTCTCTTGGCTGAGTACATCTACACCATGCGCAAGACGCGCAAGGCGCACGGCGACAAGGTCATCCTCGATGACGTGACGCTGAGCTTCCTGCCCGGTGCGAAGATCGGTGTGGTCGGCCCGAACGGTGCCGGTAAGTCCACCGTGCTGAAGATCATGGCCGGTCTGGAGCAGCCCTCCAACGGTGACGCCTTCCTCTCGCCCGGCTACTCCGTCGGCATCCTCATGCAGGAGCCGAAGCTCGACGAGTCGAAGACGGTCCTGGAGAACGTCCAGGACGGCGTCGCCGAGATCAAGGGCAAGCTCGACCGGTTCAACGCCATCGCCGAGGAGATGGCCACGAACTACACGGACGAGCTCATGGAGGAGATGGGCAAGCTCCAGGACGACCTGGACCACGCCAACGCGTGGGACCTGGACGCCCAGCTGGAGCAGGCCATGGACGCCCTGGGCTGCCCGCCCGGCGACTGGCCGGTGGTCAACCTCTCCGGTGGCGAGAAGCGCCGCGTCGCGCTGTGCAAGCTCCTCCTGGAGGCCCCCGACCTGCTGCTGCTCGACGAGCCCACCAACCACCTCGACGCCGAGTCGGTGAACTGGCTGGAGCAGCACCTCGCGCAGTACAAGGGCACCGTCGTGGCCATCACCCACGACCGGTACTTCCTCGACAACGTGGCCGAGTGGATCCTGGAGCTCGACCGCGGCCGCGCCATCCCCTACGAGGGCAACTACTCCACCTACCTGGAGAACAAGGCCGCCCGCCTCAAGGTCGAGGGCCAGAAGGACGCCAAGCGGCAGAAGCGCCTCAAGGAAGAGCTGGAGTGGGTCCGCTCCAACGCCAAGGGGCGCCAGGCCAAGTCCAAGGCGCGTCTGGCCCGCTACGAGGAGATGGCCGCCGAGGCCGACAAGATGCGGAAGCTGGACTTCGAGGAGATCCAGATCCCGCCGGGCCCGCGTCTGGGCAGCGTGGTCGTCGAGGTCGACAAGCTCAACAAGGCCTTCGGCGAGAAGGTCCTGGTCGACGACCTGTCCTTCACCCTCCCGCGCAACGGCATCGTCGGCGTCATCGGCCCGAACGGCGCCGGCAAGACCACGCTCTTCAAGATGCTGCAGGGCCTGGAGACCCCGGACTCCGGCGACATCAAGGTCGGCGAGACCGTCAAGATCTCGTACGTCGACCAGGGCCGCGCCAACATCGACCCGAAGAAGACGCTGTGGGAGGTCGTCTCCGACGGCCTGGACTACATCAACGTCGGCCAGGTCGAGATGCCGTCCCGCGCCTACGTCTCCGCGTTCGGCTTCAAGGGCCCGGACCAGCAGAAGCCGGCCGGCGTGCTCTCCGGCGGTGAGCGCAACCGCCTCAACCTCGCGCTCACCCTCAAGCAGGGCGGCAACCTGCTGCTCCTCGACGAGCCGACCAACGACCTCGACGTCGAGACCCTGTCCTCGCTCGAGAACGCGCTGCTCGACTTCCCGGGCTGCGCCGTGGTCGTCTCCCACGACCGCTGGTTCCTCGACCGGGTCGCCACGCACATCCTGGCGTACGAGGGCGACTCCAAGTGGTTCTGGTTCGAGGGCAACTTCGAGTCCTACGAGAAGAACAAGATCGAGCGCCTCGGCCCGGACGCGGCCCGTCCGCACCGCGCCACCTACAAGAAGCTGACCCGAGGCTGATCACTTCATGGCCCGGCACCTCTACTCCTGCCCCCTCCGCTGGTCGGACATGGACGCCTTCGGGCACGTCAACAACGTGGTCTTCCTCCGCTACCTGGAAGAGGCCCGGATCGACTTCATGTTCCGGCTGGCGCCGGGGGACGGGAGCCCGTCCTTCTCCGGCGGCTCCGTCGTGGCCCGCCACGAGATCGACTACCTGCGGCCCCTGGTGCACCGGCACGAGCCGGTCACCATCGAGTCGTGGGTGACGAAGATCGGCGCGGCCTCGCTGACGATCGCGTACGAGATCAAGGACCCCGACGTCACGTACGTGCGGGCGTCCACGGTCGTCGTGCCGTTCAACCTGGAGACGCAGCGCCCGCGCCGCATCTCCGACGAGGAGAAGTCCTTCCTCAAGGAGTACATGGACGACGGGATGACCTCGTCGCCGTGACTCCCCTCGCCCCGCTGCACTTCGACGACGCCCGGGAGGCGGCCGGACTGGCCGCCTTCCTGCGCCGGCTGCTGCACTACGACCGGGCCGCCGCCGTCCGCCTCCAGGCGGGCGGCGGCGTGCTCGCCGTGTTCGGCCGGCCGCCGTCCTTCGAGGTGATCGCGATCCGCACGGCACGTCTCGTCGACGCGGTCGACCTGGACGTGACCGTGTCCGCCGGCGAGCTCCTGGAGGGCATCGAGGAGGCCGCCGGCAAGGCGGTCGTCCCCGACGCCGTCACCGGCCCCCCGTGGGCCGGGGTGCTGCCGCCCCGCGGCGGCTGGGAGCCGGTCGCCGGACTGCCCGACGCCGCCGCGATGCGCGGCGCGGTCGCCGCGGCCGTGGCCGAGTTCCGGGCCCGCGACGAGGAGCTGCCCGAGGAGCGGCGCACCCGCGTCGAGCGCGACCGCATCGGCCGCGAGATCTGGTCCCGCGCCTTCGCCGGCACCGGCCTGCCGCTGCGTGCCGTGCACGCCGCGCAGTCCCTGGGCTTCCTGCCGGACCTGCCGGGCGCCGAGCTCCCGGTCGCGCTGTTCGCCGCCGGGCCCTGGCTGCGGCTGCGCACCCCGTACGGCTCGGTCGCGCTCCGCACCGTACAGACGTCCCTCAGCGTCACCCCGGCCCGATGACGGCACCGGTGACGGAACCGGTGACGGACCCGTCGGCGGGCGCGGTGCTCGCCGTCGACGCCGGGCTGACCTCAAAGGCGCTCAACGCGCTCTTCCACGCCTCCTGGCCCGGCCACCGGGACACCGACTTCGAGCCCGTGTTCGCCCGCCGGCTGCTGCACGTCACCGCGCGGAGGGACGGCCGGCTCGTCGGATACGTGAACGTCGTCGGCGACGGCGGCGCCCACGCCTTCCTCCTCGACACCACCGTCCACCCCGCCGAACGCCGCCGGGGACTCGGCGTCGCCCTCGTCCGCGAAGCGGCCCGGGCCGCGCGCGAGCGCGGCGCGCACTGGCTGCACGTGGACTACGAGCCCCACCTCACCGGCTTCTACGAGCAGTGCGGCTTCCGCCCCACCGCCGCCGGCCTCCTGGCCCTGAACGGCTAGGTCCTGTCCGGAAAGTGGCGTCGTCTGCCCGCAGGGCAGGGCTCGCGGTGTCTGGTGCGTGCGATCGCACGGCGGAGGTGGGGGTACCTCCCCGGCCGCCAGGCCGAGGGGGCGGAGGCATGGCTTGCCATGGCGACCGACGACAACGCGGCGTGGGGGCACCTCCCGTGCCCGCAGGGCTACGGGGGAGTGCCTGCCAGGCGCCGCGAGCCAGGCGAAACTTTCCGGACAGGGCCTAGGGCCGGTCCGGCGGATCATGGCCGGGTCCGCGACTCCCCCGGAGCTTCGCCTGGGTGGGGGTGCCCCCGGCGGAGCCTGGGGGAGTGCCCCCGGCACGGCGCCTCGCCGCGTCGCCGAAACGCCCCGATGGCTCCGCTGTCGAGACGCTCCGGCGCCTCGCGGCGCCAACCCTCGGCCCTGGCGGTCCTGGGGAGACCCCCTGCACAGACGCCGCGGCCTGCCCGACCGTGATCCGCTGGACAGGCCCTGGAAGCCGAGCGCCCGCCCACGGCGGTCAGTTCGCGTCGTCCGGCCACACCCCGATGTGGTCCTGCTCCAGCTCCAGGGCCACCCGGTGGCGCATGTCGAGGGCCTCGGTGTACTCGGCGGGCAGCTGGAGGCGGCCGGCCCGGTCGAGCATCGCGTACTCCCGGGCCACCAGCGACTCCCGGCCCGCCTCGTCGACCTCGGTGCGGCGCAGCACCTCGGAGGAGGTGCGGCCGTCGCGGATGGCGACGGTGCGGCGCACCTCGGAGGCCACCGCCTGGTCGTGGGTGACGATCACGATCGTCGTGCCCAGCTCCTCGTTGGCCCGCCGGAAGGCGGCGAAGACCTGCTCGCCGGTGGCCGAGTCCAGCTCGCCGGTGGGCTCGTCGGCGAGCAGCACCGAGGGGTTGTTGGCCAGGGCGACGGCGATCGCCACCCGCTGCTGCTGGCCGCCGGACAGCTGGTGCGGCCGGCGGTCGGCGTGCTCGGACATGCCGAGCATCGCGAGCAGCTCCTCCGCCCGCTTCGCCTTCTGCCGGCCGCCGCCCCTCCGCCCGCCCTTCAACTGCATGGGGAGCGCCACGTTCTGGCTCGCCGTCAGATACGGCAGGAGGTTGCGCGCGGTCTGCTGCCAGACGAAGCCGACGACCTCGCGGCGGTAGCGCAGCCGGGCCTTGCCGTCCATGGCGAGCAGGTCGCAGCCCGCGACCTTGGCCGCGCCGGCGGTCGGCACGTCGAGCCCGGCCAGGATGTTCATCAGGGTGGACTTGCCCGAGCCGGAGGCGCCGACGAGCGCCATCAGCTCGCCCTCCGTCACCAGCAGGTCCAGGCCCTGCAGGGCCTGC
This sequence comes from Streptomyces sp. NPDC053541, assembly GCF_044544705.1. NCBI lineage: Bacteria > Bacillati > Actinomycetota > Actinomycetes > Kitasatosporales > Streptomycetaceae > Streptomyces > Streptomyces sp. NPDC053541. The sequence continues at coordinate 341,406 of NZ_JBITXM010000009.1, forward strand.
ACCTCCACCCCGTCCGTGGTGAAGATGCGCACCAGCCGGTCGCAGGCGATCAGCGCGTCGTGCCCGTACGAGGGCCGGTCCCGGCGCGCCGCCGCCCGCCGCTCCAGCTCCTCCAGCGTCGTACCGGCGGTCTCCGAAGTCGTCGTCATCGTGCGTCTCCTGCCCTGAGTTCCTTGACCGAGCCCCTGCGGGCCACCCACCAGGCCTGCACGCCGGCGACCGCGCCGGTCAGCAGCACCACGCCGGCCGCCGGCACGCCGAGCGACCAGCCGTCCGCGCGCAGCGCGGTGCCCAGCGCCACGGCCTCGTCCGGGGCGGCGGCCAGCGCCATCCGGACCAGGTCGACACCGGGGGAGAGCAGTGCGATCGTCGCCCAGCCGACCAGCGCGCCGCCCGCCGCCGCGAGGAGGGCCTGCGGCAGCGCCTCCAGGGCGAGCAGCGTCCGGCCCTGCCGGCGGGTCAGGCCCATGGTGCGCAGCCGGGCGAGCAGCGTGGTGCGTTCCGGCGCGGTCTGCAGCAGGGACAGCAGCACGGCGAGGACCGCGTAGCCGGCGCCCGCCGCGATCGCGACCCGGTAGAGCCCCTCGGCGCCGGTCTGCAGCGGCGAGTCGACGTAAGCGGCGCGCCGCTCCTCGCGCAGCACCACGCCGAGGCCCTTGCCGTGCGCCGCGACCGCGGAGCGCAGCGCCGCCGCGTCCAGCGGCGCGCCGGCCGGGCCGGTGACGAGCAGCGCGGTCGCCGCCCGGTTGGTGAGGTCCGCGCCGTTGACGACGAGGAAGTCCTTGTCGGGCAGGGCCGGGGTGGCCTCGCGGACGGCGACCACCTTCACGTGGAAGCGGCCCGCCGCCGCGATGATCTCCATCGGGCGCGTGCCCAGGCGCTCGGCGACCTTCGGCGAGGCGAGCGCGGGGATCACCCGGTCCGAGTCGCCGGTGTGCTCCGGCCCGCCGGTGCCGGTGGACTTCAGCAGTCCGGCGTCGAACGCGCCGAAGCCGGTACGGGCCGCGAGCCTCGCGTACGAGACGGGCTCCACGCCGATCAGCGGGGCGCCCATGCCCTGGTCGGCCGTGCCGAGACGGGACGGCAGCTCCAGGCCGTACTCGATCTGCACCGGCGACACCTCCCGTACGCCGGGGGCGCCGCGCACCGCGTCGGCGAGCCCGGCGGGCAGCGGCGCCCGGCCGCCCTCGCCGTTCACCCGGGCGTCGGCGCCCACGGCCAGAGAGGCGGCCCGGTCGCGGGCGTCGGCGACACCGGTGAGCACCGAACCGCCGAACGCGGCCGTGGTCAGCGCCAGCAGCAGGGCGAGCAGCGGCAGCGCGCCAGAGGCCGAGGAGCGCCCGGCGCGGGCCAGGGCCAGGAAGCCGACGGTGCCGCGCACCCGGGCGGCGGGCCGGGCGGCCCAGCGCAGCGGCAGCGGATACAGCCGGACCAGCACGACCGCCGCGATCAGCGCGACGAGCACGGGCGCGGCGCTCACCAGGTGGTCCCCGGCGTCGGCGGTGCCGCGGCGGCGCAGCGCGGTCACGGCGGCCACCGCGAGGACGAGCAGGGTGAGTTCGGCGACCGTGCGCCGGGTGGACGGGCGGGCGGAGACCAGGTCCTCGCGCCCGCCGTGCAGCTGCGGCCGCCGGTGCTGGACCATCGCCCGGGCCGGCAGGAGCACGGCGGCGACGACGGCCACGGCCGCGGCGCCCGCGAGGGCCGGCAGGAAACGGGCCGCGCTGTCGGCGCCGACCAGGAGCACCGCGAGCAGCAGGCCCAGCCCGGCGGCCGGGACGGAGATCACCGCGGTCTCGCCGAGCAGCCGCCCGCCGATGCCGGCGAGGGAGGCGCCGCGGGAGCGCAGCAGGGCCAGTTCGGCGTGCCGGCGGGCGGCGAACAGACCGCCGGTCATGGCGAGGACGACGAGGGCGACGGCGCCGACGCCGAAGGCGGCGACGGCGACCACCGAGGCGATCGCGTCCCGGGTGCCGGCGTGGCCCGCCACGATCCGGTCCAGGTCGGTCACGAAGGCGCTGTTCGGGCCGAGGGTCTTCTTCAGCCGCACCAGGCCCGGCCCGTCGCCCATCGAGTCGAGCGCGGCGGCGAGCCGGTCGGTGTCCTGCGCGGTGAGGTGGCCGGTGGCCGGGGTGAACCGCCAGTACGGCTCGGGCTGGCCGGTCGTCCCCACCAGCGCGGGCGCGCCCTCCGGCGCGAGCAGCAGGGTGGCCGCCCAGTAGTAGACCGGCTCGGCACCGGCCTTGGCGGTGAACTCGGGGACGTGCCGCAGCGAGTCGTACGCCCAGTAGCCGGAGGCGGTGCCCCGCGGCTCGACGATCCCGGTGACGGTGACCGCCTTCGGCTCGCCGTCGCTGCCCGGCACGTGCACGACCGAGCCCGGCTTCAGGTGCAGCGCCTCGGCGGTCTTCACGCTGACCGCCGCCTCCATGGCGCCGCCCCCGACGGCCCGGGGCGCGCGGCCGGCCCGCAGCACGGAGTGCTCGGCGAGCCCGGCCGGCGCGTCCAGGACGAACTCCGGCGGCACGCCGTACGGCTGGGGCAGCCAGCGGTCGGAGGCCGGCAGCCGCTTCGACGTCCGCACCCCGTACCCCGAGTCGGCCAGGTCGGCCCGCAGCGGCTCCGGCAGCAGCGGCAGCACCAGGTCCCGGGTGTCCCGCAGCTTCTTGGGCGCGAACGCCTGCGCCTGCGCCTCCGGCGACAGACTGCTGGCCACCGAGTCGGCCACGGCCACCGCGGAGTGCCGCGGCTCGGCGGCCTCGATCGCGTGCCGCAGCCCCCGCGTCTCGTACCCGTCGACGGCCCGCGGCAGCGCGGCCGCGAGGAAGGCCGTCACCAGCACGAGCAGACCGTAGGCGAGGGCACTGCCCGAGTGGGTCCGCAACCGGGTGCGAACCCACGGGGCCACGGCGCGGGCGGGCTTGCGGGGCATGGCGTTCGCCTTTCCGCGGGTGGGGGAGGTGGACGGGGCTGCCGGGGCGGGGCCCGGGGACGGGGAGGCGGGCATCAGCGACCCCCGGGGGTGGTGCGGGGCACGGCCGCCGTCCCCGTGCTCACTGGTCCCCCTGGGTGCGCAAGGTGACCGCCGGGTCGGTGCGGCGGAGGGCGATGGTGGCGACGATGGCCAGGGGGAGGGCGGCGACGGCGGCGAGGAGCAGGGTCACGTGGGTGAGGGGGAGTTGGACCAGGGTCTCCGGGACCGGGCGTTCGGCCTGGCCGGTGAGGACGACCAGGGGGACGACCGCCCGGGTGAGGACCGTGCCGAGGGCCGCGCCGACGAGCAGGCCGAGGCCGATGAGCACGCCCTGTTCGGCGGCGAGCAGCCGGGCCAGCTGGCGGCGCGGCGCGCCGAGGGCGCGCAGGACGCCGAACTCGCGGGAGCGTTCGCGCAGCGAGCCCGCCGAGCCGACCGCGAAGCCGACGGCGGCGAGCGCCGCCGCGGCGGCCGCGACCGCCATCAGGGCCGAGTTGGGGCCCGCGCCGAGCGGGTCGCCGAGGAGCTCGGCGGCGGCCTCGTCCCGTACGAGCACCAGACCGGGGTCGGCGTTCGAGCGCGCGCGGACGGCCCGGGCGACTTCGGCGTCCCGGCCGGGCGCGGTGGTCAGCCACCACTCGGTGGGGGTCAGGACGGCGGTGGAGCGCGCCTCCAGATAGCGGTTGGCGGTGTAGAGGTCGACGAGCAGTCCGCCGCCGTCCTCGGGGATGGTGTCGGCCGCGGTCACCGCCACCGAGCGGGCGCCGGGGCCGGTGGTGGGCAGTTCCCGGACGGTGCCGGCGATCCGCACCTCCAGGGTGTTGCCGCCGAAGGTGACCGTGACGCTGTCGCCGGGCCGGGCCCGGGTGGCGGCGAGGAAGGCGTCGGACGCGATGCCCGGGACCTCGCCCGGCGGCGCGGGGCGAGGCGCGGTGAGGGTCAGCGTGTACTGGTCGAGGCGCGGCCGGAGCGGCGCGTCGGGGGCGACCCGGTCGCTGCCGGCGGAGAAGACCAGCGAGAGCCCGCCGGCGCCGGCCGGGAGGGTGCGCAGCGGGGCGTCCACGCGCCGCCCGGTGGCCAGGTCGGCGGCGTAGCGCCCGCCCCAGTCGGCGAGGGCCCGGCGCAGGTCGAGCGGCTGCTCGCCGCCGCCCGCCGTCACCGGGGCGATCCGCTCCACGAGCAGGGTGCGCGGCCCGCCCCGGCCCTCCAGGAGACGGCCGGCGAGCTCCAGGCCGGTCAGCGTGATGCCGCCGGCGTCGTCGAGCGCGGGCAGCGGCACCTCGAAGCGGTGGCTGCGGCCGTCGGCGGGCAGGGTGCCGAGGAGCCGGCGGTACGGCAGGCCGTGCCCGTCCTCCAGGACCGCGACGACCTGGTTGACGGGCGTGCCGGGCGGCGCGCTGTCGCGCAGGTCGACGCGGAGCGCCCGGGTGCCCCGGGGCAGCGCGACGCCGGGCCGCTTGCCGGGCTTCGGGGCGACGGCGGCGAGCCGTCCCGCGAGGTCGCCGCCGGCCAGGTCGGAGCGGAAGAGCAGGCCGTCGGAGGCCCGCCGGGTGTCCATGGCGAGCACGGTCGCGGAGCGCCCGGCCAGGTCGGTGCCGCCCCGGTGCACGGGCGCGGCGGCGAGCACCCCGGGCACGGCGGCGAGCTGCTCGGTCTGGGCGATCTCGCCGGGGCCCGCGCTCAGCACCCGGACGCTCGCGCCGGTGCGGAAGTCGGCCTGGTCGTGCTGCGAACGCTCCCAGGAGTCGCGCTGTCCGACGGCCAGCATGCCCATGGCGACGGCGAGGACGAGGAGCAGCACCGGGCCCGCGCCGCGCAGCGGACGGCGGCTGAACTGCCAGCCGGCCAGCGCCGCCGGCAGTCCCCGGCCGCCCGCCGCGCGCCGTTCGGCCAGCTTGGCGGCGGGCGGCAGCAGCCGCAGGGTGAGCACGGTGCCGGCGAGCAGCGCGAGCGCGGGCGCGGCGACGAGCAGCGGGTCGATGCCGAGGCCGCCGGAGCGGTCGTCGGCGAGTGCGCCGCCGCCGTCGCCGGTCTGCCGGCGCAACTGCCAGTAGGCGATGCCGGCGACGAGCAGCAGGGCCACGTCGGCGCCCGCCCGGACCGGCGCGGGCAGCGCGGCGGAGCGGCCGGCGCGCAGCCGCACGGCGGCGCCGTCGCGGGTGGCGAGGGCGGGCGCGACCACGGCGGCGGCGCAGCACAGCGCGACCGCGCCGGCCACCAGCCACACCGTGGGCGGCGGCACCGTGTCGAGGCCGGAGCCCAGCGCGTCGAGCGCGGAGGGGTCGGCGAAGAGCCGGGTCAGCGGGCCGGCGAGCAGCGGCGCGGCGAGGGCGGCGGGCAGCGCCAGGAGCAGCGCCTCGACGGCGGCGAGCCCGGCGATCCGGCGGCGGGAGGCACCGCGGGCGCGCAGCAGCTCGGTCTCGCCGGAACGCTCCGTGCTGAGCAGCCGGGCGACCAGGAGCAGCGCGTAGGCGGCGAGCAGCACCAGCTGCACGGCCACGATGGACAGGGTGGAGCGGGAGACGAGCAGGGCCCGCTCGGTGCGCTCCAGGACGTCCGGCAGCGAGGTGTGGGCGTTGATCGTGGTGCCGAAGGAGGCCGTGTCGTCGGTCAGCGCCTTGGGGCCCGCGGTCGCCGCGGCGCGCAGGGCGTCCATCCGGTCGGTGGTGACGTTCCGGTAGTCGGCGGTGGCCAGCCACGAGGTGTCCCCGGCGGCGACCCGCCCGGAGGCGAGCACGGCCGGGTCGGTGAGCAGCGGGCCGTACGTGGTGAAGACGAGTTTCTTCACGCCCCGGCCGGCCGCCCGGTCGAGCTGCCAGTACAGGTCGGCGGTGTCCACCGGCCGGTAGACGCCGGTGATCCGGGTCTTCAGGGTCGTCCCGGCGAGCCGGTCGGTGAGGTCGAGCTCCGTGCCGGGCGCCACCTTGAGCCGGCGGGCGGCCTCCTCGGGCACCGCGCTCTCGATCGCGGCCCCGGCCGCGCCGGCCCGGGGCCAGGCGCCGGAGACCAGGGTGATCCGGGTGCGGTCGAGCGCGGCGAACTCGGTGAGGTCCGGCTCGGCCGAGCGGCTGCCCGGGGGCTGCGGGGAGCCGGGCAGCGCGTACGGCCCGGAGCGTTCCAGTTTCCGCAGGGTGACGGGCAGTCCGTCGAAGGTCCGCGCGGCACCGGCCCGGACAGCGTTGTCGGCGCTCTGGCGCTTGTCGGCGGGGACGCGGCCGCCGACCACGAGCGCGGCGGCCGGGGCGGAGCCGCCGCGCAGGGTGCTGCGCAGCGCGGCGTCGCCGATGGAGCCGGAGAAGGCGGCCAGGGTGGCGAGGACGGAGGTGGTCAGGAGGACCGCGAGCAGGGCGGCCGCCAAGAGGAGCCGGTGCGCCCTGACGCGCAGAAGTACGAACCCCGTCACCCGGTCCCCCCTGAAAGCACCGTGATCGTTCACGATCGAACGTTCTTGGGATGCTTTCAGAGGGCATCGGATCCGGAAACCGCTTTCGCGGGCACCTTGATGCGATCGTGACCGTTATCCGGCGCCACGTCACCGGAATGTGTTCGTCCGCGAGCGGGGGGTCAGAGCGGGGCAGAGCGGGGCCGGAGCGGGGCCGGAGCGGCGGGTCCGAGCGGGGCGCCGCACCGCCCCGCGCGGGCGGTCAGTCCGCGGTGTTGATCATCGAGGCGGCGGCATAGGTGAGGTAGCGCCACAGCTGCTCCTCGTGCTCCGGCGCGAGCCCGAGCTCGTCCACCGCGTCCCGCATGTGCCGCAGCCAGGCGTCGTGCGCCGCCCGGTCCACCGTGAAGGGCGCGTGCCGCATCCGCAGCCGCGGGTGGCCGCGGTGGTCGCTGTAGGTGCGGGGGCCGCCCCAGTACTGCATGAGGAACAGCGCCAGCCGCTCCTCGGCCGGCCCCAGGTCCTCCTCCGGGTACATCGGCCGGAGCAGCGGGTCCGCCGCGACGCCCTCGTAGAAGCGCCGGACCAGGCGACGGAAGGTCTCCTCGCCCCCCACCTGCTCGTAGAAGGTCTGCTCCTGAAGCGTGCCGCGCGGAATCTCGTTCACCGTTCCATCGTCTCAGACGCACCGGAGGAGGACCGGAGGTCTAGGACCTCTGGCCGGATCAGGCCCCCGGGCCGGTGGCCGGATCCGGGCGGGGCGCAGGAGAGTGGACCCATGCAGGAGGTACGGCGCGATCCGTTCGCCGAGGAGGCCGCGCGGGCCCGGCGGGCGATGGTGCGCGAGATCGAGGCGTACGGCGCGCTGCGCGACCCCGCCTGGCGGGCGGCCTTCGCCGAGGTGCCGCGGCACCTCTTCGTGCCCTCCTACTACGTCGCCGGCCCGGCCGGCTACGAACGCCTCTGGTCCGGCGACCCGGACCCGGCCCGCCGGGTCCGCTGGCTGCGCGGCGCCTACCGCGACCTCGCGCTCGCCACCCGGGTCCGGGACGGCGAGCTGCTCTCCTCGGCCAGCCAGCCCTCCCTGATGGCCCGGATGCTGGAGGCCCTCGACGTGCGCGACGGGCAGGACGTCCTGGAGATCGGCGCCGGCACCGGCTACCAGGCGGCGCTGCTCGCCCACCGCCTGGGCGACCGGCACGTCACCACCGTCGAACTCGACGAGGAGATCGCCGAGTCCGCCCGCGCCCACCTCGCCGCCGCCGGGCACCGGCCGGCCGTGGTCACCCGGGACGGGACCCGCGGCTGCCCCGAGCGCGCCCCGTACGACCGGATCGTGGCGACCTGCGCGATGCCCGCGATCCCGTACGCCTGGCCGGCCCAGTGTCGCCCCGGCGCCCGGATCCTCGGTCCGCTCTCCACCGGCCTGGTGCTGCTCGACGTCCTCGGCGCCGACCGCGCCGAGGGACGCTTCCTGGCCGGCTCCGCCTACTTCGTGCCGCTGCGCGGGGCCGGCGCCCGCACCCCGCGCCCGCGCACCGCCGGCGTGCCCCGGCGGGTGTACGAGGACGAGGGCTTCCAGTTCCTCGTCGGGCTCGTCGGCGACCGCCTGGACCTGCGCGAAGCGCTCGCGCTCTGGCAGCGCGAACGGCGGCCGGAGCGCGAGCGCTTCGGGGTGACGGTGAGCGGCGGCCGGCAGTGGGCCTGGCTGGACGACCCCGAGGGGCCGTACGCCTGGCCGCTGCCGGACCTCTGACGGACGGGTCAGCCGCGCCGCACGGTGATGGTCGTCCAGGCGCCCACGTGCACCCGGTCGCCGTCGCGCAGCTGCACCGGAACGTAGGGCTGGATCGGGTCGGGCGAGCCGTTGATCGTGGTGCCGTTGGTGGAGTTCTGGTCCACCACCGCCCACGAGCCGTCCGGCTGCGCCACGAGCACCGCGTGCTGGTGCGAGACGCCCGGGTCCTCCGGCGGCACCGACAGGTCGATGTCGGGCGACTCGCCGGTGGAGTGCCGGCGGCGGCCGATGCTGACCTGGCTGCCCTGGAGCGGGACGTGCTGCTCGGGGGAGTACGCGGGGAGGTTGAGCCCCCCGGCCTCCGGGCCGCTGCGCTGCATCATCGCCATGAAGTACTCGCGGTCCGGGCCGATCACCGCGGTCCAGCCGAGCTGCGGCTGCGGGGCCTGCGGCTGGGGCGGCTGCGGGGCCTGGGGCTGCGGCACCGGCGGCGGACCCTGCTGGAACAGCGGCGGCAGACCGCCCTGCGGGCCGGGTCCCTGACCGGGTCCCTGCGGGCCGCCCGGGCCCATCGGGCCGGGGCCGGTCATCGGCGCGGGCGCCGGGGCCGGGGCGGGCGGGGCCGGCGGCTGCGGCACCGAGGGCGGCGACAGCATCCAGTCGTCGTCCGCCCGCGGCTGCGGCGGGGCCGGCGGCGCGGCCTGCGGGGGCGCGGCCGGGAAGCCCTGCGGCGCCTGGGCCTGGGGCTGGGGCGGCTGCGGGGCCTGCGGCATCGGCGGGCGCTGCGGCGGCGCCTGGTGGTGCGTCGGGTCGGCGCCCAGCGGCTCGGCCGGCCGGTTCACCTGCGAGGGCCGGGAGCCCTGGTAGTCGAAGGCGTCCGGGTGCGGCGGCGGCACCGGCGCCGGGGCGGCCGGGGGCGCGGCCGGCGGGGACTGGAAGCCCGGCGGCAGGTTCAGACCGGGCGGCGGGCCGCCCTGCGTGCCGGGGCCGGGGCCCTGCGGCGGGCGGGGCGCGTTCGGCGGGGAGATCGGGGTGTAGGAGGTCGCCGTGTTCGTGAGGAAGTTCCAGCGGCACTCCTCGCAGAACGGCGCCATGTGCTCCCGGGGCGTGCGGCACTGCGGGCACAGCTCCGCCTGGGCGGTGGCGTTCGGGTCGCCGCCCGGGCCGAAGCCGCCGGGCGCGGCGGGCGGCGGCGGAACCGGCCCGCCGGGGCCACCGGGGCCGCCGGGGCCGGGATATCCGTACGCGGGCGGCGGCGGGGGAGGCGGCGGTACGGCACCCGCCGGCGCACCCGCCCCGGCCGCCATGCGGTGGCCGCAGACCTCGCACCAGTCGTCGGAGACCGACTGGTGTCCGTTCGGGCAGGTCGGCATGTCGGTGCTTCCCCCTCTCGTCGTCCTCGCCCTCGCGGGCCTCGTCGCCCTCGTCGGGCTGCTCGTTCCTCGCCCTCGCGGGCTACTTCTTCACGCGAACGGTCTTGGTGGAGCGCGTCTCGAGAGTCATCTCGTCCGCTTCCGCGACCTTCGCCTTCAAACGCACAGTACCCGTCGCGGCGTCGACCACGTCCACCACCTTCGAAAGCAGTTTCGCGGTATCGGCGTTCCCGGAGGCCGCCGCGAGCTGCACGGCGCGCCCGAGTTTGGCCGTCGCGCCGTCGTGATCGCCCGATTTGCGGGCATCCAGACCCTGCTGGATGGCGTCCGCCAGCTCCGCCTGCCCCGTGTAGTGGGCGACCTGGGCGTTGATCGCGGTGGACATCACCATGTCGTCCGTCCACACCGCCCGTACCAGCCCCTGGGACAGCGGCACCGGCGCGCCGCCCGCCGGGTCCGGGGCGATCAGCGAGACCCGGGCCGCCAGCATCTCCTGGCCGACCGCGGCCTGCGGCACCCGCACCGAGATGTGGTAGTCGCGGGACTCGTCGCCCCACGAGCCGGTCGGGTAGTCCCCGGCGCGCGGGCCCGCCTCGGTGCGCCGCCCGGTCAGATCCTCGACGCTCGGCGCCACCTGCTTCACGAAGCCGATCTCCACCCCGACCGGGGTCCACAGGCGCAGGGAGACGTCGGCGACCTCCTTGCCCATGGCGCCCTCCATCATCGCCGTGAAGTCGGCGGCGAGACCGGCCGGGTCGGCCACGATGTCGGCGGTGCCGAGCAGCGCCGAGGCGATGCCGCGCACCTCGTCGACCTCCCAGTCGGTGCCGACCCCGCGCGCGTCGCAGGTGAAGCGGCCGGCGCAGGCGTCGAGCGCGGCCCGCAGGTCGGCCGGCGACTCGTGCTCGTTGCGTCCGTCGGTCAGCAGGATGCCGTGTCGGATGGCGGCGTCGGAGGAGGACAGCAGCCGGTCGGCGAGGCGCAGCCAGGTGCCGATGGCGGTGCCGCCGCTCGCGTTCAGGGCGCGCAGCGCGTCCTTGGCCTCGGCCCGGGTGCGGGCGTCGGCCACGGCGAGCCGTCCGCCGCCCGGATAGACCTCGCGCGCGAGGTGGGTGCCGGCGACGACGGCGAAGGAGGTGCCGTCGCGCAGGGTGTCGACGGCGGCGGCGGTCGCCTCGCGGGCGCCGCGCATCTTGGTCGGCGGGTAGTCCATCGAGCCCGAGCAGTCGAGCATCAGGACGACGGCGGCGGACCCGCCGGACGCCGGCAGGGCGCCGTGCGCGGTGCCGCCGCCGGTGGCGGTCACGGTGACGATCGCGTTGACGTCCCGGCCGCCCTCCGGCAGGAACTCGTTCTGGTACACGTCCACCGAGAACTGCGGCCCGGTCGGCTTGGAGAAGTTCGCCATGGGTGATTCGGCTCCTCGGCTCACGAGAAGAGAAGAAGAAGAGGGAAGGTCGGAGGGGGAGTCGGGGTCGTCGGGAGCGGTACGGGGCGGGCGGGGCGGCCGGCTCAGGCCGCGCCCTCCCCGGGGCCCGGGACGCCCGCGCCGGCGGGCGGGGGCGCCGGAAGCGCGAACGGCAGCAGCGCGACCGTGATGTTGTCGTGGCCGCCGCCGTCCAGGGCGTGGCCGACCAGCACCTGGGCGGCGTGCAGCGGACGTTCGGCGGCGTCCGGCGGCATGACCCGGGCCATGTCCTCGGCGCCCTCCGCGTAGTTCCACAGCCCGTCCGTGCAGACCACCACCACGCCCGGCCGGTCCGGCTTGAACGCGGCGGTGTGCGGCTCCAGTTCGTAGGCGTCGGCGCCGAGCCAGCCGGTGATGGCGTGGGCGCGCTCGTCCGCGTACGCCTGCGCCTCGTTCATCAGGCCCGCCGCGACCATCTGCGCGGCCCACGAGTCGTCCTCGGTGAGCCGGGCGGGCGGGGTGGCGCGGTCGTCGGGCACCCAGTAGGCCCGGCTGTCGCCGACCCAGCCGACCACGAGCAGCCCGTCGGCGACGATCGCGCTCACGATGGTGCAGGCCGGGGCGTTCTGGTGCTCCCGCTCGCCGGCGGCCGGGCGCTCGGCGAGCGCGGTGACCGCGTCGGCGGCCGCCACGATCGCCTCCTGCATGGCCTGCTGCGGGTGGGTGCCCCGGGGCAGCGCGGCGACCAGCGCGGTGCGGGCGGCGGTGGCCGCGGCGGCGGAGGCCTCGTCGGGGCGGGTCGCGGAGGACACCCCGTCGCAGACCACGGCGAGCGCGGCCGGCGCACCGCCGGGCAGCGCGGCCGAGGCCACGGCGAAGGAGTCCTCGTTGCGGTGGTGGCGCAGCCCGCGGTCGCTGACGGCGGCGACCGCCGGCAGCGCCTCCTCCATGTGGTCGCGGTCGCGCGGCTGGGCGTGCCCGCAGTGCTCGCAGTAGCCGTCGCCGTCGACCCGGCCGGCCCGGCAGGCCACGCACACCTTCCGCCCGTCGCCCGGACCGGAAGCCCCGGGAGCCGCGGAAACGCCGGTCTCCGTCCCGGCCCCCGCCTCCGCCCGTACCGCCTCCGCGGCCACGAGCGCGGCCCGCGGGTCGGGCGCCGGCAGGGTGAAGTCCCCGCTGCCGTCGGTGGTGTGCCCCGCCGGGCCCGCCGCCTCCGGCCGGGCCTCCGGCACCCCGTCCGTCCGCACCGGGATCGTCGGCAGGTCGCGGCCGCCCGAGTCGGTGCCGGGCAGCTCGCCGGGGTGCTGGGTCGCCGTGGTCAGCGAGTTCGGGTCCCGCGGCGGCGCCTCGGGCCACTCCACCGGCAGCGCGATCGGCACCGTCGGCCGGTCGGGCGGCGCGGCCGCCGACAGGTCGTAGCCGCAGGCCCCGCAGAACTTGTCCCCGGACTCCAGCGGTTCGGCGCACTCGGGGCAGGTCCCCAGGGGGTGCGGGGGCTTCGGTTTCAGCGACATACTCACACCCACGTCCTGGGGCGGAAGCGGTTGGCCCGCTCCACCAGTTCGATCCTCTCCTCGCCGCGCTGGGCGAGCCGGGCGAGCACCCGGTACGAGCGTTCGAGGCCGAAGCGCAGTCCGCGCTCGTCCAGTGCGCTGCCGAGCAGCACCGTGCCGGCCGGGCCCGCGCCCGGGCTGCCCGAGAGCACCCAGTCCAGGGCCGTGCCGAGCACCTCCGTCGACAGCTGCTCGCGCCGCACCGCGTCCAGGCCGAAGCCCTGCAGCGCCGACACCTGCGCCGCCGCGGCCGTCAGGTCCGCGCCCAGCGGCTCGTTCGCGGGCCGGCGGCGCAGCCGGGCGCGCACCGCGGCCACCCGGGCCGCCGTGTAGTGGATGGACGACTCCGGCACCGACTCCAGGGTGCGCACCGCGCCCGGCCGGTCACCGGCCGCGAGCTGCACCCGGGCCAGGCCGAAGGCCGCGCTGACGTAGCTGGGGTCGGTCGCCCACACCAGCCGGTAGTACTCGGCGGCGTTGTCCAGCTGGCCGAGCAGCTCCGCGCACACCGCCAGCGCCAGCTTCGGCGCCGGCTCGCCGGGGAAGGCGTCGTAGATCGCGTCGAAGGACAGCGCCGCGCTCTCCCGGTCGCCGGCGATCAGCGAGGTCACGCCCCGGTACCAGACCACCCGCCAGTCGTCGCCGTGCCCGTGCTCCAGGGTGTCGAGGCTGCGCCCCGCGGCCACCAGGTCGCCCATCTCCAGGCGGGCCCGCAGCTCGCGCAGCCGCAGTTCGAGCGAGGACACCGGCGCCGCGTGCAGCGCGGTGATCAGCTCGGCGGGCGCGGCGGCGAGCAGGCCCGCGAGGAAACCGGCGTTGGGATCGGCCGCGTCGACCCGCGGCACCGGCAGCGCGAGCGCGGTCGCCGGCACGTCGAAGGGGCGCAGGAAGCTGCCCGCCCGGCCGGTCACCGCGGTCGGCAGCGAGCGCCGGGACCGCCGGGTCTCGCGCGCGCCGAGCACCGACACGTCCTCGGTGAGCTCCTCGAACAGCTCGGTGTCGGTGACCCGCACCTCCGCGCCGAACAGCGTCGACAGGGCCGGGCGCGGGCGCCCCGACTGCAGCGCGACGACCTCCCGCAGCACCCCCGTCAGCTGCTCCGCCATCTCCTGCGCGGAGCCGAAGCGGCGCGCCGGGTCCGGGTCGGTGGCGCGCACCAGGAAGCGGTAGAAGGACTCGTAGGTGCGGAAGACCTCGATGCCGTCCGGCTCGGGCAGCGAGTCGGCGTAGACGTTGGTGTAGCCCTGGAAGTCGAAGGTCAGCACGGCCAGGGTGCGCGCCACCGTGTAGAGGTCGCTGGCCACCGACGGGCCGAGCTCGGCGACCTCCGGGGCCTGGTAGCCCACCGTGCCGTAGATCGCCGACTCGTCGTCGTCCATCCGCCGGACCGCGCCCATGTCGATGAGCTTGAGCTGGTCCTCGGTCTGGATCGCGTTGTCGACCTTGAAGTCGCAGTAGAGCAGGTTGCGGCTGTGCAGGTGGCCGAGGGCCTCCAGGGCCTCGATGCCGTACGCGCAGGCCTGCTCGACCGGCAGCGGGTCGCGCCGGCCGTCCGGGGTGCGCCGGTCGTTGGCGATCTCCTTGAGGGACTTGCCGCCCACGTACTCCATGACGATGTAGCCGTCCAGGGAGCCGGTGCGCTGGTCCAGGTGCTCGACGAAGTTGTAGATGCGGACGATGTTGGAGTGCTCGATCTCCGCCAGGAAGCGGCGCTCGGAGATCGCCGCCGCCATCGCGTCCTGGTCGCCGGTGTCGAGCAGGCCCTTGAGCACCACCCAGCGGTCCGAGACCGCCTTGTCCACGGCCAGGTAGATCCAGCCCAGACCGCCGTGCGCGAGACAGCCCGCCACCTCGTACTGCCCGTGCACCACGTCGCCGGCGCGCAGCTTGGGCACGAAGGAGTACGGGTGCCCGCACTTGGTGCAGAAGCCCTCCGTGCGGCCCGGCCGGTCACCGCGCGAACGGCCCACCGGGGCACCGCAGTCGGAACGCGAGCAGAATCGCTTCCTCTCGGGCACCTCGGGCCGCTCCATCACCGCGGCACGCGGATCCGGACGCGGCACCTCCGGCACCGTGACCAGGCCCGCGCCCAGCCGGCCGCGCCCCGAGGCACCGCCCGTCGAGCCCGAGCTGCGCACCGACACCGAACGGCCCGAGCCGCGCCCCGACAGCGAGCGGGACAGCCGCCCCGACACCGAACGCCGGGACGCCGAGGAGCGCGCCGACCGCGAGGACGGCGCGGAGGTGCGCGAGGACGGCGCCGAGCGCCCCGAGTCACCGCCCCGGCCGGCCACCGCCATCCCGGTCCTGGTCGCCTGCAGCATCCCGCCGGGCGCGACGACCGGGGCAAGCCCGCACGTGTCGCAGTACAGCTCGCCGCCGCCCATGTCCTCGTACGAACCCTCGCACGCCGGACGCTGACAGCTGCTCACGTCGGTTCCCCCGCTCACCACTCGTTCCCCCTGCGATCCCGCGGCCCCGAGAGCGTCTCGGCCGCCGCCTGCTGGTAGCGCAGCACCGCCTGCTCGGCGACCCGCAGGTCGCACGGCGCGCTCCACAGCATCCGGCGCGCCGTGTCGTACCGTTCCACGAGCAGCGGATCCTCCGCCGCCCCCAGCCGCGCCACCTTCGCCTTGTACGCGTCGAGCCGGCCGCGCAGCTCCGCGCGGACCGCCAGCGGCGCCGTCACCGCCGTCAACGACTCGCGGGCGCGCAGCAGTTCCTCCTCCGCCTCCTGCTCCAGGGCGTCGAGCAGCGGGGACAGCCGGTGCCAGCGCGCGTGCCTGCGGTGCTCGGCCGCCGCCGCCAGCCGCTCCTGGAGCGCCACCGGCGGGCCGCTCACCGCCGGCACCTCGGAGGCCGCGATCTTCGCCAGCACCTCGCCCCGCGCCGCCCGCGCCTCCGCCAGCGTGCGGTCCGCCCGGGACAGCACGTCCCGCAGCCGCAGCAGCCGCTCCTCCGCGTCCTGCCGGACCTGGAGCACCGCCTCGATCTCGCGCCGGACGTCCTCCAGGGCGCGCGCCGCCGTGTCGTACCGCCCGGTGTCCGGCCGGCCGCCGCCCGGCGCCGAACTGCCCTGCGCGGGCCGCCAGAAGGCCAGCGGGTCCGACACCACCTGCGCCCGCAGCGCGGTCAGCTCGGCGGTGATCGACTCCAGCTCGTCCCCGGCCGGGTGCTCCCCGGGCCGCACGCCCACCGAGTGCGCCAGCGACCGGGTCCGGCCCAGCTCCGCGGCGAGCAGGTCTATCCGCGCGGGCAGCGCCGACCACACCGCGTCGGCGGTCACCACCACGTCCAGGGAGGCCGCGTACAGCTCGTTCATCCGCGCGACCAGCCCGTCCAGGGTGAACCGCTCGGCGAGCGCCGACCGCTCCAGGGCACCGCCCGGCACGAGCACGCTCTCGCCGCGCAGCCGCTCGGTCAGCTCCACCAGCTCCTCGCGCCCGGGCCAGCGGCGCCGGGCGCGGATCTCCCGGGCCTCGCGCAGCGCGGCCGTGTACGCGTCGAAGTACGCCCACAGCAGCGTGATCGACCGCTCGGCGCCCTCCCAGCGCTCCCGGGTCGTGCCGGTCAGCTCGGCGCCTTCCAGCAGCCTGCGCCCGGCGTGGTCCTGGAGGGCGAGGAGGGAGTCCTCGACCGCCTTGTGCTCCGCGCCGAGCCGCGCCAGCGCACGGTCCACCTCGTCCCGGTCCATCACCGGACCGGGGGGTCCCGCGAGGCCCATCGATCACCTCTCGTCTGGTGCTGCGTGTCCTGGGGGTCGGTTTCTTCGGGGGTGGGTCGCCGGGGGCCGGGTGTCCGCGCCTACCGGTACTTGGGGGCCGGCGGGCCGGAGATCCCCGGCAGGTCCGCCTTCAGCCACTTCTCGTACGCCCGCTGCCAGGGGCCCTGCCGGTACTCCACGAGCACCTGGTTGACCCGGCGCACCAGGTCGTCGTTGTGCAGCTTCGCCGCCACCCCGTAGTACTCGGTCGTGAACGGCCGGCCCTTGAGCTCGACGGCCGGGTCCTGCGCGGCCTGGCCGGCCGCCAGCGCGTTGTCCGTGACCACCGCGTCGACCTCGCCCAGCTGCAACCGGGCCAGACAGTCCAGCTGGTTGGGCACGGTCAGCAGGTCCGGATCGTCCTTCGTGCCGTCGCCGACGTCCTTGTAGACCGCGCCGAACGACTTCTCCTGGAGCGCCTCGAAGGCCGTCGAACCCTCCGCCGTGCACACCCGCTTGCCGCTCAGCGAACTGTCGTAGCCCGTGATCGGCGAGGACTTGGGCGCGAGCACCTGCTGCCCGGCCTGGAAGTAGGCGGTGGAGAAGGCGACCTGCTGGACGCGCTTGCAGTTGATCGTCATGGTGCGCACCACCAGGTCGACCTTGTCGCCCTCCAGGGCGGCGATCCGCTGGTTCGTCGGCACCGCGCGGAAGATCACCGCGTTCTCGTCGCCGAGGATCGACTTGGCGATGGCCTTCGCCAGGTCGATGTCGAAGCCCTCCAGCTCGCCCGGCGTCTCCTTCACCGAGCCGTCCGGCATCCGGGTGACCGTCGGCGGCGTGCGGAAGCCCCACTTGTAGCTGTTCTGGTCGACGCCGACGATCAGCTTGCCGCGCTTCTTGATCCGGGTGACCGCCGGGCCGTCGGCGGTCGACGGCGTCAGCGAGGCCTCCGGGTCGCGGCAGCTGTCCGCGCTCTCCGCCCGCACCCGGACGCCCTCGCCGACGCCCGGGCCCGGGCCGGGAGAGGGCGCGGCCCCGCCGGCCGTGCGCGGCAGCGCGAACACGGCGAGCGAGGCGGTCAGCGCACAGGCCACGCCCATCGCGGCCACCCCGCCCCAGCCGCGCAGCCGGGCCGCCCCGCGCGCGCCCCGGCCGCCCGGCCGGTCCGTGCCGCGCCGCGCGGGCGCGCGAACGCCCGTCTCCGCACCCGCCGCGGCGGCGGGCCGGCCGGGGACCGTCCCGGCCGTCCGCCCCCACCACTCCGGCCGCATCCCGCCCCCTCTCACCGGTACTCCGACAGTCTGCGGTTGACGCCGGTCACGGCGCAGCCCGCGGCCAGCACCCCGAGGACCGCCGCACCCAGCGGCAGCCCCGTCAGCGCGTCCCGGCCGCCCTCGGCGGCCCGGGTGAACTCGTCCTGCTCGTGCGACAGCGCCCGGCCCAGGGCCGCATCGACCCGGTCGAAGGACTCGCCGGTCGAGCCGGTGCTGCCGATCACCTTGTTCATGGCGGCGGTGAAGTCGCCCGCGTCGTCCAGCAGCCGGGCCTCGCCGTGCCGGGTGCGCCACTCGCCGGTCCGGGCGGTGGCCTCCGCCACCGGGGAGCGGCCCGCCTCGTCGTCGGCGAGCCGGCCGGCCGCCTCCAGCGCGGCGGTCAGCGTCGCCACGCTGCCCGTGTAGTCCGCCTCGTACTTGTCCCGCTTGCCGTCCTCGGTGAGCACGGCGCCGCGGCCGACCACCGCCAGGTTCTCGTTGGCACGGGCCTTCAGGGAGGCGATCCGCGCCTCGTTGAGCACCTGGAGCGACTCCTGGCCGTGCGCCCGCGCGTCGCCCAGCCCGGCCCGCGCGAGCCCGTGCCCGGCGACCAGCCACAGCAGCGCCACCGCGCAGGCGGCCGTCGCGCCCAGCAGTCCGCGGTTGAACACCCGGTTGGTGCGCAGATAGTTGCGGCGCTGCGCCCAGACCAGCACGGCGAGCGCGAGCAGCCCCAGGCCGATCGACAGGAACGGCCAGGTGCGGGCCTCGTCGTCGTCCCGGTGCAGCCGCTCGGTCTCCGCCGCGTACAGGCGCTCGGCGGCCGGGAGCAGCTGCTGGGTCATCGTCAGGTTCGCGTAGCGCAGATAGGCCCCGCCGAGCGGCAGGCCCTGCCGGTTGGCGGCCCGCGCCCGCTCCACCAGGCCGGTGTAGCGCGGCAGGTGCTCGCTCAGGGTGGCGATCTCGCGGGCCGAGCCGCCGTCCGCGTCGGTACTGGCGGCGGCCCGCACGAGCAGCCGCGAGGCGGTCGTGATGTCGTCCGCGTACCGCTTGCGCAGCTGGTCCGACTCCTGCGGACCGGCCAGGAAGCCGCTGGCCGCGGTGGCGTCCGCGTCGGCGAGCGAGCGGTAGATGTCGGCGGCGTCCGCGCTCAGCGGCTGGCTGCGGCCCACCACGTCGTCCGCGTACGAGGAGCGGTCCAGCACCTCGTAGGCCGTGACGGCGCCGAAGGCGACGACGAGCAGCGCGAGCACGGCGCCCAGGATCCGCAGTCGGCCCGGCTCCGTGGTCGCCGCCCGGCGCAGCACGGCGCGCGCCTCGGCCCAGGGCCCCGGCCCCGCGGGCGGCGGCGGCACACCGGGCCCCGGCGCGGCCGGCCCGGCCTGCGCGGGCACACCGGCCCCCGGCCGCGCGGCCGCGGTGCCCTGCGCCGCCGAGGCGGCGGGCGCCTTCGGCGGGTATGTCACGTGACCTCCCCCTCGGTCTCCGACGTCGACCCGTCCTGCCGGCGGGTCGGCGGACGACTCCTGCCCGGCCAGCAGTATGGCCGCAGCGCCCGCCCGGCACACCGGGATTGACTCGATCTTGTTCCTATCGTGCCCCATGTCCCCCTGCGCGTCGCAGGCGAACCCCCTTCCTCAGGAACACGAGCGGTGGCCGGAATCGGTTCCACCCCGAACGTCCTCGAACGAGTGAACACGCGTGCGGGGCGCCCCCGGAAGGACGCCCCGCACGGCTGTGTCAGGTGGCGGCTCAGGCGTAGTGCTCCCGCAGCCGCCGGGCCGCCTCCGGGGGAGCCGAGGCCGCGTCCAGGGCGAGCAGGCCCGCGCCGAGCACCGGCGGGGCGGTCACCACGAGCGTGCGGGCCTTCGGGGCCCGGGCCGCGAGGAGTTCGGCGATCCGGGCGTCGAGCCGCGGGTGCCGCGCGGCGAGCACGCTGCCGCCCAGCACCACAGGGGCCGCCTCGGCGAGCAGCCCCAGCCGGCCGAGCGCCACGGTGGCGAGCGCCACCACCTCGTCGGCCAGCCGGTCCACCAGGGACCGGGCCACCGGGTCGCCCTCCGCGCTCGTACGGAACAGCACCGGCGTCAGCTCGTGCTTGCGCTCCGGCGGGATCCGGCCCAGGTGCAGCGCCTCGATCAGCGCGTACATGCTGGGCAGCTGGAAGTGCGCGGGCAGCGCGCGGGCCAGCTCGGTCGGGCCGCCCCGGCCGTCCTCGGCGCGCGCCGCGAACCACAGGGCCTCGTCGGCGAGTCCGCCGCCCCCGCCCCAGTCGCCGGAGATCTTCCCGATCGCGGGGAAGCGGGCGGTGCGCCCGTCCGGGGTCATGCCGACGCAGTTGATCCCGGCCCCGCAGACCACGGCCACCCCGCGCGGCTCGTCGACCCCGGCCCGCAGCAGCGCGAAGGTGTCGTTGTACACCGCCACGGAGGAGCTCCAGCCGCGTTCCTGGAGGGCGGCCTTCAACTCCCGCTCCTCCACCGGCAGATCGGCGTTCGCCAGACACGCCGCCACCTGCGCGAAGGCCGGTGGCAGGGCCGCGCCCCCGGCCGCCTCCCACGCCCGGCCGACGATCTCCGCGAGCGCGTCGACCGCCGTCCGCACCCCCACCACCGGGGGCTGGAAGCCGCCGCCGCGGGCCGTGCCCAGGACCGTGCCGTCCGGGCCGAGCACCGCGACGTCGGTCTTGCTGTTGCCGGCGTCGATCGCCAGCAGCGCTCCGGTCAGGCCCACGCGAGGTGCTCCCGGTTGTGCGCGATCAGGCGGTCCGTCAGCCCGTCGGCGAGGTCGAGCTGCCCGACCAGCGGGTGCGCGAGCAGCGCCCGGAACACCCGGTCGCGCCCGCCGCGCAGCGCCGCGTCCAGGGCCAGGTCCTCGTAGGCGGTGACGTGCGCGACCAGCCCGGCGTACAGCGGGTCGAGCGGGGCGACCGGCAGTGGCGCCGGGCCCTGCGCGCCGACCGCGGCCTGCACCTCGACGACGGCGTCGTCCGGCAGGAAGGGCAGCGTGCCGTTGTTGTACGTGTTGACCACCTGGTACGGGGAGCCGCCCCCGCCCAGCAGCGCGGCGGCCAGGTCGACCGCGGCCTCCGAGTAGAAGGCGCCGCCGCGCTTGGCGAGCAGCTCCGGCTTCTCGTCGAGCGCCGGGTCGCCGTACATCTCCAGGAGCCGCTTCTCCATGGCGGCCACCTCGGCGGCCCGGGAGGGCTTGGTGCGCAGTTCCTCGACGACGGCGTCGTGGGCGTAGAAGTAGCGCAGGTAGTAGGAGGGGACGACGCCGAGCCGGTCCAGGACGGAGCGCGGCAGGCGCAGGTCGTCGGCGACGGCGTCGCCGTGCGCCGCGAGCAGCCGGGGCAGCACGTCCTCGCCCTCGGGGCCGCCGAGCCGTACGGCGGTCTCCCAGGTCAGGTGGTTGAGGCCGACGTGGTCGAGGTGGACCTCGGCGGGGGTGACGCCGAGCAGCGCGGCGAACGTGCGCTGGAAGCCGATGGCGACGTTGCACAGGCCGACCGCCTTGTGGCCGGCCTGGAGCAGGGCGCGGGTGACGATGCCGACGGGGTTGGTGAAGTCGATGATCCAGGCGTCCGGGTTGGTGCGGCGGACCCGTTCGGCGATGTCGAGGACGACCGGGACGGTGCGCAGCGCCTTGGCGAGGCCGCCGGCGCCGGTGGTCTCCTGGCCGACGCAGCCGCACTCCAGGGGCCAGGTCTCGTCCCGTTCCCGGGCGGCCTGGCCGCCGATCCGGAGCTGGAGCAGGACGGCGTCGGCGCCGTCGACGCCGGCGTCGAGGTCGGAGGTGGTGGTGACGCGGCCCTCGTGGCCCTGCTTGGCGAAGATCCGCCGGGCCAGGCCGCCGACGAGTTCGAGCCGGTCGGCGGCGGGGTCGACGAGGACGAGTTCGGTGACGGGCAGGGTGTCGCGCAGCCGCGCGAACCCGTCGATCAGTTCGGGGGTGTAGGTGGAGCCGCCCCCCACGACAGTCAGCTTCATAACAGTGGGCTAGCCCTTCACTCCGGTCAGTGTGACGCCCTCGACGAAGGCCTTCTGGGCGAAGAAGAAGACGAGGATCACGGGGGCCATGACCAGGACGGTCGCGGCCATGGTCAGATTCCAGTCGGTGTGGTGCGCGCCCTTGAAGGACTCCAGGCCGTAGCTGAGGGTCCAGGCGGCCGGGTTCTCGGAGGCGTAGATCTGCGGCCCGAAGTAGTCGTTCCAGGCGGCGAAGAACTGGAAGAGGGCGACGGCCGCGATGCCGGGCTTGGCCATCGGCAGCACGATCCGCAGCAGGGTGCGCAGTTCGCCGCAGCCGTCGACGCGGGCGGCGTCGAGGTATTCGTTGGGGATGGTCAGCAGGAACTGGCGCAGCAGGAAGATGGAGAAGGCGTCACCGAAGGCCATCGGGATGATCAGCGGCCACAGGCTGCCGGACAGGTCGAGCTGCTTGGCCCAGAACAGGTACATCGGGATGACGACGACCTGCGGCGGCAGCATCATCATCGAGATGACCAGCATGAGCGCGAGCCGGCTGCCGCGGAAGCGGAACTTGGCGAGGGCGTACGCGACGGGCACCGAGGACACCACGGTGAGGACGGTGCCGAGGCCGGCGTACAGCAGGGTGTTGCGCCACCAGGTGAGGAAGCCCGGGGTGTCGAGCACGCGCGTGTAGTTGTCCCACTGCCAGGTGTCGGGGACGAGGTCGCGGGTGAGCGTCTGCTGGTCGCTCATCAGCGAGGTGAGCAGCACGAAGACGAAGGGGAGGACGAAGAACAGCGCGGCGGCGACGCCGAGGGAGTGCACGGCGATCCAGTGCAGGACGGCCTTGCGGCGGGCGGTGCGGGCGGCCGGGCCGCCGGTGGACCTCCGCTGGGGGGTGACGAGTTCGGGTGCTTCGAGAGTGGTCTGGCTCATGGCTGTTCAGTCACCTGCCTGGACGAGACCGCCGCGGCGGCGCATGAGCAGCAGGGTGAAGACCATGGCCAGGGCGAAGAGGATCAGGGCGGTGGCGCAGGCCGCGCCGTAGTCGAAGCGCTGGAAGCCGAGGTTGTAGACGAGCTGCGGCAGGGTCAGCGTGGACTTGTCCGGGTAGCCGGGTTCGAAGGACTGCCCGGAGCCGCCGATGACCCCGGAGGCGACCTTCCCGGCCACGAGCGGCTGGGTGTAGTACTGCATCGCCTGGATGATCCCGGTGACCACGGCGAACATCACGATGGGCGAGATGTTGGGCAGGGTGACGTAGCGGAAGCGCTGGAGGGCGGAGGCGCCGTCGAGCTGGGCCGCCTCGTACTGCTCC
This sequence comes from Streptomyces sp. NPDC053541, assembly GCF_044544705.1. Lineage (NCBI taxonomy): Bacteria > Bacillati > Actinomycetota > Actinomycetes > Kitasatosporales > Streptomycetaceae > Streptomyces > Streptomyces sp. NPDC053541. The sequence continues at coordinate 364,082 of NZ_JBITXM010000009.1, forward strand.
TTCGGTACGTCGAGCAGCGCGGCCATGAAGATGACCATGAGGTCGCCGACGCCCCAGACCGCGAGCATGGTGAGCGCGGGCTTGGCCCAGGCGGGGTCGTTGTACCAGGCGGGGGCCGGCACGCCGAGTCCTTCGAGGACGGCGTTGACCGGCCCGGTGCCGGGGTTGAGCAGGAAGACGAAGGCGAGCGTGGCGGCGACCGGCGGGGCCAGGTAGGGCAGGTAGAACAGGGTGCGGAAGACCCCGGCGCCGGTCTTGATCCTGGTGATGAGCAGGCCGACGCCGAGTCCGAAGACGACCCGGCAGGCGGTCATCACGACGACCAGCCAGAGGGTGTTGCGCAGGGCGGGCCAGAACATCGGGTAGTCGCGGAAGACGTACGTCCAGTTGTCCAGGCCCGCGAAGGTGGGCGGCTGGAAGCCGTCGTAGTCCATGAAGGAGAAGTAGACGGTCGACACCAGCGGGTAGGCGAAGAAGACGGCGAAGCCGACGAGCCACGGCGCCAGGAAGGCCGCCGTGCGAAGCGCCGCGCGGCGGCGCTTCGAGCGGAGGGTGATCGTGCTGCCCATGGTGCTACTTCGCCTTGGCGATGTCGGTGTCGATCTGCGCGGCGGTCTTCGCGAGGCCGGCCTTCAGGTCGGTCACCTCGCCCTTCTCGTACTGCAGGGCGAAGTCCTGGAGGGTGTTGAGGTAGGTGGCGCCGTTGACGGCGCCGGCCGCCGTGTTGGACTTCGGGTGCTGCGCGATGTCGAGGAAGGTCTTGAAGCGCGGGTCGAACTTCAGGTTCGGGGACTTCAGCGCCTCGAAGGTGGAGGGCACGTTGCGGATGCCGTTGGCGAAGGCGACGACGGCCTCGGTGTCCGTGGTCATGAACTTGACCAGTTCCCAGGCGGCGTTCTGCTTCTTGCTCTGCGGGGCGATGCCCATGACCGTGCCGGAGAGGTAGCCCTTGCCGTAGTCGGCGGCCTGCGCGTCGGGGACGGGCATGGGGGCGACGCCGATGTCGAAGGCGGCCTTGGCGTCGGTGGCCATGCCGAGCCGCCACTCGCCGTCGAGCTGCATGGCGACCTGGCCGGTGTGGAAGGGGTGCTTGGCGCCCCACTCGTCGCCGAAGGTGGTGCGGAACTTCTCCAGCTTGGCGTAGCCGCCGAGTTCGTCGACCATCTTCTTCTGGATGGTCATCATCTCGGCGACGCCGGGGTCGGTGCCGACCGTGGACTTGCCGTTGGCGTCGAAGTAGGCGGGGCCCCAGCTGCCGAGGTAGTGCTCGGTGGTGGTCTCGTAGCCGCGGTAGTTCGGCATGAAGCCGAGCTGCTCGTAGCCGTCGCCCTTGGGCTTGGTGAGGCGCTTGGCGGCGGCGAGGAGCTCGGAGTAGGTCTTCGGGGGCTTCTCGGGGTCGAGGCCGGCGGCCTTGAAGGCGGTCTTGTTGTAGTAGAGGCCGTACGCGTCGGTGAGCAGCGGCATCGCGCAGCGCTTGCCCTCGAACTGGGTGTAGTCCAGCAGGGTCTTGGGGATGATCTTGTCCAGTTCCAGCTTGGACTTGGCTATGAAGGGCTGGAGGTCGGCGAAGGCCCCGGAGGAGCAGAACTTGCCGATGTTGGACGTGGTGAAGGAGGACACCACGTCGGGGCCCTTCGAACCGCCGGTGCGCAGCGCCTGGTTGAGCTTGTCGTCGTTGATGTTGCCGACGACGTTCACCTTGATGTTGGGGTGGGCCTGCTCGAAGCGCTTGATGTTGGCGTTGATGGCCGCGACCTCGGAGGGGGCGGACCAGCCGTGCCAGAAGGTGATCGTCGTCCGGGCGTTGGGGTCGTCGGTGGCGCCGTTGTTCGCCGAGCCGGTACAGGCGGAGGCGAAGAGCGCGACGGAGGTGGTGGCGGCGAGCGCGGCGGCGAGTCCGCGGGGTCGGCGCGGTGCGGGCATGGCGGGATCTCCCTGGGACGGGCGGGGACGGAGGGGGCGGTCTGTTTTTCGGGTGTGCTACCGGGAGGTGTCGAAGACCTCGTCACGGGTGGCGGCGAGGGCGGATTCGAGGGCGCCGCGGAGCACCGGGTCGCGGTCGACGGCGGCGAGGACGAGCCGGGGCCGGGAGGCGGCCAGATCGGCGAGCTGGTTCTGGACGCGGGCGCGCAGCGGCTCGCCGCCGGGGCTGATGGCGAGGCCGGAGAGCACGATCAGCTCGGGGTCGAGCACGGCGACGAGGGCGGCGAGTCCGGTGGCGAGGCGTTCGGCGTAGGCGTCGAGGAGCGCGGCGTACCGCTCGTCCTCGGTGTGCCGCTCGGCGGCCTCGGCGAGCAGCCGGGCCGCGGTCTCGACGTAGGGCTGCTCGGCGGTGCGGATGCCGAGGGACTTGGCGATCCGGGGCACGGACTGGACGCCGGCGAGTTCCTGGAAGCCGCCGGAGTTGGCCTTGGCGACCTGCCGGACGAGCGGGGTGCCGGGCACGGGCAGGAAGCCGACCTCGCCGGCGCCGCCGGTGAAGCCCCGGTGCAGCCGGCCGCCGAGGACGAGGGCGGCGCCGAGGCCGCCCTCGTTCCACAGCAGGACGAAGTCCTCGTGGTCGCGGGCGGCGCCGAGCCGCTGCTCGGCGAGGGCGACGAGGTTGACGTCGTTCTCGTACTCGAAGGGCATCGGCAGCGCGCGGGCCAGCTCCTCCAGGAGCGTGGGGGAGTGCCAGCCGGGCAGGTGGGAGGCGTAGCGCAGCCGCCCGGTGGCCGGGTCGAAGGCGCCGGGGGTGCCGATGACGAGCCGGTGTACGTCCCCGAGGGCGAGCCCGGCGGCCTTGACGGCCCCGTCGAGCGCGTCGACCACCTGCCGCACCACGTCCTCGGCCCCGCGCCCGGGAGTCGCCAGCCGGAACTCGCCGACCACGGCGCCGGTGACGTCGGCGACGGCCGCGTGGATGCCCTCGGGCGTGACGTCGAGCCCGGCGGCGTGGGCGGCCCGCGGATTCACCCCGTACAGCTGCGCGTTCGGCCCGGGCCGCCCCTCGGTCGTCCCGGTCACCACGACGAGCCCGGCGGCCTCCAGCCGCCCGAGCAGCTGCGACGCGGTCGGCTTCGACAGCCCGGTCAGCTTCCCGATCCGGGTCCGCGACAGGGGCCCGTGCGCGAGCAGCAGATCGAGCGCGGCCCGGTCGTTCATGGCCCGCAACACCCGCGGCGTCCCGGGCGTCCCCGCATTCGTACCGGCCACGACGCTCCACCTGTCCGTACGCGGGCCCGAGGGCTCCGCTGCTCTGTTAGGAAAGTTTCCTATTGTGTTGGGAGGAAGGTAAGGCCGTGGTCGCCGGAGCGTCAAGGGGTCGGGCGGCTCTGGGGCCACGACGCGGATCGCGGTGGCGGGGGGCGGGTGGTTCTGAGGTCGGCCGCCGGCCGAACCCAAGGGGCGTCAGTACGGAACGGCTTCGGTCGGATACGAACGCGTCTAGAGTTCAGACACGGGCGGCGCCGTGGACCCGGTGCCGCTCGTCCGCCGCCGAAGCCTTCACGGAGTCAGCCATGACCGAGCGTGCCGCCGAGCCTGTCGGCCCCCTCCTTCCCATGCCCGAGAAGACTCCGGCCGCGCTGCGCGTGGCCGTCGGCCGCCTCGACCCCGCGGCCCTCGGCAGATTCGATCAGCAGTGGGACGAGGCGATGCGCCAGGCGCGCGACGAGTACACCCTCACGCCGCCGCGCGCGTTCGTCGAGCACTGGTGGGCGTGGGTCGGGGTCGCCCGCTATCCGCGGCGGCTGGCCCGCTTCCGCGAGTGCGAGCGCATTGTCAGTGAGTCCGAGGACCGCGCCGAGCGCCGCGCTGCCGCTGCCGAGCTGGCGTCCCTCCTCGCCGAGGCCGCCGCCGCGTGAGCGACTGGACCTGGGAGTACGAACCGGACGCCGAGCACGTCGTCGGCGGCCTGGACGCCGAACAGCGCCTGGAGATCGAGGCGCTTGCGCAGCGGTCGCCGACGCCGTGGGGGTTCGGCGCATCGGAAAGCCGTTCGACATCACCGAGGCGGCATCCGGGGTCAGGACATTCGCCGAGGGGTCGGCGATGGTCTGGTACCAGGAGGACTACCGCGACGACATCGTCCTGATCCTCCGCGTACAGCACTTCGGCGCCCAGCGCCCCGAGAGCTGACCCGTACGACGAAGGGGGCGCCCCGCCGTCACCGGCCGGGCGCCCCCTTCTCGTTTCCCGTGTCGCCGCAGCGGCTACTTGTTCAGGTCCGGCTTCGGCAGCGGGGTGGCCGCCGCGGACTGCGGGGAGGAGGGGGAGGCGAAGGCCGAGGGGGCGGAGATCGCGGCGGTGGGGTCGGCCTGCTTGGGCTCGTCGGACTGCGGGGGGATGCCGCCGACGATGCGGATGCCCGCCTCGTCCAGGGCGCGCTTGATGCGCCAGCGGAGCTCGCGCTCGACGCCCAGCTTCTTGCCCGGCATCGTCTTCGCCGAGACGCGGACGGTCATGGAGTCGAGCAGGACCTCGGTGAGGCCGAGGATCTCCACCGGGCCCCAGAGGCGCTCGTTCCAGGGCTCTTCCTTGGACATGGCCTCGGCCGCCTCGGTGATCACCGCGCTGACCCGGTCCAGGTCCTCGGTGGGGCGGACGGTGACGTCGACGGCGGCGGTGGCCCAGCCCTGGCTGAGGTTGCCGATGCGCTTGATCTCGCCGTTGCGGACGTACCAGATCTCCCCGTCCACACCGCGCAGCTTGGTGACCCGCAGGCCCACCTCGACGACCTCGCCGGAGGCGACGCCCGCGTCGACGGAGTCGCCGACGCCGTACTGGTCCTCCAGGATCATGAAGACGCCGGACAGGAAGTCCGTGACCAGGTTGCGCGCGCCGAAACCGATCGCGACACCGGCCACACCCGCCGAGGCGAGCAGCGGTGCCAGGTCGATCTTGAAGGCGCCGAGGATCATCAGGCCGGCCGTGCCCAGGATCAGGAACGAGGCCACCGAGCGCAGCACCGAGCCGATCGCCTCCGAGCGCTGCCGGCGGCGCTCGGCGTTGACGAGGAGGCCGCCGAGGGCCGTGCCCTCCACCGCCTGGGCCGAGCGGTTCATGCGGTCTATCAGCTTGGTCAGCGCCTTGCGGACCAGCATGCGCAGGGTGAGCGCGACGACCAGGATGAGGACGATCTTCAGGCCGGTGTTCAGCCAGGTGGACCAGTTCTGCTCCACCCAGCCCGCGGCGTCCGTCGCCTTCTCCGCCGCCTCGTCCAGCGTCACCGGAACGTTCGTCGGATCGTCGGCGGCACGCGGGGCGGACCAGGACAGGGGCGGCACGGGAGGACCTCCAGGCAGGCGTTCGCAGTTCATCCACAGTAGCGGCGGCGGGATGATGCCCCCGTCGCCCCGCACGCACGCGTGCACACGGAAAGACGGTCCACGTGCGGGGGAAGACTCCCGCCGGGCGCCGGATGTGGTCGAGAACACCCCCGCACCGTGACGCACACGTGGTGGCGCACCGGCCCGCTGTGAGGAGAGACTGAGAGCAGTTTCGTCCCGGCGCGAGCCACGCGCCGCCGGCGTCATAGGAGGCATCCGTGCCGCATGTCCTGGTCCTCAACGCGTCGTACGAGCCGCTCGGCGTCGTACCGCTCCGCCGCGCGCTCGTCCTCGTCCTGGAGGGCAAGGCGACCTGCCTGGAGGAGTCCGGCGCCTTCCTGCACAGCGAGAGCCGTGTCGTCGCCGCGCCCAGTGTGGTGCGGCTCAAACGGTTCGTGCGGGTCCCCTACCGGGGGCCCGTTCCCTTGACCCGACGAGCCCTGTTCGCCCGCGACGGCGGACGCTGCGTGTACTGCGGTGGCGTCGCAACCAGCGTCGACCACGTCGTGCCGCGCAGCCGCGGGGGAACGCACGCCTGGGACAACGTCGTGGCGGCCTGCCGCCGCTGCAACCACGTCAAGGCCGACCGGCACCTGCGCGAGCTGGGCTGGCGGCTGCACCACCAGCCGGCGCCGCCGACCGGACTGGCCTGGCGGATCATCGGCACCGGCCACCGCGACCCGCGTTGGCTGCCGTACCTCCAGCCCTACGGCGCCGACGACGTCCTGGCCCGGATCGACTCCGTCGCCACCGCCTCACCTCAGGAGGCCGTGACGACGGGTTGAGCCGGGCCTTTCGCGTACCGGAGCGCACAAGGCCCCGGGGCTCACGGGGAGCCGGGCGGCGGCGGGTCCGCCGGCTCCCCCTGCGGCGTGCCCGGACCGCCGCCCGGACCGTCAGGGCCGCCCGCGGGTGCCTCCGCCACCGCGTACGTCTCCACCGCCCACAGCGAGTAGCCGTACTCCGTCGCCCGCGAATCCCCCTGGACCCGCAGGAAGCGGGTGCCGGCCGCGTCCATCCGCACCGACTCCCGGCCGCCCCGGCCGTCCCGCACGGTCGCCGCGGTGCGCCAGACCCGCCCGTCGGAGGAGACCTGCACGCGGTAGCGGGAGGCGTGCGCGTCCTGCCAGTGCAGCACCACCTGGCCTATCCGGGCCGGCTCGGCCAGCTCGACCTGCCACCAGGCCCCGTCCTCCACCGGCGAGGACCAGCGGGTCTCCGGATCGCCGTCGTTGGCCAGCGCGGCCGGGAAGTCCGGCGTCTCGTCGCCGGAGGACGAGGCCGTGCCCGTACGGGCCAGGTCGGGGCCCCCGGTGCGCGGGAAGGCCCGCACGGTGAGGACCTGTCGCTGGCCGTCGAAGGAGACGGGCACCTCGTACGACCCGGAGGGCACGTCCGGCGCCACCGACACCTCCAGCGGCACGGTCGCGGTGGTGCCGCGCGGCACCACGGCCTGCGCCGGCAGCCGCACGGTGATGCCCCGGGGTGCCGCGGCGGTCAGCGGCCCGCGCACCTCGGCCGCCCGCCGCCCCTCCAGGGTGACGTCCACCCGCTGGGCGGGGCCGCCGATCTCGGCGTCGGTCTCGGTACGGGACAGGGCGAGGCCGGCCCGCGGCCCGTCGGCGAACCACGGCACCAGCGAGTGCACCCGCGGCGCCGCGCCCGGGCCGGTCCACACGACCCGCAGCGCCTCGGCCCGCAGTCCCTTCAGATCGGCCTGGGTCCAGCCGGACGCGGCCAGCGGCCCGATCCGCCGCCAGCCCTCGCCCGGCACGTACGCCTCCAGGAAGCCCGCCCCCGCGCCGCCCGCGGCCACCGGGTCGGTCATCACGGTCAGCGTCTCCACCGGCCGCGAACGGTCGAGCCGGACGGTGTACGTGTCCGGTGCCGCGCCCCCGGGGCCCGCACCGCGCTCCCGGTCCGGGTCGCCGCCCGGCGCGGTCCCCGCGGCCCGCTCGCCGCGCGGCGCCCGGTCGGCGCCGGTCCAGGCCGCGGACTCGGCGGCGGCCCGGTCGAGGAAGGCGTCCAGGACGCCCTTGCCGACCGTCACCCGGCCCGTCCCGGCCCCGGCGCGCAGTCCGGCCCGCCGCTCCTCCAGGTCCAGCTGGGCCCGCCAGGCCCCGGCGCCGTCGCCGCGCGCCTGGGCGAGCAGCATGTCGACGGCGCTCTCGCCGGCGGCACCGTAGCGGGAGAGCCGCTCCAGCCACGGCGCGGCCTCGGTGCCCAGGGCGCCGTCGGCGGTGCCCCGCAGGCGCGCGGGCGCCTCGCGCATCACGGTGAACGCGGCGCGCAGCTCGCGCCCCGCCTTCTCCCGTACCGCCGGGTCGTGCTGTGCCCGGGCGGCCCAGAAGGCGGCGGCGAGCGGCTTGAGGTAGGCGGACTCGGCGTCCGGGGCGAGGATCGAGGAGGCGCCGTTCCCGGCGAGCGCGCCGAGCGCCTCGCGGGCGGCCGGGTCGGGGCCGGCCAGCTCGTCGACGGCGGCCCGCCAGGACTCCCGCGGGCGGTAGCCCTTGGGGTTCCAGGCGAAGTCGGCGGCGGTGAACAGCGGCACCCGGGAGGCGGCGGCCTGCTCCATCGCGTTGGCCAGGAAACCGGCCGAACCGGCGGCGACGGCGGGCTCGCGGCCGGTCGCCGGGCCGAGGAAGAGCCGGTCCTGCGCATAGTCGTTGACCGGGTAGTTGTCCATGGTGACCAGCGGGTGGCGCAGCGCGTCCCGGGCGCCGGCGAGCTCCCGGCCGGTGATGGTGCGCGGCACGGCCCCGACGCCGGTCCAGGCCACCTCGACGTGCCGGTCCAGGGCGCCGGCGAGCGCGGTCCGGTAGGCGGTGGCGCCGTCCTGGTAGTACTCGGTCGGCATCAGGGACAGCGGGGCCGCGCCCGGGTGGCGCCGGGCCAGGTGCGCGGCGACGGCGTTCGCCACGCGCGCGTGGGCGCGGGCGGCGGCCTCCGGACCGCTGCCGAAGGCGTCGGCGTCCGCGTCGCAGCTCCACTCGCTGTAGCTGACGTCCTGGAACTGCAGCTGGAAGGCGCGCACCCCGAGCGCCCACATGCCGTCCAGCTTCCGCGTGAGCGCGGCGACGTCGGCGTCCGAGGACAGGCACATGGCCTGGGCGGGCGCGACGGCCCAGGCGAGGGTCACGTGGTTCGCGGCGGCGCGGGCGGCCAGCTCGCGGAAGGCGGCGCGCTCGGCCGCCGGGTAGGGCTCGCGCCACAGCGCCCGGCGGTAGGGGTCGTCCCCGGGCGCGTACAGATAGCGGTTCTGCTTGGTGCGGCCCATGAAGTCGATCTGGGCGAGGCGTTCGGCGGGCGTCCACGGCTCCCCGTAGAAGCCCTCGGTGAGACCGCGCACGGCGGTGGCCGGCCAGTCGCGGACCACGACGCCGGGCACGGTGCCCCGGCCGCCGAGGAGCTGACGGAGGGTCTGCACGGCGTGGAACAGGCCGTCCTCGCCGGCGCCGTCCAGGACGAGGACGTCGCGGCCCTGGAGCCGGCCGGTGGCGAGCCGGTAGCCGCCGTCCGGCAGGTCGCCCCGCTCGGGCACCTTCAGGGCGCGCAGCGCCGCGTCCGTCTCCACTCCGTCGCCGAACCGGATCAGCGGCCCGCGGCCGGGCAGCGCCTCGTGCACGGTGCGCACCCCGGCGGCCCGCAGCACCCCGCGCAGCGCCTCGGCGGCGTACGGATCGGCCTCGGGCGCGACCAGCAGCGTCACCTCGGCGCCGAGCGGCACGGCCGGCCCGGCCGGGGCGATCGACTGGGGCCGGGGCCAGACCGGGGGCACGGCGGACGGGGACGGACGGTCCGGGGCGGTCACGGGGGAGGGGGCGCCGGGGGCGGCGTGGGCGACGCCGGGCAGGGCGCCGCCGAGGAGTCCGCCGATGACCGCCGCGGCGACGGCGGTGGCCGTGCGCTTCCTGCGTCCCAGGGACACCCGGGGCTCCTCTCCGCCCGAAGATCCGGTACGTCGGCCGGGACCGACGACCCCGACCGATGGTCACGATTGGATGACGAGCCCACCACCCGGGCCGACGGAGTGTCAATGCGACAGGGCGATCTGTCGGCTTTGCCCGGCCGGGTTTCGGCGAGGTGGCACGCTTTCGCCACATCCCGCCGGTAAAACGGGAATCGGTGGGTAGGGCTCCCTCTGCTGTCTTACCTGTCGAGACGAACCACCGGGAGATCCCGTGACCGCGACCGACCACGCCTGCAAACGGATACGCATTCCGAGGCAGGGTGCGCCGTTCACCGCCGAACCGCCGGCCGGCGAGCCCCCGCTGACCAGCGAACCGCCGCTCGCCGGCGCCGCGCCGCTCACCAGCGAACCGCCCCTCATCGAGGCCGCCCCCCTGACCAGCGAACCCACCGCCCGCGCCGCCGCGGGCGGTTCGGAGTCCCCCGGAGTGTGACGTGACCCTGGCCCGTCTCGCCGCCCTGCACGGCGTCGCCACCGAGTACGCCCCGTCCGAGGGCGTCACGGTCCCCGTGTCCGAGGCCACCGTGGTGGCGGTGCTCCGCGCCCTGGGGGTGGACGCCTCGGGCCCCGAGGCGCTCGCCGCGGCCCTGGCGGCGGCGGAACGGACCGCCGGGGAACGGCTGCTGCCGCCCACCCTGGTCCTCTGGGAGGAGGACGACGGGGCCGGCGCCGGGGCCCCGGGGGCGGACCAGACGGCCCCCGGGGCGGACCACGCGGCCCGCGCGGAAGGCGCCCGGCGCGGGTTCCGGCCGCCCCGCGGGCTGCCGCCCGGCACCCGGCTCACCGTCACCACCGAGACCGGCCGGACCGTCACCGGCGCCGACTGGCGCGCCCTGCCCACCGGAGTGCACCGGGTGCTCGCCGAGGCCCCGGACGGGCGCCGCTCGGCGAGCACCCTGATCGTGGCCCCCGCGCGCGTGCCCGCGCCCGTCCCGGGGGAGGACGGCCGCGCCTTCGGGCTGCTGGTGCAGCTCTACTCCCTGCTGTCCTCCCGCTCCTGGGGCATGGGCGACCTCGGCGACCTCGCGGAGCTCGCCGACTGGGCGGGCCGCACCCACCGCGCCGGCTTCGTGCAGGTCAACCCGCTGCACGCGGCGGTGCCCGGGGCGCCCACCGACCCCTCCCCTTACCGCCCGTCCTCCCGCCGCTTCCCCGACCCGGTGCACCTGCGGATCGAGGCCGTCCCGGAGTACGCGCACGTGGACCCGGCCCACCGCGAGGAGCTCGACCGGATCCTCGCCGACGCCGCCGAACTGCGCGAGAGCGTGCTCGGCAAGGGCGCCCTGATCGACCGGGACGCGGTGTGGGAGGTCAAGCGGCGCGCCCTGGAGCTGGTGCACGCCGTGGAGCTCGCGCCCGGCCGGCGCGCCGACTACCGCGACTTCCTGGCCGAGCGGGGCCGCGCCCTGGAGGACCACGCGACCTACCAGGCGCTCGCCGAGCGGCACGGCCACCACTGGCGCCACTGGCCCGAGGAACTGCGCGACCCGGACGGGGCCGCGGCGGCGGTCCGGGCGGACGCCGCGCTCGCCGCCCGGGTCGACTTCCACTGCCGGCTCGCCTGGCTGACGGACCGGCAGCTCGCCGACGCGGCCGCCACCGCGCGGCGCGCCGGGATGCCGGTCGGGATCGTCCACGACCTGGCCGTCGGCGTGCACCCGGACGGCTCCGACGCCTGGGCGCAGCAGGACGTGTTCGCGGCCGGGATGTCGGTCGGCGCGCCGCCCGACGCCTTCAACTCCCGCGGCCAGGACTGGGGCCTGCCGCCCTGGCGCCCGGACGCGCTCGCCGCCGCGGGCTACGCCCCGTACCGCGGCCTGCTGCGCGAACTGCTGCGGCACGCGGGCGCGCTGCGGATCGACCACGTCATGGGCCTGTTCCGGCTCTGGTGGGTGCCGGAGGGCCGCGAGCCGACCGAGGGCACCTATGTGCGCTACGACGCCGAGGCGATGCTCGCGGTGCTGGTCCTGGAGGCCCACCGGGCGGGCGCCTCGGTGATCGGCGAGGACCTGGGCACGGTGGAGCCGGGGGTGCGCGAGGCGCTGGCCCGGCGCGGGGTGCTCGGCACCTCGGTGCTGTGGTTCGAGCGGGACTGGGCGGGCGGCGGGCGCCCGCTCGGGCCGGAGGAGTGGCGGGCGGACTGCGTGGCCACCGCCACCACCCACGACCTGCCGTCCACCGCCGCGCGCCTGTCCGGCGCGCACGTGACGCTCCGCCACCGGCTCGGGCTGCTCGCCGGGGACGGGGGAGAGGCGGACCTGGCGCGCGAGCGGGCCCGGGACGCGGCGGAGACCACGGAGTGGCTGGGCCTGCTCCAGCGGCTCGGCCTGCTGCCGGAGGGGCCGGGCGACGAGGCGGCCGAGGTGCGGGCCTTCCACCGCTTCCTCGCGGCCACCCCGGCGCGGCTGGTTGGTGTGTGGCTGCCGGACGCGGTGGGGGACCGGCGGCCGCAGAACCTGCCGGGCACCTGGGACCAGTACCCCAACTGGCGGCTGCCGGTGGCGGGCCCGGACGGGCAGCCGATGTCCCTGGAGGAGCTGGCCGCCTCGCCCCGCGCGCACGAGCTCCTGAGGGTGGTCTCGGAAGCCGTCGGGACGGGCGGACCGGCGCGCCGAGGGGGCGTGCGCGCCCGTACGGCACCCCCGGGCGCGCGGCCCGTTTAGGTGTTCGCTACTTTTGCACCGTGGACAAGAAGAACGCCCTGCGCGCCGGCGCCGTCGCGGCCGGTACGACGCTGATGATGCTGCTCATGTCGTCCCCCGCGCTCGCGCTGACCCGCGACGACGGTGACGACCCGGCTCCCAAGCTGGAGGTCATCGAGACCCTCGGTCTGTACGTGGCCGCGCCGATCGTGCTGTTCCTGGTCATCGCCGGCCTGGTGATGGTCCTCGACAAGTCCCGGAAGAAGGCCTGAGCCCGGCGGGCTCGCGCCTCGACCCCAGAGCGTCACGAGGGCGCCGTATGGTACGCGGGTACCGTACGGCGCCCTCGCGCGTCCCCGGACGCCCCTGAAGTCCTCGTGCGCGCCCCATTGCCCCTGGCGCCCCCTCTGTGCGCGCTCGGCGCGGCTCAGGCGGTCGTGGCGAGCAGCTTCCGCAGCAGCCGGGCCAGTTGCTCCGCCTCCTCGGGGGTGAGCGCGGCCTCCAGGGCGGCCCGCTGCTGGGCGAGGCCCGCGCCGACGGCCTGGTCGACCAGCTCCCGGCCCTCCTCGGTGAGGGTGACCCGCAGTCCGCGCCGGTCGTTCGGATCGGGGCTGCGGGTGATCAGCCCGGCCCGCTCCAGCTTGTCCAGGCGGCCAGTCATCCCGCCCGTGGTGATCATGAGCGTGGCGGTCAGCTCGCGCGGCGAGAGCGTGTACGGCTCGCCGGAGCGGCGCAGCGTGGCGAGCACGTCGAACTCGCCGAGCGCCATGCCCCCGTACGGCTTGTACGCCTTGTCCACCTTTCCCCGCATGGCGAGCGCGAGCCGGTAGATCCGGCCGAAGACGGCCATCGGCAGCGTCTCCAGGTCCGGACGGACGGCCGCCCACTGGTCGGTGATGGCGTCGACGGCGTCGTGATTCTCCATGGCGGCAGTCTCCCTCGCTCCTGAGCGGCTGGCAAGTAACTCACTTCCAAGTCACTTTTCACTAAGTCTCTTGCGCGTAAGTAGCTTAGTGCTAAGTTAATTACCGCTGAGCCACTCGCAGAGGGGGGAACCGTCATGTCCCGCAAGGCCGCCACCGTCGCCCTGACCGCCCTGGCCCCGATCTCCTGGGGGTCGACCTACTTCGTCACCACCGAGTTCCTGCCGCCCGACCGGCCGCTGTTCACGGGGCTCATGCGGGCCCTGCCCGCCGGACTGCTGCTCCTCTCCCTCACCCGCAAGCTCCCGCGGGGCGCGTGGTGGTGGAAGTCGGCCGTCCTCGGCGCCCTCAACATCGGGGCCTTCTTCCCGCTCCTCTTCCTCGCCGCCTACCGCCTGCCCGGCGGCGTCGCCGCCGTCGTCGCCTCGGCCGGGCCGCTCTTCGTCGTCGGACTCGCCGCCCTGCTGCTCGGCGACCGGCCCACCGTCCGCGGGCTGCTCACCGCCATCGCCGCCGCCTTCGGCGTGAGTCTGGTGGTCCTGAAGGCGGGAGCCGCCTTCGACACCGTCGGCGTGGTCGCCGGACTGCTCTCCTCGCTGTCGATGTCCGCCGGCACCGTCCTCACCAAGCGCTGGGGCCGCCCCGAGGGCGTCGGCGCCCTCGCCCTGACCGGCTGGCAGCTGACCTCCGGCGGACTGGTCCTGCTCCCCGTCGCCCTGCTGATCGAGGGCGCCCCGCCGGCCCTCTCCGGCGTCAACCTGGCCGGCTACGCCTACCTCGCCTTCGGGAACACCGCGATCTCCTACTTCCTCTGGTTCCGCGGCATCGAGCGGCTCAGCGCCTCCTCGGTCACCCTGCTCGGCCCGCTCTCGCCGATCACCGCCGCCGTCATCGGCTGGGCCGCCCTCGGCCAGGCGCTCGGCCCGGTCCAGCTGCTCGGCATGGTCATCGCCTTCGGCGCCACCCTCGCCGGCCAGCTCCAGCCGCGGACCCGCGCGACCAAGGCCGAATCGTTCAGCTCCGCTGAAAAGAAGGGTCAGGAAGTTTCGATGGACCTGGAGAGTGCGGCGGTGCGACGGTAGCGCCCATGAGCCCCGTCGCCGCCGAGAACGCCAGCCCCGAGAGCCCCGCCACCGCCGACAGCCCCGCCGCCGGGACCACCACCGCCGAGACCGCCACCGCCGAGAGGCCGGCCCCCGTGAGCACCAGCCGGGGCGCCGGCCTCGGCGTGCTCCTGGCCCTGCTCGCCACCGTCGTCTGGTCCGGCAGCTTCGTCGCCACCCGCGACCTGGCCGACTCCGTCCCGCCCGTCCAGGCCGTCTTCTGGCGCTGGATCATCGCGCTGCTCGCCGTCGCCCCCTTCGCCGCCCGACCCCTGTGGCGGCAGCGCGCCCTGATCCGGCGTCACCTCGGCCACGTGGCCCTCGCCTCCCTCTTCGGCGTCGCCCTCTACAACACCCTGGTCCACCAGGCCGGGCTCACCACCTCCGCCGGCAACATGGGCATGATCATGGCCGCCTCGCCGGTGATCATGGCGGGCTACGCCCGGCTCGGCGGCGAACGGCTCGGCGCCCGCCGCGTCCTCGGCACCCTGATCGCCGTCCTCGGCGTGCTGCTGCTGGTCGGCAAGGGCTCGCCGACCCTCGACCCCGGCGCCGGCGACCTGTGGATGTTCGCCGCGGCGCTGTCCTTCGCCACGTACAGCGCCCTGCTCAAGCGCAGGCCCGCGGAGCTCGACGGACTCGCCTTCCTGCTCACCACCTTCGTGCTCGGCGCGCTGATGCTCGCCCCCGCCTACGCGGTGTCCCTCGCCGTCCAGGGCGGCTTCCCGGTCACCGCCGGCACCGTCGGCCCGCTGCTCTACGTCGGCGTGTGCTCCTCCGCCGTCGCCTTCTTCTGCTGGAACCGCGCCGTCTCCCTCATCGGCGCCGCCCGCGCCGGCGTCGTCTACTACCTCCAGCCGGTCTGCGTCGCCCTGCTCGCCGCCCTGCTGCTCGGCGAGCGGCTCGGCGCGGTCGGCGCCGGGTGCATGGTGCTGATCCTCGGCGGGGTGGCGATGAGTTCGGCCCGGTAGGTTGCGGCCCATGACCGAGTGGGACATCAAGAAGCTCCAGATCCTCCGCACCCTGCGCGACCGCGGCACCGTCACCGCCGCCGCGGAGACCCTCCTGATGACCCCCTCCGCCGTCTCCCAGCAGCTCACCAACCTCTCCCGCCAGCTCGGCGTCCGGCTCCTGGAGGCGCAGGGCCGGCGGGTCCGGCTCACCGACGCCGCCCACCTGGTGCTGCGGCACGCCGAGGCCGTCTTCGCCCAGCTGGAGCGGGCCGAGGCCGACCTCGACGCCTATCTCAGCGGCGAGGCCGGCCGGATCCGGGTCGCCGCCTTCTCCACCGCCGTCCCCGCCCTCGTCGTCCCCGCCGTCCAGGCGCTGCGCCCCGCCCACCCCGGGCTCGACGTCCGGGTCCGCGAGGCCGAGGCGGCGGAGGCGTACGAACTGCTCACCGCCGGCCAGGTCGACCTGGCGCTCTCCCTCGCCGCCCACGCGCCGACCGCCCGCGACCCGAAGTTCAGCCGGGTCCCGCTGCTCGCCGACCCGCTCGACGTGGCCCTGCCCGCCGGGCATCCGCTCGCCGACGCGGCCGGACTGCGGCTCGCCGACCTGTCCGCCGAGCCCTGGATCTTCGGCGGCTCCGGGCCCTGGTCCGAGATCACCACCGCGGCCTGCGAGGCCGCCGGCTTCGTGCCCGAGCAGGCGCACAGCGCCGCCGGCTGGACCGCGATCCTCGCCCTGGTCGAGGCCGGGATGGGCGTCGCCCTGGTGCCCCGGATGGCCGCGGCCGAGCGCCGCACCGGCTCCGGGGTCGTCATGCGGGTGCTCTCCGCCGACCAGCCGCGCCGCCACGTCGTCGCGGCCGTGCGGCGCGGCTCCGAAGAGCGCCCGGCGGTGGCCCGGGTCCTCGCCGCGCTGCGGCAGGCCGCGGTCCAGCGCGAGACGGCGCACCGCGAGACCGTTCAGCCCGGCTGAAAAGACCCGTCGAAAACATTCGATGGACCCGGTGCCCCGGTCGGCGGCAGAGTCGGGCACATGAGCCTCGACGCGAACGACCCGAGCCAGGACCCGCACGCCAACGACGCCGCCCCCTACGCGGGCGGCGACCCGTACGCCGACTACCGCACCGGCGACTTCCCCTTCACCGAGCTCGTCGACCTGGCCGACCGGCGCCTCGGCGCCGGCGTCGTCGCCGCCAACGACGAGTTCTTCGCCGAGCGGGAGAACCTGCTGGTCCGCGAGCGCGCCGTGTTCGACCCCGAGCACTTCGGCCACAAGGGCAAGATCATGGACGGCTGGGAGACCCGGCGCCGCCGCGGCGCCGACGCCGGCCACCCGTTCCCGGCGCCCGAGGACCACGACTGGGCGATCGTCCGCCTCGGCGCCCCCGGCGTCATCCGCGGCATCGTCGTCGACACCGCCCACTTCCGCGGCAACTACCCGCAGAAGGTCAGCGTCCAGGCCACCGCCGTCGAGGGCACGCCCAGCCCCGAGGAGCTCCTGGAAGCGAAGTGGGAGGAGCTCGTGCCGCCCACCCCGGTCCGCGGCCACGCCGCCAACGGCTTCGAGATCACCGCCGAGCGCCGCTACACCCACCTGCGCCTGTGCCAGCACCCCGACGGCGGCATCGCCCGGCTGCGGGTGCACGGCGAGGTCGTCCCGGACCCCGAGTGGCTGGACCTGCTCGGCACCCTCGACCTGATCTCGGTGCTCAACGGCGGCGCCTACGAGGACGCCTCCGACAGGTTCTACTCCTCGCCCACCCAGATCATCCTGCCCGGCACCTCGCGCAAGATGGACGACGGCTGGGAGAACCGCCGCCGCCGGGTCCGCGGCACCAACGACTGGGTGCGCTTCCGGCTCGCCGCCCAGGGCGCCGTCCGCGCCGTCGAGATCGACACCGCCTACCTCAAGGGCAACTCGGCCGGCTGGATCTCCCTCCAGGGCCGCAACGGCGACACCGGCGAGTGGTTCGAGATCATCCCCCGCACCCGCCTCCAGCCCGACACCCTCCACCGTTTCCCGCTCGCCGCCCGGGCCGTGGTCACCCACGTCCGCCTGGACGCCTTCCCGGACGGCGGCATCGCCCGCATGCGCCTCCACGGCACCCTCACGGACGAGGGCGCGGCCGCCCTGCGCGCGCGGTACGCCCGCCTGACGAACTGACCACCGAGGGACGCGCGGCAACGGCCGCGGACAGGACGAGGGGCCCCGACCGACCGACATCGGTCCGGGGCCCCTCACTCATGCGGCGGGTCAGGCCGCGGCCGCGTCCGCGGCCTGCGCCTTCAGGGCGCGCTCGACGCCCGCACGGCACTCGGTCACCAGGCGGCGCAGGGCCGGGGCCGGGTCGTTGGCCTCGATCCACGCGTCCGTGGCGTCCAGGGTGGCCTGCGAGATCTGGAGGGTCGGGTAGAGGCCGACCACGATCTGCTGGATCATCTCGTGGCTGCGGGTCTCGGAGACGCCCTTGATCGAGGCGAAGTACTTCTCCGTGTACGGGGCGAGCAGCTCGCGCTGGTCGGCCTGCACGAAGCCGCCGATCACCGCCTCCTGGACCGCGTTCGCCAGCGTGTCCGCCTCCACGACCGAGGCCCAGGCCTCGGCCTTGGCGGCCTCGGTCGGCCGGGCCGCGCGGGCCGTGGCGGCGTGCCGCTCGCCCGCCGCCGTCCGGTCCCGCTCCAGCTCGGCCGCGATCTCGGCCTCGTCGAAGCGGCCGGTCGCCGCGAGCCGCTGCACGAACGCCCAGCGCAGCTCGGCGTCCACCGCCAGGCCCTCGATGGTCTCGGTGCCGTCGAGCAGCGCCGCGAGCAGGTCGAGCTCGGCGTCCTCGCGGGCGGTCGCCGCGAAGGCCCGCGCCCAGGCCAGCTGGTGGTCGCTGCCCGGGGCCGCCGCGCGCAGCTGCTCCTGGGCGGCCGCGCCCCAGCGGGCCAGGCCCTCGGCGCGCCACTCCGGCGCCGCGTACAGGTCGAGGGCCACCTTCACCTGGCCCTGCAGCGACTGCACGACGCCGATGTCGGTCTCCTTGGTGATGCCGGAGAGCACCAGGTCCAGGTAGTCGCGGGTGGCGAGCTCGCCGTCCCGGGTCATGTCCCAGGCGGAGGCCCAGCACAGCGCCCGCGGCAGCGACTCGGTGAAGTCGCCGAGGTGCGCGGTGACGTTCTTCAGGGACACCTCGTCGAGGCGGACCTTGGCGTACGACAGGTCGTCGTCGTTCAGCAGGACGACGGCCGGGCGCTGCTTGCCGGCGAGCTGCGGCACCGCGGTCAGCTCGGCCGCGTCGATGTCCAGCTCCAGGCGCTCGGTGCGCACCAGCTTGCCGGCCGCGTCGAGGTCGTAGAGGCCGATCGCGATCCGGTGCGGGCGCAGCACGGCCTCGCCCTTGGCGCCGGCGGGCAGCGCCGGGGCCTCCTGGCGGACGGCGAAGGAGGTGATCGCGCCGTTCTCGTCGGTCTCGATCTCGGGGCGCAGGATGTTGATGCCCGCGGTCTCCAGCCACGCCTTCGACCAGGCCTTCAGGTCGCGGCCCGAGGTCTCCTCCAGGGCGCCGAGCAGGTCGGTGAGGCGGGTGTTGCCGAAGGCGTGGCGCTTGAAGTAGGCCTGCACGCCGGTGAAGAACTCGTCCTGGCCGACGTACGCCACCAGCTGCTTCAGGACGGAGGCGCCCTTGGCGTAGGTGATGCCGTCGAAGTTGACGAGCACGTCCTCCAGGTCGTTGATGTCCGCCATGATCGGGTGGGTGGACGGCAGCTGGTCCTGGCGGTAGGCCCAGGTCTTCTCCGCGTTGGCGAAGGTGGTCCAGGCGTTGGGCCAGCGGGTGCCCTCGACGGAGGCCTGGCAGGCGACCGAGGTGTAGGTGGCGAACGACTCGTTCAGCCACAGGTCGTTCCACCACTCCATGGTGACCAGGTCGCCGAACCACATGTGGGCCAGCTCGTGGAGGATGGTCTCGGCGCGCCGCTCGTAGGCCGCGTCCGTCACCTTGGAGCGGAAGACGTACTGGTCGCGGATGGTGACCGCGCCCGCGTTCTCCATAGCGCCGGCGTTGAACTCCGGCACGAAGAGCTGGTCGTACTTGGCGAACGGGTAGGCGTAGTCGAACTTCTCCTGGAACCAGGTGAAGCCCTGCCGGGTCACGTCGAAGATGTGCTCCGCGTCGAGGAACTCGGCGAGCGACGGACGGCAGTAGATGCCGAGCGGCACGACCTGGCCGTCGGGGCCCTCGTAGGAGGAGTGCACCGAGTGGTACGGGCCGACGATCAGCGCGGTGATGTACGTGGAGATGCGCGGGGTGGGCTCGAAGGCCCACACGCCGTCCTTCGGCTCCGGGGTGGGGGAGTTGGAGATCACGCTCCAGCCCTCGGGCGCCTTCACGGTGAACTGGAAGGTGGCCTTCAGGTCGGGCTGCTCGAAGGAGGCGAAGACGCGGCGGGCGTCCGGCACCTCGAACTGGGTGTAGAGGTACGCCTGCCCGTCGACCGGGTCGACGAAGCGGTGCAGACCCTCGCCCGTGTTGGTGTACGCGCAGTCGGCGACGACCTTCAGCTCGTTGCGGCCCTGCCGGAGCCCGGGCAGCGCGATGCGGGAGTCCCGGAAGACCTCGGCCGGGTCGAGGGCGGTCCCGTTGAGCACGACCTCGTGCACGGTCGGTGCGACGAGGTCGATGAAGGTGTCCGCGTTCTCCGCGGCGGAATCGAAGCGGACGGTGGTGACGGACCGGTAGGTGCCGCCCTCCTGCGCACCGGTGAGGTCGAGGTCGACCTCGTACGCGTCCACGGACAGCAGCTTCGCCCGCTGCTGGGCCTCTTCACGGGTCAGGTTCGTACCAGGCACCCGGTCAACTCCTCGGTTTCGTGACGTTTGGGCCATCCTTCCACGGGGCGTGCGGGCGGCGCACGGCACATTTCCCAGGGCGAACAAGAAGGAACGGCGGCCACCGTCACCGGTGACCGCCGTTCCTCCGTACGGGGCGGATCAGCCCTGCAGTTCCTTCGCGACGAGCTCCGCGATCTGCACCGCGTTGAGCGCGGCGCCCTTGCGCAGGTTGTCGTTGGAGAGGAAGAGCGCGAGGCCGTGCTCGACGGTCTCGTCGACCCGGATGCGGCCCACGTAGGAGGCGTCCTTGCCGGCGGCCTGGAGCGGGGTCGGGATCTCGGAGAGCTCGACGCCCTCGGCGTCCTTCAGCAGCTCGTAGGCGCGCTCGACGCTGATCGGACGCTCGAAGCGGGCGTTGACCTGGAGCGAGTGGCCGGAGAAGACCGGGACGCGCACGCAGGTGCCGGAGACCTTCAGCTCGGGGATCTCCAGGATCTTGCGGGACTCGTTGCGGAGCTTCTGCTCCTCGTCGGTCTCGAAGGAGCCGTCGTCGACGATCGCGCCGGCCAGCGGCAGCACGTTGAAGGCGATCGGGCGCTTGTAGACGCCGGGCTCCGGGTAGTCGACGGCCTCGCCGTCGTGGGTGAGCTCGGTGGCGCGCTCGGCGACGGCCTTGACCTGGCCGTCCAGCTCGGCGACGCCGGCCAGGCCGGAGCCGGAGACGGCCTGGTAGGTGGTGGCGACGAGGGCGGTGAGGCCGGCCTCCTGGTGGAGCGGCTTGAGCACCGGCATGGCGGCCATGGTGGTGCAGTTCGGGTTGGCGATGATGCCCTTGGGGCGGTCCTTGATCGCGTGCGGGTTGACCTCGGAGACCACCAGGGGCACCTCGGGGTCGCGGCGCCAGGCGGAGGAGTTGTCGATCACCACGGCGCCCTGGGAGGCGACCTTCTCGGCGAGGGCCTTGGAGGTGGCGCCGCCGGCCGAGAAGAGGACGATGTCCAGGCCGGTGTAGTCGGCGGTGGCCGCGTCCTCGACCGTGACGCCGTCCAGGACCGTGCCGGCGGAGCGGGCGGAGGCGAAGAGCCGCAGCTCGTCCACCGGGAAGTTCCGCTCGGCCAGAATCCTGCGCATGACTGTGCCGACCTGACCGGTGGCTCCGACGATTCCGACCTTCACGGGGACTCCTCCGTACGTGTGTGCAGGTGCTGCGGTTCCATGATGCGTATGTCCCCGGGCACCTTGTCCAATCCATTGTCCGAGGGCCGGACAGATCACGGGACGGTCACGCGCCCGGGGACCGCGAAGACGGGAAAGGGGCGGGCGCCGGTTCCGGCGTCCGCCCCCCTCGCTGGTGCTTCCGGGTGGTGCTCCGGGGTTACGGGGTGACCGTCTCGATCACCACGCTGCCGGTGCCCGCGGCGGTGCCGCGCGCGTTGAGCAGCTGCACCTCGCCGAAGAACTGCCGGCCCTCGGGCGCGGCGGCGTTCACGACGACCTCGGCGGAGACGTCCGCCGTGCCGCCGTTGGCGAGCTGGACCGGCTTCGACTCGTCGACCTTCACGCTGCCGAGTGCGGACGAGTAGTACACGTCCTTGTAGTCGTAGGCGGTGCCGCCGGCCGCCTGCACGGAGTAGCCGTCGATGACGACGGTGTACGTGCCGGGGGCGGGCTTGAGCAGGGTCACGGCCTCCTCGGAGTCGCCGTCGGCGGACTGGCCGACCTGCTTGCCGTCGAGCAGGACCGTGAGGTCGAGGTCGGCGGCCAGGTCGGAGGTGTTGCCGATGGCGATGTCGAGGCGCTCCACGCCCTCACCGATGGTGACGGTGCGGGTCTGCTGCTCGTGGTGCTGGATGGTGGGGCGCTCGGACTTCTGCGAGCCGAGCGGGCCGCCCTTGAGGCGTCCGTCGATCGCGGCGAAGCCGTTGCTCACCTTCCACCGCACGGCGGCCGGGGTGCCGATCTTCGCCTCGGCGACCTTCTGGACGGCCGGGTCGAAGTCGGCGCCCAGGACGGACGCGTTCAGGGTGAACGGGTTGTCCAGGTCGGGCGAGGTGCGGCGGGACTCGACGATGATCTCCCACACGCCCGGGACCGGGTTGGCGTAGGAGCGCACGTCCGGGCGGCAGGTGTTCGCCGGGTTGTAGTGCGGGTAGCACTGGTTGGTCGCGTTGTCCTCCAGGGCCACGCCGTACGGGTGCTGGGTGATGAACCGGGTCTGGCTCTTCTCCTTCAGCCCGCTGATGGCGACCTCGAGGGTCTTGGCGCCCTTCGGCACGGTCACGAAGTACGACTTGTGGCTGTTGCGCTGCACGGTGCCGGAGGCGGTGAAGCCGAAGCCGGGCGCGACCAGGTCGGCGGAGACGATCGAGGTGGCGAGGATCTGCTTGTCGACGCCCTCGGTGCGCTCGTCGTCGGCCTCCAGGATCACGCTGTGCACGCCGGCGGTGCGCGGGCGGGCCTCCAGCTTGACCGTGACCGGCTTGTTCAGCGGCAGGTCGACCTCGTCGTCGCCGAGGATCCGGAAGGCGCCGTCGTTGTACTTGAGGTCCAGCTCGTGCTCGATCGCCCGGTCCGGGCCGCTGGTGCGCGTGATCGTGACGTCGTAGACCTTCTTCTGGCCGACCTTGAGGCCGCCCTCGCGGTCGTACACGCCGGTGCCGGTGTGCGGGGCCGGGAAGATCGCGGTGTCGACCGGGGCCTCGACCTTGTAGTCGTGGGCGGTGGCACCGTCCTGGATGGACTCCCAGGCCTCCTCGATGTCGATGAGGCCGGCGCCCTGCTCGTGGGCCGCGACGCCCGGGATGCGCTGGGCGGTCGAGGTGAGCGCGGTGCGCAGGGTCAGCGGGGACAGCGCGAGGCGCTTCTGCTTGGCGGCCGAGATCAGCAGCGCGCTCGCGCCCGCCGCCTGCGGCGAGGACATCGAGGTGCCGTTGAGCATGCCGTAGCCCGCGGGCAGGGTGTAGCCGGCCTCGGCCACGCCCTGGCCGGCCAGCCAGGTCGGGATGGAGTTCACGGCCGAGCCGGGGGCGGTGATGGTCGGCGTGAAGCCGCCGTCCTCACGCGGGCCGCGCGAGGAGAACGGGAACATCGCGTACTTCTTCTCGACGGCCGAGCCGTAGTTGGCGGCCCAGGTCGACTGGGAGACGGCCGCGCCGACCGAGAGGACCTTGTCGGCCAGGCCGGGGTCGCCGATGGTGTTGATGCCCGGGCCCTCGTTGCCGGCCGAGATGACCAGCTGCACGCCGTACTCGTCGATGAGCCGGGTGTAGAGGCGGGCGCGCACGTTGTCGCCGTCGTTCTGCAGCGGCAGGCCGCCGATGGACATGTTGACGATGTCGACGCCGCGGTGGGCGACGAGGTCGATCATGCCCTCGGTGAGCGCGGTGTTGGTGCAGCCGCCGGTCCAGGTGCAGGCGCGGGCGGAGACCAGCTTCGCGCCGGGCGCGGCGCCGTTCATGCGGCCGCCGAAGAGGCCGTTGGCGGCGGTGATGCCGGCGACGTGGGTGCCGTGCGCGGACTCGACGAGACCGATGTTGACGAAGTCGCGCTTCTGGCCGACCCAGGTGCCGCCCAGCGGGTCCATCGGCACGTCCTTGCGGATCTGCACGACGAACGGGGTCTTCTCGACGACCTCGGTGGCCGGGTTGTCGGTGCCGAAGTACCCGACCTGGTTGCCGTCCTTGTACGGCTTCATCGGCGCGTTGTCCGTGAAGTCGCCGTTCTGGTCGGAGTCGACCCGGACGGTGCCGGCGGCGGCGTCGTAGAGCAGGCCGAAGACGTCGGTGGTGTCGCCGTCCCGGTTGATGTCGCCCTTGGGGTCGCCGCCCGCGGTGACCGACTCGCGGAACACGCTGAAGCTGTAGGAGCCCTCGGGGGCCTTCCAGCTCTGGCTGCTCGCGGTGAAGACCGGGCCGGTGACCGGGGTGACCTGGGCGCGCCAGGTGCCGTCGCCCTCGGTGAGCGGGTCGGTGGCGGTGACCCAGTCGACGATCTTGCGCTCGCCGGTGGTGGTCTTCTGCAGGGCCGGGTGGCCGAGGTCGACGCCGGAGTCGAGGATGCCGATGGTCACGCCGCGGCCGTCGGCCTTGGGGTGCTCCTTGACGAAGTCGACCGCGCCCGTCTCGTACGAGGGGTTGTACGGGTTCTTCGCCGGGGTGTCCTTGCCCGGGGCCGGGTAGGTCCGGGTGACCGTGGTGCCGTCGACGGCGCCCGTGGTGCCCGCGTCCGGGGTCGGGTCGTCGAGCTCGATCTCCGCCTGGAGGTCGACCGACTGGACCGAGGAGAGCTTGGTGGCGGCCTTGATGGCCGCGTCGGCCTTCGCGGTCGGCAGGGTGGCGCGGACGTAGCCGAGCCGGTCGTCCTGCCGGCCGACGGAGGCGCCGGGGACGGCGTCGAGCTGGCTCGCGACCTGCTCGGTGGCGCCGGGGGCGGTGGCGACGAGCACGGTGACGTTCGGCCGGTGCGCGGCCTCGGCCTCGTCGAGCCGCTGGGCGTCGGTGACGCCGAGCTTGTCGCCCGGTGCGGCGGTCTTCGCCGGCGAGGTCGCCGGGGTGCCGGCCGCCGGGTCGGTGACGGCCAGGACGGGGGCGGCGCCGCTCGCGATCAGCGCGGTCACCAGGCCGGCGGCGGCGGCGATGCGGGCCGCGCGTCTGGTCCCGGGAGTCGAGCGCCCGGGTATGGAGCTCTGCGAATCGGGGGTGGTCATTTACATCCCTGTGATGAAAGAAAGGGGTCCGGATTTCGGTACCGGATGACCGCTCAGCCTTTCGCACGTGACCGGGTTTTGGGGAGGGCTCCCGGGCGGCGGAATGCGCGCATGGCACACATCCGCCACTGCGGATCGTGCGCCACGCGGGACGAACCCCCTCAAGAGGGGCGATATGGCGGGGAGTTGCCCGGCTCAGCGCTCCTTCGTACGGGCGTAGTGCCGGGAGGCCTTGGCCCGGTTGCCGCACAGGGTCATCGAGCACCAGCGGCGGGTGCCGTTCCGCGAGGTGTCGAAGAAGTGCAGGATGCACGCCTCGTGGGCGCACGCGCGGATGCGGTCCGGCCGGGTGCGCAGCAGGTCGAGGTAGTCGCGGGCGGCGGTCCAGCCGGGGCCCCAGGCGGGATCGGCGAATTCCGGCCGCTCTCCGGGCCCTTCGGTGCCGAGCACGGCCCGGATCCGCCCGTGGTCCAGGACCGCGTCCACCCGCGCGGTGGCCGCCGGGTCGCCGGGCCGGTCGACCAGCGCGGCGAGCGCGTCCCGGGCGGTGAGGGTGTGCCGCAGGGTGGCCGGGTCGGCGGTGAAGCGCCCGTCGAGCCCGTTCGAGGCCAGCCAGATCGCGAGCCCCTCGGTGCCCGTGAGCAGGTCCTGCCGCACGCCGTCGGCCATCCAGCGGGTGTTGAGCAGATCCAGCGAGGTGGGCTCGCCGACGAGCGGCCGCGGGTCGCGGGCGGCGTGCGGGACGGTCATGGCGGCGCCCTCCTCGGCGGACGGATGTCCGGAACTAACCGCTCAAGCGTACGTGACCGGTTGCGACCGGCTCGGGCTAACCCCTAAAGTCGCGATGAATGGTTAGCCGGGGGCGGGTCGGGCGCCCCCTGTCGCCGGCAGCACGCCCCGGCTCCCCTGCCCTCCTCACCGCGAAGGACCCCCGTGACCACCGCCCCTGCCGCGCCGCCCTCCTCCGCCGCGCCCGCCCCCGCCCGGCCCGCCGCTCCCGCCCGGCCCCGGCCGCGGGTCCTGCTCGCCTCCACGGCCGTCAGCGTCACCGCGCTCCTGCTGCTCGTCGCCGTCGGCACCCTCCTCCGCCAGCCGCTGCTCATCCCGCCGCTCGCCGCCAGCATGGCGCTCGTCGCCGGCGCGCCCGACCTGCCGCTGGCCCAGCCCCGCTCGGTCGTCGGCGGCCAGCTCCTCTCCGCCCTCACCGGATTCGCCGTGCTTGCCGTCGCCGGCCCCGGCCCCTGGGGCGCCGCCGTCGCCGGCGGCCTCGCCCTCGGCGTCATGGCCGCCGCCCGCACCCCGCACTCGCCGGCCGCCGCCACCGCCGTCATCGTCGCCCTCCAGCACCCGCCGTTCGTCCCCTTCCTCGCCCTGCTCGCCCTCGCGACCGTCCTCCTGGTCGCCACCGGCCTGGCGGGCGCCCGCCTCACCGGGCGGCGCTATCCGGCGTACTGGTTCTAACCTGCCCTTATGAAGCAGGAGTTGAGGGTGGCGGCCTACGCCGTGTGCGTACGGGACGGCGAGATACTGCTCGCCCGCTGGGTGGACCGGGACGGGCGCAAGCGGTGGACGCTGCCCGGCGGCGGGATGGACCACGGCGAGCATCCGGTCGAGACCGCCGTGCGGGAGGTCGAGGAGGAGACCGGCTACGTGGCCGAGCCCACCGTGCTGCTCGGCATCGACTCCATCCGGCGCGGCTGGCTGCGCCGGCTCGGCACCCCGGGCGACTGGCAGGGGTTGCGGATCATCTACGAGGCCCGGATCACCGGCGGCGAGCTGCGCAACGAACAGGACGGCTCCACCGACCTCGCCGCCTGGCACCCGCTCGACTCCGTGCCGGACCTCGAACGCGTCGAACTCGTCGACGTCGGCCTGCAGTTGTGGCGCGACCGGCCCCCCGTCGGGCGCTCGCCCCTCACCGATCCGGGGAACGGCTGAAAAGGGATCAACCGTCCCGGGCCCGCTCAACCCGCCGCTCACCCCCGCGGTCCCCTCCCGTGACCGCAGCACCACGATCACGGGAGACCCGCATGTCAGCCGTACGCACTGCCCGCGCCGCCCGTACCGCCCGCACCCTCCTCGCCGCCGGCCTGGTGGCCGGCCTCGCCGTCACCGCGCTCGCCGCACCCGCCGTCGCCGCCGAGGCGGCGGGCCCCGCCGCACCGCCGAAGCCCGACCACGCCGCCACCCAGCGGGCCCTGGACGCGGCCGTCGCCGCGGGCGTGCCCGGCGTCGTCGCCCAGGCCCGCGAGGGCAAGGACCGCTGGACCGGCACCGCCGGCGAGCGCGGCCGGAACGACCGCTTCCGGGTCGGCTCCATCACCAAGACCTTCACCGCCACCGTGCTGCTCCAGCTCCAGGCCGAGGGCCGGCTCGACCTCGACGACCCGGTCGAGAAGTGGCTGCCCGGCGTGGTCCGCGGCCACGGCAACGACGGCCGGAAGATCACTGTCCGGCAGCTGCTCAACCACACCAGCGGCCTCTACAGCTACACCGAGGACCCGGACTTCCAGGCCAGGGTCTTCGGCCCCGGCTTCCTGGAGCACCGCTACGACACCTGGACGCCCCGGCAGCTCGTCGACCTCGCCCTGGCCCACGAACCCGACTTCGCGCCCGGCACCTCCTGGCGCTACTCCAACACCAACTTCGTGCTCGCCGGCATGATCGTCGAGAAGGTCACCGGCCGCCCCTACGGCAAGGCCGTCGAGAACCGGATCATCAAGCCGCTGAAGCTCCGTGCCACCAGCGTCCCCGGCACCGATCCCCGGATGCCCGGGCCGCACTCCCCGGCCTACTCCAAGCTGACGGCCGAGGCCGACGGCACGACGTACGACGTCACCGAGCTCAACCCGAGCATCGCCGCCGCCGCCGGCGAGATGATCTCCGACGCGAACGACCTGCAGACCTTCTACCGCGCCCTGCTCACGGGCCGGCTGCTGCCGAGGGCCGAGACGAGGGAGCTGACCACCACGGTCCCGGTCTCCGCCCAGCACCCCGACCACCGCTACGGGCTCGGCATCTCCTGGCAGAAGCTGAGCTGCGGCAAGGAGATCTGGGGCCACGGCGGCGGCATCCACGGCTCGATCTCCGAGGCGTACACCACCCGGAACGGCGAGCACTCGCTCGCCGGGAACTTCAACGCCGACTGGACGGGGGACACCCAGGCCGTCATCGAGGCGGAGTTCTGCGGCAAGTAGCCCACGAGGAAGGGACGTTCAGCGGGGCAGCACGACGACGTAGGCGGGCGGCTGCCGGTCGGCCGCGGCCATCAGGGCCGTACGGACCACGGTCGCCTGCTGGTCCATCGCCTCGCGCAGCTTGCGCGGGGTGAGGTGGACCACCGTGATGCCGAGCCGCTCCAGGTGCTCGCGCTTGCGGGTGTACTCCGTCCACAGCGCGTCGTCGTCCTGCCGGGGCGCGCGGGTGTCCAGCTCCACCGCGACCGCCTGGTCCGGCCAGTAGGCGTCCACGCCGCCCAGGTGCGGGCCGCCCGGCAGCCGCAGGTCCACGTTCCACAGCGGGTCCGGCAGGCCGAACTCCCGCACCATCGCGTACAGCCGGTCCTCGGCGATCGACCGGCCCTCGGCGAGGAGCGAGTCCACCGCGTCCACCACGTGTGCCCGGGTGAGCAGCCGGGCGCGGTTCAACTCCCGTACCACCGCGCTCGGTTCGCAGTGTCCGCCGCTGACCGCCTCGGTGAGCAGCCGGCGCACCACGCCCGCGTCGTGGAGCGCCGAGACGGCGTCGGCGAGCGCCCGGGGCACCGGGGCGACCGGCAGCCCGTCGATCTCCAGCGGCTGCGGCGGCTCGGCGGCCCGCACCACCCGGACCCGTCCGGTGGACCGCACCCGGCGGGTGCGCGGCACGAGCACGTCGACCCGGTCGATCATGCCGACGGGGGGAGCGGACGCGAAGCGGTGCAGGGAGAGCGCGGCGAGCCCGGTGAGCATCGCCTCCGGACGCGCGTGCAGGAGGGCCTCCCGGAGCCGGTCCTCACCGGTGTGGGGGAGGGAGGGGAGCGAGGTCTTGGGGGTGTCGTGGTTCATGTCGACGGTCTTCCGTCGCCGGAGCCCCCGCTAACCGCTGTTACACGCCCGTCGACAATTGCGTACAAGGCGGGGCTAAAGTACGCGCGTTCGAGTGCCGAGTAGGCCCCCGCGCACGGGGGCCCACCCGACCGCCGCTACGCGGCGCGCGCGTCGCACTCCTGCGCCCGCAGCGCCCTAGCCAGGTCGTCCCGGGCCTCCAGGACGAGCCGGCGCAGCGCCGGGGCCGCGTCGGCGTGCCCGGCCAGCCAGGCGTCGGTCGCGGCCAGGGTCTCCGGGCGGTCCTGGAGCCCCGGGAACAGCCCGCGCACCACGTCCATGCCGATCTGGATCGAGCGCTCGGCCCAGATCCGCTCGATCACCTCGAAGTACTTCTCCGCGTACGGCGCGATCAGCTCGCGCTGCGAGGGCCGCACGAAGCCCGCGATCGTCGCCTCCACCAGGGCGTTGGACAGCGCGTCCGACTCGACGACCTGCGCCCAGGCCTGGGCCTTGACCGCCGCCGACGGGCGGGCGGCCAGGCAGCGCACCTGGTGGCGCTTGCCGGTCGCGGTGTCGTCCCGGCTCAGCTCGGCGCCGATCCGCTCCTCGTCGGCCCGCCCGTGGGTGGCCAGCGGCTCCAGGAACGCCCAGCGCAGCTCCTGGTCCACGTCGAGGCCGTCGATCGCGGCCGAGCCGTCGAGCAGGCCCTCCAGGAGCTGGAGGTCGGCGTCCGAGGAGGCCACGGCGGCGAAGAAGCGCGCCCAGGTCAGCTGGTGCTCGCTGCCCGGCTCGGCGAGCCGCAGCTCGCGCAGGCCGGCCTCGGCGAGCAGCCGCCCGCCCTCCGGCCGCCAGGCCGGCACCGCGTAGTGGGTGACCGCCGACTGCGCCCAGGCGTGCACCATCTGGAGCACGCCGATGTCGGTCTCGCGGCCCGCGAACTCCAGGGCGACCCGGACGAAGTCACGGGCCGGCATCAGGCCGTCGCGGGTCAGGTTCCACAGCGCGGACCAGCACAGCGCACGGGCCAGCGGGTCGGTGATGTCGCCGAGGTGGCCGCGCAGGGTGGCCAGCGAACCCTCGTCGAAGCGGACCTTGCAGTAGGTCAGGTCGTCGTCGTTGACCAGGATCAGGTCGGGCCGCTCCTGCCCGGCCAGGTCGGCGACCACGGTGCGGGCGCCGGTGAGGTCGGCCTCCACGCGCGCGTAGCGCACGAGCTCCCCGTCGGCGAGGCGGTAGAGGCCGACGGCGGCGCGGTGCGGGCGCAGCTCGTCGCCCTCCTGGAGCACGGCCAGCTCGGTGATCCGGCCCTCGGCGTCGTAGGTGACGTCCGGGGTGAGGCTGTTGACGCCGGAGGTCTGCAGCCAGGACTTCGCCCAGGCCTTCATGTCCCGGCCCGAGGTCTCCTCCAGGACCGACAGGAGGTCGCCCAGGCGCGTGTTGCCGTAGGCGTGGCGCTTGAAGTAGCGGCGGGCGCCCTCCAGGAACGCGTCCCGGCCCGCGTACGCCACCAGCTGCTTGAGGACCGAGGCGCCCTTGGCGTAGGTGATGCCGTCGAAGTTGAGCTTGGCGTCCTCCAGGTCACGGATGTCGGCCGTGATCGGGTGGGTGGACGGCAGCTGGTCGGCGCGGTACGCCCAGGCCTTGCGGTTGTTGGCGAAGGTCACCCAGCTGTTGGTGAAGCGGGTCGCCTCGGCCAGCGAGAAGGAGCCCATGAAGTCGGCGAAGGACTCCTTCAGCCACAGGTCGTCCCACCACACCATGGTGACCAGGTCGCCGAACCACATGTGGGCCATCTCGTGCAGGATCACATTGGCCCGGCGCTCGTACGCGGCCTGCGTGACCTTGCCGCGGTAGATGTACTCCTCGCGGAAGGTGACCATGCCCGGGTTCTCCATGGCGCCGAGGTTGTACTCGGGCACGAAGGCCTGGTCGTACTTCCCGAAGGGGTACGGGTAGTCGAAGTGGTCGTGGAAGAAGTCGAAGCCCTGCTTGGTGATCAGGAAGACGTCGTCCGCGTCGAAGTGCCTGGCGAGCCCCTTGCGGCACATCGCGCCCAGCGGGATCTCCAGCTCGGAGCCGTCGGCGAGGGTGCGCCGGTAGGTGTCGGTGACGTAGTGGTACGGGCCGGCCACCACACAGGTGATGTACGAGGAGATGGGCGCCGTCTCGGCGAACCGCCACCGCCCGTCGGCGCCCTGCTCGCCGACCCCGTTCGACCACACCGTCCAGCCCTCGGGCGCGTCCACCTCGAAGCGGTACGGCGCCTTGAGGTCGGGCTGCTCGAAGTCGGCGTGGACGCGGCGGGCGTCGGCCGGCTCGTACTGGGTGTAGAGGTAGACCTCGCCGTCCTCGGGGTCGACGAAGCGGTGCATGCCCTCGCCGGTGCGGCTGTAGGCGCACTGGGCGTCGACGACCAGCTCGTTCTCGTCGGCCAGGCCGTCGAGCGCGATCCGGGAGCCGTCGAAGACGGCCTTCGGGTCGAGCGCGCGTCCGTTGAGGGTGACCGCGTTCACCGACGGGGCGATCAGGTCCACGAAGGTGGCGTCGCCGGTGCCGGTGCGCCGGAAGCGGATCGTGGTCACCGAGCGGAAGGTGCGCACGTCCTCCGCGGACTCACCGACCGCCGAGCGCAGGTCGAGGTAGACCTCGTACCCGTCGACGGACAGCAGCTCGGCCCGCTCGCGGGCCTCGTCGCGGGACAGATTCTCACCGGGCACGGGACACTCCTTCGTGACGCCATCGAAACAGCACCGATCCTGCCATGTGCCCCTGTCGCCCGGTACGGGGGAATGCCGTCGGGGGCCCGGGGCGTTGCGTCCTTCGGCGCAACGCCTGCCGAGACCGTCACCCAGGCCGCTGACGAGGCCGTTTCCGAGGAGTCACATGTCCGAGAACAGGACCACCGCCGAGTTCTTCTTCGACCCGCTGTGCCCGTGGGCCTGGATGACCTCCCGCTGGATGCTGGAGGTGGAGAAGGTGCGCCCGGTCGACGTGCG
Organism: Streptomyces sp. NPDC053541; assembly: GCF_044544705.1. Classification (NCBI taxonomy): domain Bacteria; kingdom Bacillati; phylum Actinomycetota; class Actinomycetes; order Kitasatosporales; family Streptomycetaceae; genus Streptomyces; species Streptomyces sp. NPDC053541. The sequence goes on from NZ_JBITXM010000009.1 coordinate 395,521, forward strand.
CTGGAAGGTGATGAGCCTGGCCGTGCTGAACGAGAACCGCCTGGACGAGCTGCCCGAGCAGTACCGGGAGATGCTGGAGACCAAGGCCTGGGGCCCGGTCCGCGTGGTGATCGCCGCCCAGCAGCTGCACGGCGACGAGGTCGTCGGCAAGCTCTACACCGCGCTCGGCACCCGCTTCCACAACAACGGCGAGGGCCCGACCCGCGAGGCGGTCGTCGGCGCGCTCACCGACGTCGGGCTGCCGGCCGACCTCGCCGACTACATGGACAAGGACACCTACGACACCGAGCTGCGGGCCTCCCACCAGGAGGGCATCGACAAGGTCGGCCAGGACGTCGGCACCCCGGTGATCTCCGTGCCCGGCCCGGACGGCGACGAGGTCTCCTTCTTCGGTCCGGTGGTCACCCCGACCCCGCGCGGCGAGGCCGCGGCCCGGCTGTGGGACGGCACGCTGCTGGTCGCCTCCACGCCCGGCTTCTTCGAGATCAAGCGCACCCGCACCGCGGACCCCAGCTTCGAGTAGTCCGCCCGCCCCTTCCGGGACGGGAAGAACCCCCGCGATTCACGTCATCGCGGGGGTTCTCCCTTTCATCCGCCTGCCCGGTGAAGGTGGAGAAGACGATCACGAGCAGGAGTCCGTGGTGCGGGCCGCCGATCAGATGCCGATGAGCGGGGTGCGGCCCTTGGCGTCGGTGTAGCGCTTCTGCACGTCCTGCCAGTTGACGACCTGCCACATGGCCTCGATGAAGTCCACCTTCTGGTTCTTGTACTGCAGGTAGAAGGCGTGCTCCCAGGCGTCGAAGACCAGGATCGGCACCGAGCCCTGGCCCACGTTGCCCTGGTGGTCGTAGACCTGCTCGACGATCAGCCGCCCGCTGATCGGCTCGTAGGCGAGCACGCCCCAGCCGGAGCCCTGGGTGGTCGCGGCGGCCTTGGTCAGCTGGGCCTTGAATTTCGCGAAGGAGCCGAAGGACGCGGTGATCGCGTCGGCGAGCTCGCCCACCCCGTCGGCGGCCAGCGGCTCGCCGCCGCCCCCGTCCTTGGGGCTGTTCATGTTGTTCCAGTAGATCGAGTGCAGGATGTGCCCGGACAGGTGGAAGGCGAGGCTCTTCTCCAGCCCGTTGATCGCCCCCCACTGCTCCTTGTCCCGGGCCTCCTCCAGCTGCTCCAGCGTGTCGTTCGCGCCCTTCACGTACGCCGCGTGGTGCTTGTCGTGGTGCAGCTCGATGATCTGCGGGTTGATCACCGGCTCCAGCGCCGCGTAGTCGTACGGCAGCTCCGGAAGTGTGTAGATCGCCATGTGCCGAGCCCTTCGACCGATCCCTGGGGGAGTGCTTATTGCAATCTATGTGCAAGTGCAGGCTAGCAGCAGTTAGGGAGCGAGTGGATCAACCCTCGGAGCCGGGGCCCCGTGCACGCGACGAGGCCCCGCCGAGCAGTCGCTGCTCGGCGGGGCCTCGGACGGGACCGGGACGTGCTTCCGGGGTGCTCCGGGGTGGCTCCGGGGTCAGGCGCGGTCGGTCACCGGCTCCTGGGCCCGGTCGGTGCCGCGGGCCCTCTGCAGGGCGTAGCCGATCACGGCGAGCACCGCGGTCAGCGCTCCGGTCGCGTAGAGCTGCACCCGGGTGCCCTCCTCACGGGCCATCAGGAAGAAGACCGCCGCCATGCCGAGCAGCGCCACGATGGTCAGCACCGGGTGCAGCCACATCCGCACCACCAGCTTCTCCGGCGCCTCGCGCTCGGTGCGGCCGCGCAGCGCGAGCTGCGAGGCGGCGATGAAGAACCAGACGACGAGGATGATCGCGCCGATGGTGTTGAGCAGCCAGATGAAGGCCTTGTCCGGCGACCAGTAGCTCAGCAGCACACAGCCGAAGCCGACCAGCGAGGAGACCAGCACCGCCGGGCGCGGCACCCCGCCGAAGAGCCGGCCGAGGACCTGCGGGCCCTGGCCGCGGGCGACCAGCGAGCCGGCCATGCGGGAGGCGCCGTAGATGTTGGCGTTCATCGCGGACAGCAGCGCGACCAGCACGACGACGTTCATGATCTCGCCGGCGGCCGGGATGCCCAGGTGGTTCAGGGTGGCGACGTACGGGCCCTTCTCGACCACCGCCTCGTCGTCCCACGGGACCAGGGTGACGATGACCGCCATCGAGCCGATGTAGAAGAGCGCGATGCGCCACATCGCGGTGCGGACCGCCTTGGCGACGCCCTGCACCGGGTGCTCGGACTCGGCCGCGGCGATGGTGACCGTCTCCAGGCCGCCGTACGCGAAGACCGAGGCGAGCAGGCCGACGATCAGGCCCTCCGAACCGTGCGGGAAGAAGCCGCCCGCGCCGGACAGGTTGGCCGCGCCGGGCGCCTCGGTGCCCGGCAGCAGGCCGGTGATCGCGAGCACGCCGATGCCGAGGAACAGCACGATCGCGCCGACCTTCAGCGCGGCGAACCAGAACTCGAACTCGCCGAAGTTCTTCACCGCCGCGAGGTTGGTGCCGCAGAACACCACCATGAACAGCGCCACCCAGGCCCACTCCGGGGTGCCCGGGAACCAGCCCGTCATGATCTGCGCGGCGCCGATGCCCTCCAGGCCGACGGCCACGCACAGCAGGAACCAGAAGGCCCAGCCCGCCGTGAAGCCGGCCCACGGGCCGAAGGCGCGCTCGGCGTGCACCGAGAAGGAACCGGAGGCCGGGTTCGCGGCCGACATCTCGCCCAGCATCCGCATCACCAGCATGACGAGCACGCCGGAGATCGCGTAGGCGACGACGATCGACGGACCGGCCGCGGCGATGCCCGCTCCGGAGCCGACGAAGAGGCCGGCGCCGATCACGCCGCCGAGCGCGATCATGGAGAGATGGCGCTGCTTGAGGCCGTGGGACAGGCCCCCGGCGGGAGCGTTCGCGCCGTCCTTGCGGTCGGCCGGCGCGGGCGCGGTGGTCCGAGACATGGGCGAACCTGTTTCATGAGGCGAGACGGGGAGGGTGGCCCACAGTCTGTGGGCCCGCACCGCTCACAGGGAACAGATGTCCGCTATACGGGCACGAGCTTCACACAAGGTGAAGGTTCAGTTCCGTTCCGTGGAGGGCCTGCGGAGCTCCCGCAGCCCGGCGACGAGCAGCACCGCGGCCGTCGCCCCGGCCGACCACAGCACCTGCGGCCGAGCCCCGTCGTCGAGCAGCATCAGGACCAGCACCCCGCCCATCCCCGCGAGCGCCACCCAGCTCAGCCACGGGAAGCCCCACATCCGCAGGGTCAGCGTCTCCGGCGCCTCGCGCTCGATCCGGCGCCGCAGCCGCAGTTCGGACACCGCGATCAGCGCCCACACGAACAGCAGCACCGCGCCGACCGCGTTCAGCATGTAGAGGAAGACGGAATCCGGCCACTTCAGATTCAGCAGCACCGAGACGAAGCCGAAGGCCACCGACGCGAGCACCGCCCGCACCGGCACCCCGCCGCCGCTGACCCGCAGCAGCCCGCGTGGCGCCTCCCCGCGCTCCGCCAGCGAGAACACCATCCGCGAGGAGCCGTAGAGATTGGCGTTCAGCGCCGAGAGCAGCGCCACGAACACCACCACGTTCATGATCTGCCCGGCCGCCGGCACCCCGATCGCGTCGAGCACCGCCACGTACGGCGACTCGCCCGGCTCGACCGCCGTCCACGGCAGCAGGGTCACGATCACCAGCATCGAGCCCACGTAGAAGAAGAGGATCCGCCAGACCGCGCTGCGCACCGCCCGCGCCACGTTGCGCGCCGGGTCGTCCGACTCGGCCGCCGCGATCGTCACGACCTCCAGGCCGCCGAAGGCGAAGACCACCGCGAGCACCCCGGACACCACGCCCGACCAGCCGTGCGGCAGGAAACCGCCCTGCCCGGTGAGGTTCGCCAGGCCGACCGGCTCGGTGTCCGGAAGCCACCCCACGAGGGCCAGCAGTCCGAGCGCCAGGAACAGCACGATCGCGCCCACCTTGAGCGCCGCGAACCAGAACTCGAACTCGCCGAAGTTCTTCACCGCCGCCAGATTGGCCGCCGTGAACACCAGCATGAAGACCAGCACCCAGCCCCACTGGGGGACCGCCGGCACCCAGCCGTGCGCGATCCGGGCCGCGCCGGTCGCCTCCACCGCGAGCACCACCACGAGCAGGAACCAGTACAGCCAGCCCACCGAGAAGCCCGCCCAGCGCCCCAGCGCCCGCTCCGCGTGCACCGAGAACGCGCCGGAGGCCGGCATCGCCGCCGACATCTCGCCCAGCATCCGCATGATCAGCATCGCCAGCGCGCCCGCGATCAGGTACGAGACCACGATCCCGGGACCGGCGACGGCGATGCCCGCGCCCGAGCCCACGAACAGCCCGGCGCCGATCACCCCGCCCAGGCCCAGCATCGTCAGGTGACGCTGCTTCAGTCCGTGCGAGAGCGGCTCCGGTTCGGGGGCCAGGGGGGACGGCGGGGCGGCTGGTGCGTCGTGCATGGGGAGGGCTCGCGCTCTTCGCTCGTTTATCGGGACCCCACAGTCTCTCCGCTGACCACCCGCCGGCGCAAAAGGGACCTCTTGGCGGGTCTTCCCCGTGACCAGCGTCACGTGGCGCGCGGGCATGTCCGGCCGGCTTGTGTGATCTCCACGAACAGTCCGCCCCGGGCTTTGTGGGCGGCTGACCGTGATCGGGCGCTCACCGCTGGCATACGGTCGAGCCTGCCCCTGTCCCCTCGCCCCGCGGAGTCCCGATGAGCACCGCCGCCGCCCCCGTCTCCTCCCTCCGTTCCGGTACGGTCCTCGCCGACCTGATCCCGGCCGGCCGCGTCCGCGACGTCGCGCTCGTCGCCGGCGGCGCCGCGCTCACCGGCCTCGCCGCGCAGCTGACCGTGCCCGTCCCCGGCTCCCCGGTGCCGGTCTCCGGCCAGACCTTCGCCGCCCTGCTCGTCGGCACCGCGCTCGGCGCCCGCCGCGGCTTCCTCTCCCTCGCGCTGTACACCGTCGCCGGCATGGCGGGCGTGCCGTGGTTCGCCCAGGTCTCCTCCGGCTGGGCCATGCCGTCCTTCGGCTACGTCCTCGGCATGCTGCTCGCCGCCACCGTGGTCGGCGCCCTCGCCCGCCGCGGCGGCGACCGCTCGGTGCTGCGCACGGCCGGCACGATGGCGCTCGGCTCGGCGATCATCTACGCGGTCGGCGTGCCCTACCTGGCCCTGGCCACCGGCATGTCCCTCGGCCAGGCGGTCGCCGCGGGCCTGACGCCCTTCCTCATCGGCGACGCCCTGAAGGCCGCGCTCGCCATGGGCCTGCTGCCGGCCGCCTGGAAGCTGGTCGGCGGCCGGCGCGGCTGAGCCCGTACCGGACCGTCCCACGCGAAGGGGCCCGCCGGGGGGGGGGGGCCCGCCCCCCCCCCCGCCCCCCCGGTTCCGGGGGGCCGGGGGCCACCCGGGGGGCCGCCACCCTCAGACC
>NZ_JBITXM010000009.1:400961-442310 GCF_044544705.1 Streptomyces sp. NPDC053541
CGGGGGGGGGGGGGGGGGGCGGGGGGGGGGGCGCGGGGGGCCCCCCCGCCCCCCCCGGGGGGGCCGGGGGGGGGGGCGGGCCCCCCCCCCCCGGCGGGCCCCTTCGTTCCGCGGGGACGGGGTCAGACCGTGTCGACGAGCTCCGTCTGCCCCTTGGCCTTGCGGACCCGGTCCTTGACCAGGCCGATGGCCAGCACCAGCGCCGCCACCAGGAGCGAGAGCACGACCTGCTCGCGGTTGCTGCCGCCGTCGTAGACCATGTAGCCGAGCACGAAGGTGATCATCGCGATGGTGGCCCAGGTCAGGTACGGGAAGAGCCACATCCGCACGATCAGCTTCTCTGGCGACTCGCGCAGGATGATCCCGCGCATCCGCAGCTGGGTCACGCAGATGACCAGCCAGACGAAGAGCGCCACCGCGCCGGAGGAGTTCAGCAGGAAGGCGAAGACGGTGTCGGGCCACTTGTAGTTGAAGAAGACCGCGACGAAGCCGAAGGCCACCGAGGCGAGGATGGCCGCCGTCGGCACACCGCGCGCGTTGGTGCGGGCGAAGGCCTTCGGGGCGTCACCGCGCTGGCCCAGCGAGAAGGCCATCCGGGAGGCGGTGTAGAGGCCGGAGTTCAGACAGGACAGGACGGCGGTCAGCACGATCACGTTCATGACCTGGCCGGCGTGCGGGATGCCGATGGAGTCGAGGGCGGCGACGTACGAGCCCTTGTCGACGATCGACTTGTCGTTCCACGGCAGCAGGGTGAGGACGACGAAGATCGAGCCCAGGTAGAAGACGCCGATCCGCCAGATCACGCTGTTGGTGGCCTTGGTGACGGCCTTCTGCGGGTCCTCCGACTCGCCGGCGGCGAGGGTGACGATCTCGCTGCCCATGAAGGAGAAGACGACCATCAGCACACCGGTGAGGATCGCGCCCGCGCCCATCGGGAAGAAGCCCCCGGTGTCGGTGAGGTGCGCGAAGCCCGCGCCCGGGTTGTCCGAGCCCGGCAGCACGCCGAAGACGGCGAGCAGACCGACGACCACGAAGGCGCCGATGGCGACGACCTTGATGCCCGCGAACCAGAACTCGAACTCGCCGTACGAGGAGACCGAGGCCAGGTTGGTGGCGGTGAGCACCACCATCACGATGAGCGCCCAGCCCCACTGCGGGACGGCCGGGATCCAGCCCTCCAGGATCTTGGCGCCGGCGGTGGCCTCGACGGCCAGCACGACCACCCAGAAGAACCAGTAGAGCCAGCCGATGGTGAAGCCGGCCCAGCGGCCGAGCGCCTGGTCCGCGTAGGCGGAGAAGGAGCCGGAGGTGGGGCGGGCGGCGGCCATCTCGCCCAGCATCCGCATCACGAAGACGACCATCGCGCCGACCAGCGCGTAGGACAGGAGGATGGCGGGGCCGGCGGCGGCGATGCCGGAGCCGGAGCCGACGAAGAGGCCGGCGCCGATGACACCGCCGATGGCGATCATCGACAGGTGGCGGTTCTTCAGTCCGGCCTTGAGGCCGTTGGCGTCGGCGGGCTGGTTTTCACCGGGGTGTCCGGTGGTTCCGCCTTCCTTCGCCAGGGTCGGCTCCGTGTTCATGAACGCTTCCTTCGGTGTGGGGGCCGCTCGGGTCGCGAGCTGGGGACATGAAACAGAAAGACCGGTGGGTACGGAAGAGATGATTCCGGATCGTGATTCAGGACATATGCGGGAGATAAGGTCCAGACCAGTCGACGACAGATGTCCCGCGGCGGCCCGTTCCGGCGTCGGACCCCGCTGACCGCTACCCGCTCCCGGCCGTGCCACACTCGGAACATGCGCGTCTACCTCGGCTCCGACCATGCCGGCTACGAACTCAAGAACCACCTCGTCGAATGGCTGAAGGCCCACGGCCACGAGCCCGTCGACTGCGGACCCCACATCTACGACGCCCAGGACGACTACCCGCCGTTCTGCCTGCGCGCCGCGGAGAAGACCGCCGCCGACCAGGGCAGCCTCGGCATCGTGATCGGCGGCTCCGGCAACGGCGAGCAGATCGCCGCCAACAAGGTCAAGGGCGTCCGTGCCGCCCTCGCCTGGAGCGAGCAGACCGCCGCCCTCGGCCGCGAGCACAACAACGCCAACGTCGTCGCCGTCGGCGCCCGCATGCACTCCGAGGAAGAGGCGACGAAGTTCGTCGAGATCTTCCTGAACACCCCGTACTCCGGCGACGAGCGCCACACCCGCCGCATCGACATGCTCACCGCCTACGAGACCACCGGCGAGCTCCCGCCCATCCCGGCCCACCACCCGCAGGAGCCCACCGCCTGATGCCCGAAGGGCACACCATCCACCGGCTGGCCGCCGACTACCGGGAACGGTTCGGCGGCCGGCCCGTGCGCGTCTCCAGCCCGCAGGGCAAGTTCGCCGACTCCGCCGCCCTGCTCGACGGCACCGTCCTGGAGCGCACCGAGGCCCACGGCAAGCACCTCTTCCTCGGCTTCCCCGGCGAGGAGTGGGTCCATATCCACCTCGGCCTCTTCGGCAAGGTCGGCTTCGGCGACGCGCCGGCCCCGCCGCCCACCGACACCGTCCGGCTGCGGCTCGCCAACCCCGAGGCGTACGTCGACCTGCGCGGGCCCACCACCTGCGCGCTGATCACCGACGCCGAGAAGCGGGCGATACACGAGCGGCTCGGCCCCGACCCGCTGCGCCCCGACGACGACCCCGGCCGCGCCTGGAAGCGCGTCTCCCGGTCCCGTACGACCGTGGCCGCGCTCCTCATGGACCAGAAGGTCGTCGCGGGCGTCGGCAACGTCTACCGCGCCGAGGTCCTCTTCCGGCACGGCATCGACCCGTACCGCGCCGGCCGGGACCTGACCCGGCCGGAGTGGGACGCGATCTGGACCGACCTGGCGGCGCTGATGCGCGAGGGCGTCCGGCTGAACCGCATCGACACGGTCCGCCCCGAGCACACCCCCGAGGCCATGGGCCGCCCGCCCCGCGTCGACGACCACGGCGGCGAGGTCTACGTCTACCGCCGCGCCCACCAGCCCTGCCACATCTGCGCCACCGAGATCCGCACCGCGGAACTCGCGGCCCGCAACCTCTTCTGGTGCCCGGGCTGCCAGAAGGGCTAGCCCGCTAGAAGCTGTGCGGCAGCCACGGGGCCACCGGTGAGCCGAAGGCGACCGAGGCCGCCGTCAGGGTTCCCGGCCGCAGCTCGCGGACGCGACCCGCCGCCGCCAGGGACAGCAGCGACACCCCGCCCAGATACGCGGCGCCCAGCTCCCGCACGCTCAGCGCCAGGTCCGCCGGGTCGTCCGTGCGGACGCACCGGGCGCCCGCCCTGTCGGCGGTCAGCCGCCAACGGCCCTCGTTCCAGGGGCAGAAGGCGTCCGCGACCTCGAACACCACGTCCACCGGCGTCTGGTACGCGCGCGCCTCCAGGGCCGCGCCCAGCTCCACCAGGCGCACGAAGAGGATCTCCCGCAGGGTCGGCTCGCAGCGCCGGACGTCCGTCACCAGGTGCTGCCAGGCGTCGTCCACCGGCCGGCTGAAAACCCGCACCCGCGCGGTCAGGTCCACCGAGCACAGGAAGCGCCAGAGCGCCGCCTCCGCCACCGGGTCGAGCCCGGCGAGCTGGTGCACCGAGACCGAGCCGTCGGAGCCCGCGAAGGACCAGTTCGGCTTGATCGCGTAGTGCGCGTAGCCGACGACCCGCCCGTCCCGCTCCGCCAGCACGCACAGCCGCGGCGAGGCGCCGTCCCGGTCGCCCGGCGGGTCGAGCAGCGCGACCCGCTCCCAGCCGGGGCGGCGCTCCAGCATCCCGGGCCGGCCGGGGACCAGCGCCGCGTACACCGCCTCGGTCGCGTCCAGCGCCTCCGTCGGCGACGTCACCCGCAGCGTGATCCCGTCCGTGCCCTCCGGCACCGTCAGGCCCACCCGGGTCGTGTCGATCGTCGCGTGCACCGCCTGGGTCGCCGCCCCGTAGCCGAAGCGCCCGTAGATCACCGGCTCCGAGGCCGTCAGGACCGCCAGCGGCTCGCCCCAGCTCCGTACGTCCTCCAGCTGGCGCCGCATCATCGCGGTGAGGATGCCGCGCCGCCGGTGGGTGCCGGCCACGCTCACCATCGTCACGCCGGCCGCCGGCACGGACCGCCCGCCGGGCACGGTCAGCCGGAAGGAGAAGGCGCCCGCCGTGCCGACGCACCGGTCGCCGTCCCAGGCGCCGAGGGACCGCTCGTGCTCGGTGAGCTCCTGCCAGAGCTTGCGCTCCTCGTCCGCCTCCGGAACCCCGCCGAACGCGAGTTCGAGCACCGCGTACCACTTGTCCCATTCGGCCGGGTCGAGCACCCGTAGTTCAGTCGTCATATGCCATCGATATCAGCGCCGGCTGCCCCAACGCGACCCGGTTTCGGCCGCCTTGTCACCTGGGTCCCCCTGCACGAGCTCCGGGCGGGTGGATAGGGTCCAGGCCAATGGGACGTCGCGGCGCAGTGGACTCGTACGCGGCCCGGATGCGCAGGCGCGCCCGCCGGGCCCGCACCGTGCTGCGCCGGAGCGGGGTCGACTACTTCCGCGGCGACGGCTCCGACTGGATCGCGCTGGCCGGACTCCTGCTCACCGTCCCGGCCATCGCCGTCGGCAGCCTCACCAACCCCGTCTGGTGCTCGCCGGTCGCGCTCGTCCTGCCGATCGTCGCAGGCGGGCTGCTGCTGCGGCCCGCCAGCCTGCTCGGCCTGTACGCGGCGGCCGCCGGCGCGCTGATCGTCGAGTCCGTCGTCCTCGGCCCCTACACCGAGGGCCCCGCCCGGGTCACCCCCGGCACCGTCCTGGTGGTCGCCGCCTGCGGGCTCTTCGGCCTGCTCATCGCCCAGTTCCGGGCCCGGGTCGGCGTGCCCTGGCGGCGCGGCGGCACCATGCTCTTCGACCTGCGCGAACGCATCCGGGTGCAGAGCGCGCTGCCCCGCCTGCCGGCCGGCTGGCACCGCGAGATGGCGCTCCGCCCGGCCGGCGGCCAGTCCTTCTCCGGCGACTTCGTCGTCGCCGCCCGCACCAACGGCGGCCGCACCCTCGAAGTCGTCCTCACCGACGTCTCCGGCAAGGGCATGGACGCCGGCTCCCGCGCCCTGCTGCTCTCCGGCGCCTTCGGCGGCCTCCTCGGCTCGCTGCCCCCGCACGGCTTCCTGCCCGCCGCCAACGCCTATCTGCTCCGGCAGGACTGGGACGAGGGCTTCGCCACCTCCGTCCACCTCGTCCTCGACCTGGAGTCCGGCGACTACGAACTCCTCTCCGCCGGCCACCTCCCCGCGCTCCAGCTGCACGCGGGCACCGGCCGCTGGGAGGAGAAGGCCGCCGAGGGCCCGCTGCTCGGCGTCTACGACGGCGCCGAGTTCCACCCCGTCAAGGGCTCCCTGCGCCCCGGCGACGTCCTGATGCTCTTCACCGACGGCCTCGTCGAGAGCCCCGACCGCGACATCGCCGAGGGCATCGACCGCCTCACCGGCGAGGCCGACCGCCACGTCGCCGCCGGCTTCGAGGGCGCGGCCTGGCACCTCATCGAGGCCTGCGCGAAGGACGTCAACGACGACCGGGCACTGCTGCTCATCTCCCGTTCTTCGTGAACGCCCAGGCCATCTCGGGCTCGGTCACCGGCTTCATGACCTTCCGTACGACGGGGGTGCACAGCAGGGTCATCACCACGAGGATCGCCACCGTCACGACCACTCGGCCCAGCGGGGTCTGGAGCTGCTCGAGGCCGTCGTAGAACCCGGAGTAGGAGCCGAGGCGGATCACGATGCCGTGCAGCAGGTAGCCGCAGATGGTGCCGGCACCGAGGACCGTGAACCAGCGTTGCGTGCCCGGCACCAGCGAGAGGAAGGCGGCACAGAGCAGCAGGGTGAGCAGGAAGAGGACACCGGCCCAGAACACGCCGGGGAGCAGGCCCATGGACAGCTCCTGGACGCTGCGGGAGCGGTAGACCCAGTTCAGCGGGACGTACGGGGTCACCCGGTAGGTGACCACCAGCGTCACGGCCAGCACGGCCAGGGCGGCCACGCGCACCGGGGTCCGGCGCAGCCACGCGAAGTGCTCGGGCCTCATCCGCAGGCCGATGACGAAGAACGGCAGGAACTGCAGGATCCGGGGGAGTTCGAGCTGTCCGCCGAGGCCCGGCGTCACCGTGGCGAGCGCGGCGATCGCGAGGGAGACCGCGACCGGCCACCGCACGACGGACCAGAAGGGGGCCGTGATGCGCCACGCGAAGAGCGCGAGCAGGAACCACATCAGATACGTGGGCTGGAGCAGGCTGAACGGCCTGCCGGGCTCGACCCAGCGGGTCAGCAGCGTGTACACGACCTCGAAGACCACGTACGGCAGCGCGACGCCGGTCAGCAGCCGCTTGAGCTGGGCGGGCTTCCCGGTGTAGCTGCGCGAGAGGTAGCCGGAGACGAGGATGAAGACCGGCATGTGGAACAGGTAGATGAACTCGTACAGGGCCCGGGCGGACCGGCTCCCGATCAGGACGACGGGCAGGACGTGCCCGACGGCCACCAGCAGGATGGCCAGATACTTCGCGTTGTCGAAGTACGGGTCCCGGCGGGACGCGGCCGGGGCGCCGGGGGGCGTCGCGGGCCCGGCGGGCGCGACGGCCGTGCCGACGGAGTGGCCCTGGTCGGTGTGGGATGACATGGCCGTTGACGCTATCTGTGCGTCACCTGTGCGAAAAGTGTCGTGCGGACTGTCGTCAAATCACCCCCAAATGCCACAAATTCAGGCATTGGCTCATAGGTCATCCCTCTGAAACGGGGTAAAAGGCGCACCGTTGTGCTCGTGTGCCGTTCGTCTCTCTTTTCCTCGGCCCCTTGCCGGGACGATTCGTCACCCGGCCGCAGCGGGCAGGGAGTTGGTGGCACGATAGGTGCAACGGGGGTGTTCTGTGACGTGCGCTCCCGGGCGGCAAGGCGGGACCGACCGAGGGTGTGATCAGTTGTGGCCATTTCGCTGTCTGTGGTGTTGCTGTTGGCGATCGTCCTGGTGGTGCTGATCCGCGGCGGGAACCTCAAGGCCGGTCCGGCCGTCGTCGCGGTGCTCTTCGGCTTCTTCCTCGCCTCCACCGGCATGGCCGACGACATCCAGCGCTTCCTCGACTCGATAACGCAGACGATCGGCGCCATCAAGTTCTGATCCCGCCAGGGGCGGGCGCCGACGGAGCGGACACCGGGCGAAAGAGCCCCCGCCGCGAACGGCGGGGGCCCCGACCCCGTGTGGCGCGCGGCCGGGCTCAGAACAGCCGGAGCTCCCCGAAGCCCGAACCGCCGAGCGGTACCGGCGCGCCCAGGGTGCCGTCCGCCTGCCCGGGGTGCAGCACCAGATCACCCCGCCGGTCGACGGCGACCAGGTCGTTCACCTCGTCACCGGTCAGATCGCCGGCCGTGACCAGCGACGGCACCCGCCGCGCGCTCCACCCCGAGTCGGCCACCGTCACCGGCGGCACCAGCGCGTACGGCGCGACCGGGCCGTAGTCGACGCCCGCGAACTCCAGCGAGCCCTCCTCCGGGTCCCGGGCGAGCACACCGGCCGCGAGGTACCCGTAGTTCCCGTCGGACGCGACGATCGTCCGCCCGGCCCAGCCGCTCGACGCCAGCACCGTCGGCTCCATCGCGGTCAGCCCGGAGAAGCCCGGGTAGAGGTCGAAGACGAGCAGCCGGTCGCCCTCCACCGCGACGATCTTCGGCAGGAAGCCCTCGGGCGTCCGGTTGACGGCGATCGCCGTCACGGCGGACCAGTCGTATCCGGTGACCTCCGAGGGAGAGCCGAAGCCGCCCGCCCCGTCGCCCGGGTACACGAAGAGCTTCGCGCCCTGCCGGACCAGCAGGTCGTTGCGCACGTCATTGGGCTGCTGCTGCCCGTACCGGTTGAGCAGGTAGCCCGCCCGGGCCACCACGGCGCCCGACCAGTCCCGCTCGTCGGCGACCACCGGCGCGGCGAAGCCGCCGCCCTCCCGGCCGGCGCCGAGCGTCAGGCGTCCCCGGTCGTCCACCCCGAGCAGATCCGGCCGGCCGTCGCTGTCGAAGTCGCCGAACGGCTCCACGAACGGCCTGCGCACCCAGTAATCGGCGCCCGCCGCGTCCGAGACGTTCCCCGCGCGGTCCACCGCGCGCGCCCACACGGTCGCCGGGCCGCTCTGCTCCGGCGTCACGAACGTCGTGGTGGCCGTGCCGTCCGCGCCGACCGGCACCCGCCGGTCCACCGCGCAGGACGCGCCCGGCTGGGTCAGCGGATCCACGCAGAAGTACGAGGCCTCCGTCCCCTCCGGCAGCGCGATCCGCACGGTCCGGACCGTGCCCGGATCCGAGGCGTTCGGGTACGGCGTCGCGTCCAGGAAGGTCACCGTCGGAGTGCCCGGCCGCGTGTGGTCCGTCGAGAAGCCGCACGCCGTGGTCCACTCCGAGGCGCCGCTCGCGCTCTCCACCCGCGCCTGCCACCAGTACGGGCCCTCCGGCGGCACCATCTCCCGCGGGACCCGCAGCGTCACGGTCGAGCCCCCGCTCGTCCCCAGGGTCACGTCGGCCACGGGAGTCTCGGGCGCCCCCTCGCGCCACAGCCGGAAGTGCGCCTCGGGAAGCCCCTCGGTGCTGCTCTGCCCCTGGACCCTCACCGTCAGGTTCACGTCCGTGTTCCCCACCCAGGCGAGCTCGCCCGCGGTGGTGCAGCCGCCGGGCTGTGCCGACGGATCGCTCACCGTGTACGGGTACTCGGCGGCCGACGCCGTGCCGCTGCCCAGCAGCACGGCAGCGGACGCGAGCGCCAGCGAGACCGCCGCGCCCCTCTTCGTCCCCTTCATCTTTCCCTCCCCTGAAGCCTGTTGATCGCCCCGGCCGAGACGCTAGCGCGCGGGCCCGGCGCGGAGCGCGGGGATTACGGGGAAGGGGGCGGGAACCGGCCTGCCCGGAAACGGCGACGGCCCGGTCCCTTCCACCGAGGAAGGGCCGGGCCGGCACGGACAGAGCGGGCGACGGGAATCGAACCCGCGTAGCTAGTTTGGAAGACTAGGGCTCTACCATTGAGCTACGCCCGCGAACGGAGCACCGCAGGCCAGGGCCCGCGGCACGGACGCCATCGTAGCGGGTCCGGGCGGGTGCCCGCACGCCCCGGTGAAACGGGGGCGTCGCACCGTCTCCGTCCATGTACCCTACGTGTCGCACCGACGGGGTGTGGCGCAGCTTGGTAGCGCGTCCGCTTTGGGAGCGGAAGGCCGTGGGTTCAAATCCCGCCACCCCGACCAGCCAGGAACACGTGACCAGCCAAGATCACGTTGTGGGGCGCCTGCCGCTTGCGGTTACTATGCAAGCTGCGTGCCCGTGTGTCTCTCTGACCGGGCCGATCGGCCGGAACCGCCCCTGGCGGTGAAGCCGGAAACCAGGAATCAGCCACCAAGGAGACCGAACCGTGAAGAGCGCCGTGGAGACCCTGAACCCGACCCGGGTTCGGCTCACTGTCGAGGTGCCCTTCGAGGAGCTCAAGGACAGCCTCGACGCGGCGTACAAGAAGATCAACCAGCAGGTCACGGTCAAGGGCTTCCGCAAGGGCAAGATCCCCGCGCGCGTCATCGACCAGCGCTTCGGCCGCGGTGCGGTCCTCGAGGAGGCCGTCAACGACGCGCTCCCGAAGTTCTACACCGAGGCCGTGAACGAGGCCGAGGTCAACCCGCTGGGTCAGCCCGAGGTCGACATCACGGAGCTGAAGGACGGCGAGCTGCTGGCCTTCACCGCCGAGGTCGACGTCCGCCCGACCATCGAGATCCCGGACTACTCCGGCATCGAGGTCGAGGTCGACGCCGTCGAGGTCACCGACGAGGACGTCGAGAAGTCCGTGGAGCAGCTGCGCGAGCGCTTCGCCTCCACGAAGCCGGTCGAGCGCGCCGCCGCCGAGGGTGACGTCGTCACCATCGACCTGCAGGCCAAGGTCGACGGCGAGGTCCTGCCCGACGGCATCGCCGACGGCGTCTCGTACACCATCGGCTCCGGCGAGCTGCTCGACGGCATCGACGCCGCCGTCACCGGCCTGGAGGCCGGCGGCGAGGCCACCTTCACCTCCGAGCTGAAGGGCGGCTCGGCCGCGGGCAAGGAGGCCGAGGTCACCGTCAAGGTCACCGCCGTCGCCGCCCGCGAGCTCCCCGAGCTGGACGACGAGTTCGCGCAGATGGCCTCGGAGTTCGACACCCTCGACGAGCTCAAGGCCGACAGCCGCAAGCGCCTCGAGAACATGAAGCAGTTCGACCAGGCCACCCAGGCCCAGGAGCGCGTCCTGGAGAAGTTCCTGGAGCTCGCGGAGATCCCCGTTCCCGAGAAGCTGCTCGAGGACGAGATCAACACCCGCAAGCACAACCTGGAGCACCACCAGCTCGGTCAGATGGGCCTGACCCTCGAGAAGTACCTGGAGTTCCAGGGCAAGACCGTCGAGGAGTTCGAGGCCGAGACCAAGGAGCAGGCGGTCAAGGGCATCAAGACCCAGTTCCTCCTCGACGAGCTCGTCTCCAAGGAGAAGCTGAACGTCGAGCAGGACGAGCTCACCGAGCACCTGATGCGCCGCGCCGCCTCCTCCGGCATGTCCCCCGACCAGTTCGCCCAGGCCGTCGTCCAGGGCGGCCAGGTGCCGATGCTGGTCGGCGAGGTCGCCCGCGGCAAGGCCCTCGCGGTCGTCGTCGAGGCCGCCAAGGTCGTCGACACCAACGGCAACGTGGTGGACCTGTCCGACGAGGACGAGGAGCAGGCCACCGAGACGGTCGAGACCGTCACCGGCGAGGCCGAGGTCTCCGAGGAGAAGTAAGCCCCACCAGGATCGGCGGGCGGCCCAGGCCGCCCGCCGGACCCCGCGCCACGGGCCCGGACGCACCCCTGTGCGACCGGGCCCGTGGACGTACCGGGACCCCCGCCGGGCCCGGTGGTGACCCGTTCATGCGCGCCCAACTACCTTGCGCTCCCAGCGAACAGTTCGGGAACCGGGATGGCGTTGTCCTACCTGCGCGTTAGGGTCCATGAATACGGGGGCAGTGCCCTCAGAACGAGACGCGAGACGGCCCGGGGCCGTCGGAGACGAGCAGGTGGATACGTGACGAATCTGAAGCCTTACGCCGCGGGTGAGCCGTCCATCGGTGGCGGCCTCGGCGACCATGTCTACAACCGGCTGCTCGGCGAGCGGATCATCTTCCTCGGCCAGCAGGTCGACGACGAGATCGCCAACAAGATCACCGCGCAGATGCTCCTCCTGGCCGCCGACCCGGAGAAGGACATCTTCCTCTACATCAACAGCCCCGGTGGCTCGGTGACGGCCGGCATGGCCATCTACGACACCATGCAGTACATCCCCAACGACGTCGTGACGATCGGTATGGGCATGGCGGCCTCCATGGGCCAGTTCCTGCTCACCGGCGGCACCGCCGGCAAGCGCTTCGCGCTCCCGAACACCGACGTCCTGATGCACCAGGGCTCCGCGGGCATCGGCGGCACGGCCTCGGACATCAAGATCCAGGCCGAGTACCTGCTGCGCACCAAGAAGCGCATGGCCGAGATCACGGCGCACCACTCCGGCCAGACCGTCGAGACGATCATCCGCGACGGCGACCGCGACCGCTGGTTCACCGCGCAGGAGGCCAAGGAGTACGGCCTCATCGACGACATCATCACCCACGCCGCGGGTGTCCCGGGCGGCGGCGGCACGGGCGCCTGAGCCCAGGCAGCCCGCTCCCAGCCCAGCCCCCGCCGAACGCCACCAGGACGGTGAACACCCAGATGCAGAACAACCTCTCCGCGAGCGGCCTCTACACCGGCGCGCCGATGGACAACCGCTATGTCGTCCCGCGCTTCGTGGAGCGCACCTCGCAGGGCGTGCGCGAGTACGACCCGTACGCGAAGCTGTTCGAGGAGCGCGTGATCTTCCTCGGCGTGCAGATCGACGACGCCTCCGCCAACGACGTCATGGCGCAGCTGCTGTGCCTGGAGTCGATGGACCCGGACCGCGACATCTCGATCTACATCAACAGCCCCGGCGGCTCCTTCACCGCCCTGACGGCCATCTACGACACGATGCAGTTCGTGAAGCCGGACATCCAGACGGTCTGCATGGGCCAGGCGGCCTCCGCCGCGGCCGTGCTGCTCGCCGCCGGCACCCCCGGCAAGCGGATGGCCCTGCCGAACGCGCGCGTGCTGATCCACCAGCCGTCCGGCGGCACCGGCCGTGAGCAGCTCTCCGACCTGGAGATCGCGGCCAACGAGATCCTGCGCATGCGCACCCAGCTGGAGGAGATGCTGGCCAAGCACTCCTCGACCCCGATCGAGAAGATCCGCGACGACATCGAGCGCGACAAGATCCTGACCGCCGAGGACGCCCTCGCGTACGGCCTGATCGACCAGATCATCTCGACCCGCAAGAGCACGGCGGGCGCGTCGGTCTGACGCTCGACTTTCCCTTGGCACGGCACGTGTGGCCGAATCGCATCCATGTGAACCGTGCCAAGGGGGGCCCGAACGGGGGGTCCGGCAAGGTACCGTCGAATATGAGGCACCAGGAGTCGCTGAACCAAGCGCTCCCAGGCGAAGGGGAAGCACCTCGTGGCACGCATCGGTGATGGCGGCGATCTGCTCAAGTGCTCGTTCTGCGGAAAGAGCCAGAAGCAGGTGAAGAAGCTCATCGCGGGACCCGGTGTGTACATCTGCGACGAGTGCATCGACCTCTGCAACGAGATCATCGAGGAAGAGCTCGCGGAGACGAGCGAAGTGCGGTGGGAGGAACTTCCCAAGCCGCGCGAGATCTACGAGTTCCTCGAGGGGTACGTCGTCGGGCAGGAGCCCGCGAAGAAGGCCCTCTCGGTCGCGGTGTACAACCACTACAAGCGCGTCCAGGCCGGCGAGAACGGCGGCGCGCAGGGCCGGGACGACGCCATCGAACTGGCGAAGTCCAACATCCTGCTGCTCGGTCCGACCGGCTCCGGCAAGACGCTCCTGGCGCAGACCCTGGCCCGGATGCTCAACGTGCCGTTCGCCATCGCCGACGCCACCGCGCTGACGGAGGCCGGCTATGTGGGCGAGGACGTCGAGAACATCCTGCTGAAGCTGATCCAGGCCGCGGACTACGACGTCAAGAAGGCCGAGACCGGCATCATCTACATCGACGAGATCGACAAGGTCGCCCGTAAGAGCGAAAACCCGTCGATCACGCGCGACGTCTCCGGCGAGGGCGTGCAGCAGGCCCTGCTGAAGATCCTGGAGGGCACCACGGCCTCCGTTCCGCCGCAGGGCGGCCGGAAGCACCCGCACCAGGAGTTCATCCAGATCGACACGACGAACGTGCTCTTCATCGTGGGCGGCGCCTTCGCCGGTCTGGAGAAGATCATCGAGTCGCGGGCCGGCGCCAAGGGCATCGGCTTCGGGGCGACCATCCGCTCCAAGCGCGAGATCGAGGCGAGCGACCAGTTCCAGGAGGTCATGCCGGAGGACCTGGTGAAGTTCGGGATGATCCCCGAGTTCATCGGCCGTCTCCCCGTCATCACCTCGGTCCACAACCTGGACCGCGAGGCCCTGCTCAAGATCCTCGTCGAGCCGCGCAACGCGCTGGTGAAGCAGTACCAGCGCCTCTTCGAACTCGACGGCGTCGAGCTGGACTTCGACCGCCCGGCCCTGGAGGCCATCGCCGACCAGGCCATCCTGCGCGGCACCGGCGCGCGCGGCCTGCGCGCGATCATGGAGGAGGTCCTCCAGTCGGTGATGTACGAGGTCCCGTCCCGCAAGGACGTGGCCCGCGTGGTCATCACGGCGGACGTGGTCCGCGACAACGTCAATCCGACGCTGGTCCCGCGGATCGTGAAGAACGACGGCCGCCACGAGAAGAGCGCGTAGCGCGGCAGGACAAGGAAAGGGGCGCCCCGGAGAACCGGGGCGCCCCTTTCGTGTGCGTGGGCCGGGTCAGGCCTTGGAGCGCGCCGTGTTGTAGAGCTTCGCCGCGAGGTCGGCCACCTCGGACTGGGGGAGCGGGGCGCCGCCGGTCATCATCGTCGACAGGTCGATCAGGTTGACCGAGCCGACGGTCGAGTAGTCGGCCCAGATGCAGGTCGGGGCCTCCAGCGACTTCGGGCCGAGGGCGCCGCTGCTGGAGGGCTTCTCCTGGGTCATCTTCACGTTCTGGCACTTCATCAGGGCGCCCTTGAAGCCGGCCGGCTCCACGACCTCGGCGGTTCCGACGAGTTCGTACTTCACGCCCAGCTTCTTGGCGTCGGGGTTCGTCCCGATGCCGGCGAAGTAGGCGTCGATCGTCTTGTCCGGGTCGGCGATCTCGCCGTACAGACCGCTGAAGCTGAGCTGCTTGCCCTTGAGCGGCGCCGTGTCGTTCTTGTACTGGCCGACGACCTGGGCGGCGTTCTTCACGCCCATCGCCTCGGCGCGGGCCTTCTGCTCGGCGGTCAGCGTGGGCGGCTTGGACGCCCCCGAGGTCTTCTTGTACGCGTCCACCGTCTCCGGGGCCGTCAGCTTGTACCCCTTCGTGTCGTCGCTCACCGCGCCGTTCCCCGCGCCGCTCCCGCCCAGCACGAAGTACGCACCCACGCCGAGCGCCGCCACCACCGCGATGCCGCCGACGATCCAGCCGGCCTTGGACTTCTTCGGGGCCGGGCCCTGGGGCATGTAGCCGCCGGGGCCCTGCGGGGCGCCGTACGGGGGCTGCTGGGGCGGCTGGCCGTAGGGGCCCGGCTGCTGGGGCTGCTGGGGGTAGCCGTACGGGGCCTGCGGGGCCTGCGGCGGGACGCCCTGGGGGGCCTGCTGCGGGTAGCCGTAGCCGGGCTGGGGGGCCGGCGGCTGGCCGTAGGGGTTCGGCTGACCGCCGTAGGGCCCGGGCTGCTGCCCGTAGGGGTTCGGCTGGCCGCCGTACGGGCCCGGCTGGTTGTAGCTCATGGACAGGTTCCCCTCACAGGATGTTTATGCGTAGCGAACATCCTGTCGGAAGCCCCGCCCCACCGGAGCGCTGGGGGGCACACCGTTACCGAACAATCGAGTTTCAGGACACGTCCGGGACACCCCTAAACTGGGCCCGTGACCGAGAACACTCAGCAGCAGACAGCAGCCACCACCGAATTGCCGACCCAGTACACGCCGGCCGAGGTAGAGGGGCCGCTGTACGAGCGCTGGGTAGAGCGCGGGTACTTCGAGGCCGACGCGAAGAGCGAGAAGCCCCCGTACACCATCGTCATCCCGCCGCCGAACGTCACCGGCTCGCTCCACCTGGGCCACGCGTTCCAGCACACGCTGATGGACGCCCTGGTCCGGCGCAAGCGCATGCAGGGCTTCGAGGCCCTGTGGCTCCCCGGCATGGACCACGCCGGCATCGCCACCCAGAACAAGGTCGAGCAGCAGCTCGCCGAGGAGGGCAAGTCCCGCCACGACCTGGGCCGCGAGGAGTTCGTCGAGCGCGTCTGGCAGTGGAAGGAGGAGTACGGCGGCCGGATCCTCGGCCAGATGCGCCGTCTCGGCGACGGCGTCGACTGGTCGCGCGAGCGCTTCACCATGGACGAGGGCCTGTCCCGCGCCGTCCAGACCATCTTCAAGAAGCTCTACGACGACGAGCTGATCTACCGCGCCGAGCGCATCATCAACTGGTGCCCGCGCTGCCTCACCGCGATCTCCGACATCGAGGTCGAGTACCAGGAGGACGCCGGCGAGCTGGTCTCCATCCGGTACGGCGAGGGCGAGGAGAGCCTGGTCGTCGCCACGACCCGGGCCGAGACGATGCTCGGCGACACCGCCGTCGCCGTCCACCCGGACGACGAGCGCTACAAGCACCTGGTCGGCAAGCAGATCAAGCTGCCGCTGACCGACCGCACGATCCCCGTCGTCGCGGACACGCACGTCGACCCGGAGTTCGGCACCGGCGCCGTCAAGGTGACCCCGGCGCACGACCCGAACGACTTCGCGATCGGCCAGCGCCACGACCTGCCCTCGCTGTCCGTCATGGACGAGCACGGCGTCATCACCGTTCACGGCCCCTTCCTCGGCCTGGACCGCTTCGAGGCCCGCTCGGCGATCGTCGGCGCGCTCAAGGAGCAGGGGCGCATCGTCGCCGAGAAGCGTCCGTACATGCACTCCGTCGGGCACTGCTCGCGCTGCAAGACCACCGTCGAGCCGCGTCTGTCGATGCAGTGGTGGGTCAAGGTCGGGCCGCTGGCCCAGCAGGCCGGTGACGCCGTCCGCGACGGCCGCGTGAAGATCCACCCCGAGGACATGTCGCGGCGCTACTTCGACTGGGTCGACAACATGCACGACTGGTGCATCTCGCGCCAGCTGTGGTGGGGCCACCGCATCCCGATCTGGTACGGCCCGAACGGCGAGGTCGTCTGCCTCGGACCCGACGACGAGGCGCCGACCGGCGAGGGCTGGACCCAGGACCCGGACGTCCTGGACACCTGGTTCTCCTCCGGCCTGTGGCCGTTCTCCACGCTCGGCTGGCCGGAGAAGACCCCGGACCTGGAGAAGTTCTACTCGACCGACGTCCTGCTCACCGGCCACGACATCATCTTCTTCTGGGTCGCCCGGATGATGATGTTCGGTCTGTACGCGATGGACGGCCAGGTCCCGTTCACGACGATCGCGCTCACCGGCCTCGTCCGCGACGAGTTCGGCAAGAAGATGTCGAAGTCGAACCCGAACGCGGTCGACCCCCTGGACTGGATGGACGCGTACGGCTCCGACGCCGTCCGCTTCACCCTCGCCAAGGGCGCCAACCCGGGCGCCGACGTCCCGATCGGCGAGGACTGGGTCCAGGCGTCCCGGAACTTCGCCAACAAGATCTGGAACGCGACCCGCTTCGCGATGATGAACGGCGCGACCATCGAGGGCCCGCTGCCGGACGCCTCGCAGATGTCGGCGACCGACCGCTGGATCCTGTCCCGCCTCAACGAGACGGTCGCGCAGGTCGACGCGTACTACGAGGACTTCCAGTTCGCCAAGCTGAGCGAGTCGCTCTACCACTTCGCGTGGGACGAGGTCTTCGCCTGGTACGTCGAGCTGTCGAAGACCACCTTCTTCGCGGGCGGCGAGCAGGCCAAGGTCTCCGGCCGGGTCCTCGGCGAGGTCCTGGACGTCATGCTGCGCCTGCTGCACCCGATCGTCCCGTTCGTCACCGACACCCTGTGGACCACCCTGACGGGCGGCGAGTCCCTGGTGATCGCCGACTGGCCGAAGGACTCCGGCTTCCGCGACAAGGCGGCCGAGGAGGAGATCGAGCTGGTCCAGCGGCTCGTCACCGAGGTCCGCCGGTTCCGCAAGGAGCAGGGCCTCCAGGACGCGCAGAAGGTCCCCGCCCGCCTCGAACTCGCCGGTACCGCGCTGGTCGCGCACGAGGCCGCCATCCGGCAGCTGCTGCGCCTCCAGCCGGAGGGCGAGGGCTTCGCCGCCACCGCCTCCCTGCCGGTCGCCGGCGCGACGGTCTCGCTCGACCTGTCGGGCACGATCGACGTGGCCGCCGAGCGCAAGCGGCTCGCCAAGGACCTCGCCGCCGCCGAGAAGGAGAAGGCGCAGGCCGAGGGCAAGCTCGGCAACGAGGCCTTCCTGGCCAAGGCGCCGGACAACGTGGTCGACAAGATCCGCACCCGTCTGGCCAAGGCGGAGGAGGACATCGCCCGCATCCAGGCCCAGCTGGAGCGCCTGCCGCAGGCGTGACCCGTACGGGGTGATCCCCAGGGCAGCACCGAGGGGCCCGGCACCGCACACGCGGTGCCGGGCCCCTCGCGCGTGGGCCGGCCCGGTCGGGCGCTTCATGCGCATTTCCGTCGTAAGTGCCCGATGTCACACCGGGCGGGACTTCGGGTCCTCGGCGGCGGGACGAAGGACCCGGGATGATGGAACGCATGCTTCCCCTTCCCGCCCCGTCCGCGCTGCGCCGCTGCGCGGACCGGTGGGCGGTGTCGCCCCGCGCCATGGACCTGGTCGCCGCGCTGAGCGCCTTCGGCCTGATGGTGCTCGACGTGCCGGGGCTGGCCCGCGCGGACAACTCGCTCACCGGGGTCACCGCCACCCTGGTCCTCGCCGCCGGCGCCGCCACCCTGGTGCTGCGCCGCCGGGCGCCCTGGGTGCCGTTCGCGGTGGCGCTCGTCCTGATGGGCTGGCTGCACGAGCTGACGATGATCCAGTTCGCGTTGTACTCGCTCGGGCGCTTCCGGGGCCGGCGCACGGCCGTGCTCGCCACCCTGCTGTACGTGGCCGCCGCCTACGCGTACTTCCAGACGCCCGGCTGGCCCGCCCGGCACGGCGAGGCGCTCAGCGACTTCCTCAGCCTGGTGGTCCCCATCGGCGTCCTCGCGGCCGGTGTCGGCATCGCCGCCTACCGCCACGACCTGGTGCGCGCCCTGGAGGCCGAGCGCCGCGAGGCCGCCGCCCGGCAGGCCGTCCAGGAGGAGCGGATCTCGGTCGGCCGGGACGTCCACGACCTGGTCGGCCGCGAGCTCACGGTGCTCGCCGTGCGGGCCGAGGTGCTGGCCGCCCGGGCCGGGCGGGACGCCGGGGGAGAGGCGTACCGGAAGGACTTCGAGGAGCTCGCCGACACCGCACGGCGGGCCCACCGGACGCTCAACGAGACCCTCGTGCGGCGCGCCGACGAGTGCGCCGCGCCCGGGCTCGACGGACTCGCCGCGCTCGCCGAGGAGAGCGGGCGGATCGGCAGCCCGGTACACCTGGAGGTCGCCGAGGAGGCGAAGGCCCTGTCGCCGCTGCGCCAGACGGCCGTCCACCGGGTGGTCCGCGAGTGCCTGACCAACGCCGCCAAGCACGCCCCGGGCCTCCCGGTCACCGTCACGATCACGGTCGAGGGCCCCGAGCTCCGCGTCGAGGTGCGCAACCCGCTCGCCCCGGCCCCGCCCGACCGCGCCCCCGTCTCCACCGGCACCGGCCTGGTCTCCATGGCCGAGCGGGTCACCAGCATGGGCGGCACGCTCACCGCCCGCCGCGAGCACGGCGCCTACGTGGTCCGCGCGACCCTGCCGGCCGGCCTCGGCCAGAGCCACCGCGCCGCGCGCCCGCGCGGCGCGGCGGCCCCGTCGGGTGCTGTCGGCGGCGCTCCGTAGACTGGACGCGTGAGTGAGCCGAGCGACCCGACCGACCCGCGCGATGCCAGCGACGAGCTGTTCGACGACATCGTCGACAACGAGACCCACCGTGACCCGGACCTGGCGGTGATCGAGGCCGGCAGCCGCACCCTGCGCACCATGGGCGGCCCGCCGCAGGGCGACCCGGTGCCGGCCCGGCCGGCCGACCCCGAGGTCGACAAGGCGCTGCGCGAGGTCGAGACCGAGCTGTCCACCCGCTGGGGCGAGACCAAGCTGGAGCCCTCCGTCAAGCGGATCGCCGCGCTGATGGACGTGCTCGGCGAGCCGCAGCGCGCGTACCCGTCGATCCACATCACCGGCACCAACGGCAAGACCTCCACCGCCCGGATGATCGAGGCCCTGCTCGGCGCCTTCGACCTGCGCACCGGCCGCTACACCTCGCCGCACGTGCAGACCATCACCGAGCGCATCAGCCTGGACGGCGCCCCGATCGACCCGGAGCGCTTCGTCGAGACCTACCGGGACATCGCGCCGTACGTGGAGCTGGTCGACGCCCGTGAGGAGTACCGGCTCTCCTTCTTCGAGGTGCTCACCGCAATGGCGTACGCGGCCTTCGCCGACGCCCCGGTCGACGCGGCCGTGGTCGAGGTCGGCATGGGCGGCACCTGGGACGCGACCAACGTCATCGACGGCTCCGTCGCCGTCGTCACCCCGATCGACCTCGACCACACCGACCGGCTCGGCGGGACGACCGCCGAGATCGCCGGCGAGAAGTCCGGGATCATCAAGCAGGGCGCGACCGTGATCCTGGCCCAGCAGCCGGTCGACGCGGCCCAGGTGCTCCTGAAGAAGGCCGTCGACGTGGACGCCACCGTGGCCCGCGAGGGCATGGAGTTCGGCGTCGTCTCCCGCGAGATCGCGGTCGGCGGGCAGCTGCTCACCCTGCGCGGCCTCGGCGGCGAGTACGACGAGGTGTTCCTGCCGCTGCACGGCGCGCACCAGGCGCACAACGCGGCCGTGGCGCTCGCCGCCGTCGAGGCCTTCTTCGGCATCGGCGCGCAGCACGCCCGGACCCTCGACGTCGACACGGTCCGCCGGGCCTTCGCCCAGGTGGCCTCGCCGGGCCGGCTTGAGGTCGTGCGCAAGTCCCCGACGGTGATCCTGGACGCCGCGCACAACCCGCACGGCGCCCGCGCCACCGCCGAGGGGGTCAGCGAGGCCTTCGGCTTCTCCCGGCTCATCGGCGTGGTGTCCACCAGCGCCGACAAGGACGCCAAGGGCCTCCTGGAGGCCTTCGAGCCGATCTTCGCGGAGGTCGTGATCACCGCGAACTCCAACCCGCGGGCCACCGACGTCGACGCGCTCGCCGCGCTCGCGGTCGAGGTCTTCGGCGAGGACCGGGTGGTGGTCGAGCCGCGCCTGGACGACGCCCTGGAGACGGCGATCACCCTCGCCGAGGAAGAGGGCGAGTACGCGGGCGCGGGAGTCCTCGTGACCGGTTCGATCTTCACGGTCGGCGACGCCCGGCTGCTGCTCAAGAGGGGCTGAGGCGGAGCCATGCGGGTGCTGTGTTCCTCGACGCTGATCGGCGAGTTCTTCGTCATCGGCTTCGCCGGGCTGGTCGCCATGAAGGACGACACGCTGGCGATGTCGACCGTGTGGTGGGTCTGCGGGATCGCGATGGTCCTGTCGGTGCTGCTGTGCGGGATGATCACCCGTCCGGGCGGCGTGCAGCTCGGCTGGGCCCTGCAGATCGCGCTCATCGCCAGCGGCTTCTTCGTGCCGGTGATGTTCTTCCTCGGCGCGGTCTTCGCCGTGCTGTGGTGGGCCTCGGTGCACTACGGGCGCCGGATCGACCGGGTGAAGGCCGACTGGGCGGCCCGCCAGGCGGCCGAACCGGTCTCCGCAGGGCCTGACGCTGCGTGATCGGCCCCGGCCGGGGCCCTGTAGATTCGTACGCCCGCACACTGTTGTCTGAAGGAGTTCTTCCGTGAGCCAGCGATCGCTCGTCCTGCTCAAGCCCGACGCCGTCCGCCGTGGTCTGATCGGCGAGATCATCGGCCGTATCGAGCGCAAGGCGGGCTGGACCATCACGGCCCTGGAGCTGCGCGAGCTCAGCGAGGAGACGCTGGAGCAGCACTACGGCGAGCACAAGGGCAAGCCCTTCTACGAGCCGCTGATGGGCTTCATGCAGTCCGGCCCGGTCGTCGCGCTGGTCGTCGAGGGCGAGCGGGTCATCGAGGGCCTGCGCACCCTGGCCGGCCCGACCGACCCGATCGCCGCCGCGCCCGGCTCCATCCGGGGCGACTTCGGCACCATCGTCCGCGAGAACCTGATCCACGCCTCGGACTCCGAGGAGTCCGCCGCCCGTGAGCTGAAGATCTTCTTCCCGGGTCTCGTCTGAACCCTCCGCTGACCGGGTGTCATCCGATCAGCGTCACGGCCTGGGGGCGACCGAAGGAATTCGGTCGCCCCCAGGCATATGAACGCCGATCCCGGGAACGGATCGCCGCGTCCAACCGTCACCTGTACAGAGGTGGACTGGGGCGGTCCGCCGCGCGGTATCCGTGCGGGCGGCACTACGATGGAAAACTCCACGCCGTACCACCTTCAGCCACCACCTCGCCGACCTGAGAAGCCGTCAACGCTCCGCTAGGGAAGGCCCGACGCATCCTCATGGGAAACAAGGGGAACTCAATGTCGTTCATCGGCCGTGACATGGCTGTCGACCTCGGGACCGCCAACACGCTGGTGTACGTCAGGGGTCGAGGCATCGTTCTGAACGAGCCGTCCGTCGTCGCGATCAACACCAACACCGGCGGCATCCTCGCGGTCGGTGCCGAGGCGAAGAAGATGATCGGCCGGACGCCCGGCAACATCGTCGCCGTCCGTCCGCTCAAGGACGGCGTGATCGCCGACTTCGAGATCACGGAGCGGATGCTCCGCTACTTCATCCTCAAGATCCACAAGCGCCGCTACCTGGCCCGCCCCCGGGTCGTCGTCTGCGTGCCCTCCGGCATCACCGGAGTGGAGCGCCGTGCCGTCATCGAGGCCTCCACCCAGGCCGGCGCCCGCCAGGTGCACATCATCGAGGAGCCGATGGCCGCGGCCATCGGCTCGGGCCTCCCGGTCCACGAGGCCACCGGCAACATGGTCGTCGACATCGGCGGCGGCACCACCGAGGTGGCCGTCATCTCCCTCGGCGGAATCGTCACGGCACAGTCCATCCGGGTGGCCGGCGACGAGCTGGACAACGCGATCATCCAGCACATCAAGAAGGAGTACTCGCTCCTCCTCGGTGAGCGCACCGCCGAGCAGATCAAGATCACCATCGGCTCGGCCTACGACCTCGAACAGGACGAGCACACCGAGATCCGCGGCCGCGACCTGGTCTCCGGCCTGCCCAAGACCGTGGTCATCTCCGCCGCCGAGGTCCGCAAGGCCATCGAGGAGCCGGTCAACGCGATCGTCGACGCGGTCAAGACCACCCTCGACAAGTGCCCGCCGGAGCTCTCCGGTGACGTCATGGACCGCGGCATCGTTCTCACCGGTGGCGGCGCCCTGCTGCGCGGCCTCGACGAGCGGCTCCGCCGCGAGACGGGCATGCCGATCCACATCGCCGAGGACCCGCTGGACTCCGTGGCCCTCGGCTCCGGCAAGTGCGTCGAGGAGTTCGAGGCGCTCCAGCAGGTCCTGGACGCCCAGCCGCGCCGCTGACCCGCGGCGCGCCCGCGCCCGCACCCCCACCCGTACAACTCCATCTTCACACCCCGTCACATCCCGTCGTTTCGAGGAAGGGCACGGCCGCCGCACGTGAGGGACACACGAGAGAGCCGGCTGCTCCTGGTGCTGCTGATCGCCATCGCGTTCGCACTGATCACGGTGGACATCCGAGGAGGCCAGGAGTCGCCGGTCGACGGTGCCCGACAGGCCGCGGCCGCGGTCTTCGGCCCCGTCGAGAACGGAGTCGCCTCGGCGGTCGACCCGATCGGCAACGCCATAGGGGCGGTCCGCGACTCCGGCGAGCGGCACGACCGGATCGCCGCCCTGGAGCAGGAGAACGCCGCCCTCAAGGCGAAGCTCGGCAGCGACGACCGCAACCGCAGCCGGCTGCGCGAGCTCGACGCCATGCTGAAGACCGCAGGCGCCGGGCAGTACGGCATCAAGGGCGCCGAGGTCATCGCCATAGGAGCGGCCCAGGGCTTCTCCTGGACGGTCACCATCGACGTCGGCGCCCGCGACGGCATCCGCCGCGACATGACCGTGCTCAACGGCTCGGGCCTGGTCGGCCGGGTCACCACCGTCGGCCCCAGCACCTCCACCGTGCTGCTCGCCAACGACCCCGACTTCACCGTCGGCACCCGCATGGAGAAGACCGACGAACTCGGCTTCGCCACCGGCCAGGGCGACCGCCCGCTGCTCGTGCAGCTGCTCAACGGCAAGGCCAAGGTCAAGCCCGGCGACCGGCTCGTCACCTTCGGCTCGCAGGCCGACAAGCCCTTCGTGCCCGGCGTGCCGGTCGGCGAGGTGGTCCGCGTCGACCCCTCGGGCGGCGGCCTCACCCGCAACGTCTACGTCCGCCCGTACGTCGGCTTCACCAAGCTCGACATCGTCGGCGTCGTCGTCCAGGCCCCGCGCACCGACCCGCGCGACATGGTCCTGCCGCAGAAGCCCAAGCCCGCCCCGACCGTCACCGTCACGGTGACCCCGCCGCCCCCGGACGGGCAGCAGCAGCCGGGCGGCAACCAGAACCAGCCGCAGCAGCAGGGCGTGCGGCCGGCCGATCCGCAGGGCCCGGCCGCGCCGCAGGACCCGGCGGCCCCGGCCGACCCGCAGAAACCGGCCGACCAGCCGGACCAGCAGCAGCCGCAGGACCAGGGGGAGACACCGTGAAGATCAACCGCATCCTCCTCTCCGCGGCCCTGATCGTCGTCGCCCTCGTCGTCCAGGTCTCCGTCCTCGCCCGGCTCCAGCTCCCCGGCGCCGTCCCCGACCTCGTCCTGCTCACCGTCGTCGCCCTCGCCCTCGTGCACGGGCACGTCACCGGCGCGCTCGTCGGCTTCACCGCCGGACTGCTCGCCGACCTCGCGCCGCCCGCCGACCACGCCGCCGGGCGCTACGCCCTCGTGCTGTGCGTCGTCGGCTACCTGTGCGGCCTGGCCAAGCCCGAGAACGGCCGGCTCAAGTCCGCCACCGGCCCGATGACCGTGGTCGTCGTCGCCGCGCTCGGCTCCACCCTGCTCTACGCGGGCGTCGGCGCCCTGGTCGGCGACACCGCCGCCCGCCATGTCGGCCTGGGCTTCCTGTTGTTCACCGCGGCCCTCTACGACCTGCTCCTCGCGCCCTTCACGGTGCCGCTCATCATGGCGATCGCCCGGCGCGCGGAGAACGACCCGCTGGCCGACACCAACGGCGGCAGCGGCGCCGACGTCGCCTCCGGCTGGCTGTCCTCCGGCACCGGCCTGCGGATCGGCACCCAGCGCGGCGGACTGCGCGTCAAGGCCGCCCGCACCCGCGCCTCACGCGCCGGACGCATCAAGGGAGTCAAGCGACTGTGACCCAGGGGGAAGCCGCAGCATGAGCAACATCCCCGAGACCGGGCGGACCCCCCGGGTCCAGATCCGGCTCGTCGTCATCCAGGTCCTCGTCTTCTCACTGCTCTTCACCCTCGGCGGACGCCTCTGGTACCTCCAGATCCGCAACGGCAAGGAGTACACGGACGAGGCCAAGAACAACCACGTCCAGCAGGTCGTCCAGCCCGCCGTCCGCGGCTCCATCCTGGACGCCCGCGGCGTGCCGCTGGCCGACAACGAGACCCGGCTCGTGGTCTCCGCCTCGCGCACCGAGCTGATGAAGATGAAGGACGACGGCAAGGGCGTCCTCACCCGCCTGGCCGGCGTCCTCGGCATGAAGCCCGAGGACGTGGTCAACAAGATCCGGCTCTGCGACTCCAAGACCCCCAAGCCCTGCTGGAACGGCTCGCCCTACCAGCCGATCCCGGTCACCGACGAGGCCACCACCCAGCAGGCCCTGCAGATCCGCGAGCGCGCCGAGGACTTCCCCGGCATCACCGCCGAACCCGCCGCCGTCCGCCGCTACCCGGCCCCCGGCAAGGCCCGCACCTCCCAGGTCCTCGGCTACCTCTCGCCCGTCACCGACGAGGAGATCACCAAGGCCAAGGACACCGATTCGCCCTACCTGCGCTCCGACCAGGTCGGCCGCTCCGGCCTGGAACGCACCTACGACAAGGAGCTGCGCGGCAAGGCCGGCGTCACCCGCTACGAGGTCGACAACCTCGGCCGGGTCATCGGCCAGGCCAAGGCCGACCCCGCCGTGCCCGGCGCCAACGTGGTCACCTCCATCGACGCCCGCGTCCAGGCGGTCGCCGAGTGGGAGCTGCACAACGCGATGGTCGAGGCCCGCAAGACCTTCGACAAGAACACCAACGAGAACTACAAGGCCGACGCCGGAGCCGTCGTCGTCATGGAGGCCAAGACCGGGCGCATCGTCGCCATGGCCTCCCAGCCCGACTACGACCCCAACGCCTGGGTCGGCGGCATCTCCGCCAAGGACTACGCCGCCCTCACCGGCAAGGACTCCAACTTCCCGCTGCTCAACCGCGCCATCCAGGGCCAGGCCGCCCCCGGCTCCATCTTCAAGGTCGTCTCGACCACCGCCGCCGTCAACGCCGGCTACGACTTCGACGGCCGCTACCAGTGCGGCAGCTCGTACTCCATCGGCAACCAGGTCTTCAAGAACTTCGAGTCGCAGAACCACGGCCCCATCAGCCTCGGCCGCGCCCTCGAAGTCTCCTGCGACACCGTCTTCTACGCCCTCTCCCACCAGCAGTGGATCAAGGACGGCGGGATGAAGCCGAAGAAGAACCCGGGCGACTGGTTCTACAAGACGGCCCATCAGTTCGGCCTCGGCGCCGAGACCGGCATCGACCTCCCCAACGAGGTCAGCGGCCGCGTCCCGGACCGCCAGTGGAAGCAGAAGTTCTGGGAGGCCAACAAGGACTGGTGGTGCAAGAACGGCAAGAAGGGCGGCACCTACGTCCAGCAGCTGTCGTACGAGAACTGCCTCGAAGGCAACCTGATGCGCGCCGGTGACTCCGTCAACTACTCCATCGGCCAGGGCGACACCCTCGTCACCCCCATCCAGATGGCCACCATCTACGCCGCCATCTCCAACGGCGGCACCCTGTGGAACCCCACCGTCGGCAAGGCCGTCATCAGCGCCGACGGCAAGAACGTCCGCGAGATCGCGCCCAAGTCGCACGGCCGGCTGCCCTTCGACGCCAAGACCCGCGACTTGATAGACGAAGCCCTCGCGGGAGTCGCCACCCGCGGTACGGCCGCCTGGCGCTTCGGCGGCTGGCCGCAGGACAAGATCCCGATGCACGCCAAGACGGGTACCGCCGAGGTCTACGGCAAGCAGACGACCTCCTGGTTCGCCACGTACACCAGGGACTACGCGATCGTCATGACGATCTCCCAGGGTGGTACGGGCTCCGGCGCCTCCGGCCCCGCCGTGCGCAACATCTACGACGCGCTCTACGGACTCGACGACTCCGGCAAGCAGGACCTCAAGCGCGCCCTGCTCCCGCAGCCGCAGAAGGCGCTGCCGAAGATCGAGGCCGACGGCTCCATCGACGCGCCGAAGATCCAGCCGTACGACCCCGAGGCCGGCAAGGTCGACCCGGAGAAGGCCCTCGCGGACGGCACCCAGCCGCCCGCCCCGCCGGCCGACCCGGCGAAGAAGCCCGACGACGACCCGCTCGCGGGCCCGCCCCCCACCCACCGAGGGAGGCTCTGACCCGATGAGCGCACCCCACGGCTTCTCCGTCTCCCGCTACGCCCCCGAGCGCGGCGCCCTCGCCCGGCTCACCGCCCGCGACTCGGTGCTGCGCCGGCTCGACTGGCCGATGCTGCTGTCGGCGCTCGCGCTGTCCTTCCTCGGCTCGCTGCTCGTGTGGTCCGCGACCCGCGGCCGCACCGAGCTGAACCAGGGCGACCCGTACTACTTCCTCTTCCGGCACGTCCTCAACACCGGCATCGGGCTCGCCCTGATGATCGGCACGGTCTGGCTCGGCCACCGCACCCTGCGCGGGGCCGTGCCGTTCCTCTACGGCCTCTCGATCCTGCTGATCCTCGCCGTCCTCACCCCGCTCGGCGCCACCATCAACGGCGCCCACGCGTGGATCGTGGTCGGCGGCGGCTTCTCGCTCCAGCCCAGCGAGTTCGTGAAGATCACCATCATCCTGGTGATGGCGATGCTGCTGGCCGCCAAGGTCGACGCCGGCGACCAGCTCCACCCCGACCACCGCACCGTCGCCAAGGCGCTCGGCCTCGCCGCCCTGCCCATGGGCATCGTCATGCTGATGCCCGACCTCGGCTCGGTCATGGTCATGGCCGTCATCGTGCTCGGCGTGCTGCTCGCCTCCGGCGCCTCCAACCGCTGGGTCCTCGGCCTGATCGGCGCGGGCGTCCTCGGCGCGGTCCTGGTCACCACGCTCGGCATGCTCGACGAGTACCAGATCAACCGCTTCGCCGCCTTCGCCAACCCCGACCTCGACCCGGCCGGCGTCGGCTACAACACCAACCAGGCCCGCATCGCCATCGGCTCCGGCGGCCTGCTCGGCGCCGGGCTGTTCAAGGGCTCCCAGACCACCGGCCAGTTCGTGCCCGAGCAGCAGACCGACTTCGTCTTCACCGTCGCCGGCGAGGAGCTCGGCTTCGTCGGCGCCGGGCTCATCCTGGTGCTGCTCGGGGTCATCCTGTGGCGCGCCTGCCGGATCGCCCGCGAGACCACCGAGCTGTACGGCACGATCGTCGCCGCCGGCATCATCGCCTGGTTCGCCTTCCAGTCCTTCGAGAACATCGGCATGACGCTCGGCATCATGCCGGTGGCGGGCCTGCCGCTGCCCTTCGTCTCGTACGGCGGCTCGTCGATGTTCGCCGTCTGGGTGGCGATCGGACTGCTCCAGTCGATCCGCGTACAGCGCCCGATGACCGCCTGACGGCGGTTAGATTCGGGGTATGGCCGAGACCAAGCGCGAGATCGAGCGGAAGTACGAAGCCACGGCGGGCGGCCCGCTGCCGGACCTCACCCGGGTCCCCGGGGTGGCCGAGGTCGTCGACGACGGCGTCATGGAACTGGACGCCGTCTACTACGACACCCCCGACCTCCGGCTCGCCGCCGACGGCCTCACCCTCCGCCGCCGCACCGGCGGCAGCGACGCCGGCTGGCACGTGAAGTTCCCCGTCACGGTCGGCGTCCGCGACGAGATCAGGGCCCCGCTGAGCGACACCCTCCCGGGTGAGCTCGCGGGGCTCCTGCGTTCCCGCGTCCGGCACGCCGAGGTCGTGCCCGTCGTCCGGCTCCGCTCCGCACGCGACGTGCGCCGGCTGCTCGCCGCCGACGGCAGTCCGCTCGCCGAGCTCTCCGTCGACACCGTCCGCGCCGAGCGCCTGCCCGACGGGCCCACGGCCGACTGGACCGAGATCGAGGTGGAACTCGCCGACGGCGTCGACGACCCGGCCCTCCTCGACACCGTCGAGCAATGCCTCCGCACGGCGGACATCCACCCCTCGACCGCCCCCTCCAAACTCGCCCGCGCCCTCGCCGAGACCGGCACGGGACCCGAGGCCGACACCCGAGCCGGATCCGACACCCGAGCCGACGCCGGGCCCCGCCCCGCGAAACCCGGCACCGCCGGTGCCGCCGTCCTCGCCTACGTACGCGAACAGCACGAGGCGATCGTCGCGCTCGACCCCGCCGTCCGCCGCGAGCTGCCCGACGCCGTCCACCAGATGCGCGTCGCCTGCCGCCGGATGCGCAGCGCCTTCAAGACCTACCGCCGGGTGCTCGACCGGGAGGTCACCGACCCCGTCGGCGAGGAGCTCAAGTGGCTCGCCGGAGAGCTCGGCGTCGCCCGCGACCAGGAGGTCCTCGACGCCCGGCTGCGCGCCCGCGTCGCCGACCTGCCCCCCGACCTCACCCTCGGGCCCGTCGCCGCCCGGCTGCGCCGCCGGGACGCCGCACTCGCCAGGAGCGCCCGGCGCCGGGCCCTGGACGCCCTCGACTCCGAGCGCTGCCTCGCCCTCCTCGACGCCCTCCACGCCCTCCTCGCCGACCCGCCGCTGCGCGCGGACGCCCGCCGCCCCGCCCCCAAGGTCCTCGCCAAGGCCGTGCGCAAGGACCACAAGCGGCTCGCCCGCCGGATCGAGCACGCCCTCGCCCTCGCCCCCGGCGAGGAACGCGACCGCGCCCTCCACGAGGCGCGCAAGGCCGCCAAGCGCGCCCGCTACGCCGCCGACGCGGCCCGCCCCGCCCTCGGCAAGCCCGCCAGGAAGCTCGCCAAACGCGTCAAGGCCGTGCAGTCCCTCCTCGGCGAACACCAGGACGCCGTCGTCGCCCGGGCCGCGCTCAGGGAGATCGCGATCCAGGCCCACGGCGCCGGCGAATCCGCCTTCACCTGGGGACTTCTCCACGGCCGCGAGGAGGCCGCGGCCGCCGCCGCCGAGCGGGAGCTGCCCGCGGTCTGGGCCCGCGCCTCGGCCCCCGGACTCACGGCGGCGCTGACCCGCTGAGCACCGGGGTACGCTTGAGAGTCGCCCCCCTGCCAGCTCACGAAGGTTCGAGATGTCTGCTGCCGAGTCTGTCTTCCCGCAGCTCGAAGCTCTGCTCCCGCACGTGCAGAAGCCGATTCAGTACGTCGGTGGAGAGCTGAACTCCACGGTCAAGCCGTGGGAGTCCGCCGACGTCCGCTGGGCGCTCATGTACCCGGACGCCTACGAGGTCGGTCTGCCCAACCAGGGCGTCATGATCCTCTACGAGGTACTGAACGAGCGCGAGGGCGTCCTCGCCGAGCGCACCTACAGCGTGTGGCCCGACCTCGAGGCGCTGATGCGCGAGCACGGCGTCCCGCAGTTCACCGTGGACAGCCACCGCCCGGTCGGCGCGTTCGACGTCTTCGGCCTGAGCTTCTCCACCGAGCTCGGCTACACCAACATGCTCACCGCCCTCGACCTGGCCGGCATCCCGCTGGAGTCGAAGGACCGGACCGTCGACCACCCCATCGTGCTCGCCGGCGGCCACGCCGCCTTCAACCCCGAGCCGATCGCGGACTTCATCGACGCGGCGATCATCGGCGACGGCGAGCAGGCCGTCCTCGACATGACCGAGATCATCCGCCAGTGGAAGGCCGAGGGCCGGCCCGGCGGCCGCGAGGAGGTCCTCTTCCGCCTCGCGAAGACCGGCGGCGTGTACGTCCCGGCGTTCTACGACGTCGAGTACCTGCCGGACGGGCGCATCGGCCGCGTCGTCCCCAACAAGTCCGGCGTGCCGTGGCGCGTGTCCAAGCACACCGTCATGGACCTGGACGAGTGGCCCTACCCCAAGCAGCCGCTCGTCCCGCTCGCGGAGACCGTCCACGAGCGCATGTCCGTCGAGATCTTCCGCGGCTGCACCCGCGGCTGCCGCTTCTGCCAGGCCGGCATGATCACGCGCCCCGTGCGGGAGCGAAGCATCACCGGCATCGGCGAGATGGTGGACCGCGGCCTGAAGGCCACCGGCTTCGAGGAGGTCGGCCTGCTGTCGCTGTCCTCCGCGGACCACTCCGAGATCGCCGACATCGCCAAGGGCCTCGCCGACCGCTACGAGGACGAGAAGGTCGGCCTGTCGCTGCCCTCGACCCGGGTGGACGCCTTCAACGTCGACCTCGCCAACGAGCTGACCCGCAACGGGCGCCGCTCCGGCCTCACCTTCGCCCCCGAGGGCGGCTCCGAGCGCATGCGCAAGGTCATCAACAAGATGGTCTCGGAAGAGGACCTGATCCGGACCGTCGCCACCGCCTACGGCAACGGCTGGCGCCAGGTGAAGCTGTACTTCATGTGCGGCCTGCCCACCGAGACCGACGAGGACGTCCTCCAGATCGCCGACATGGCGATCAACGTCATCGCCAAGGGCCGCGAGGTCTCCGGCCAGAACGACATCCGCTGCACCGTCTCCATCGGCGGCTTCGTGCCCAAGCCGCACACGCCGTTCCAGTGGGCCCCGCAGCTGTCGGCCGAGGAGACGGACGAGCGCCTGGCCAAGCTGCGCGACAAGATCCGCGGCGACAAGAAGTACGGGCGCTCGATCGGCTTCCGCTACCACGACGGCAAGCCCGGCATCGTCGAGGGCCTGCTGTCCCGCGGCGACCGGCGCGTCGGCGCGGTCATCCGCGCGGTGTACGAGGACGGCGGCCGCTTCGACGGCTGGCGCGAGCACTTCTCGTACGACCGCTGGATGGCGTGCGCGGAGAAGACGCTGCCCGAGTTCGGCGTGGACGTCGCCTGGTACACCACCCGCGAGCGCACCTACGAGGAGGTCCTGCCCTGGGACCACCTGGACTCCGGTCTCGACAAGGACTGGCTCTGGGAGGACTGGCAGGACGCGCTCGACGAGACCGAGGTCGAGGACTGCCGCTGGACCCCGTGCTTCGACTGCGGCGTCTGCCCGCAGATGGACACCCACATCCAGATCGGCCCGACGGGCAAGAAGCTGCTGCCGCTGACCGTGGTGAAGTAGCCGCGCGGTCCCGCGTTGCGATCGGGTGACGGCCCGGCGGAGGGGAGAACCCTCCGCCGGGCCGTCCGCGTCCCTCCGGTCATGAGCACGGAAAACCCGGCGCCGCCTCCGCCTGCCGCCCCGCACGCCCTGATCCGCATCCCGGTCCGGATCGTGGTCCTGGTCCTCGTCCTCCCGGTCCGCCTCGCCTGGGACGCCCTGCGCACCGCCACCCGCTTCCTCGACCGCACCGTCCTCCGCCCCCTCGGCCGGGCCCTCGCCTGGCCCTTCGTGATGCTGTGGCGGTACGTGGTCGTGGTCCCGGCCGTGTGGCTGTACGGCGCGGTCCTCGTGCCGCTGGGCCGGGGGATCGGGTGGCTGCTCACCCGTACGGGGCAGGGGCTGGCCTGGCTGCTCACCGGCCTCGGCCGGGCCCTCGCCTGGCCGCTGGTGATGCTGTGGCGGTACGGGATCGCCACCCCGGCGGTGTGGCTGTACGGGGCGGTCCTCGTGCCGCTGGGCCGGGGGATCGGGTGGGTGCTCACCCGTACGGGGCAGGGGCTGGCCTGGGTGTTCGGCGGCCTCGGCCGGGGGCTCGCCCGGGTCTTCGGCGGGGTCTGGCGGGGCCTGTCCTGGTTCCTGGGCGGGATCTGGAACGGCGTCTCCTGGGGCCTCGTACGGCTCGGCCGGGGGATCGCCGTGCTCGCCCGCTGGACCGGGACCGTCCTCGCCTGGCCGTTCGTGGCCCTCGGGCGGTGGGTGCTCGTGCCCTTCGTCACCTACGGGATCGCCCGGCCCGCCGCCTGGCTGTGGCGCCGGGTACTCGCCCCGCTCGGGCGCGAGCTGGCCGACGCGCTCGGGATCTGCTGGCGGGCCGCCGGCTTCGTGTCGCGGGCCTTCGGCCGGGCGGTCGGATGGGTGCTGCGCACCCTGCTCGTACGGCCGCTGACCTGGGCGTACCGTCACCTCGTCGCCCTGCCCCTGGCCTGGGCGTACCGCACGATCTGCACCCCCGTCGGGCACTGGATCCGCGACGCCGTCTGGACCCCCGCCCGCACCGCCCTCCGCCAGGCCGGCCGCGCCACCGGCACCGCCCTCGCCCAGGCACGCGACACCGTCCGCCGGGCCCGCCAGGACGCCTGGCGCGCGCTCGTCGGCGGGGCCGGACCGGACCGGGGCGGGGAACCGCAGGTGGCGGGGGCGCGTACTCTGGGTAGTACAACGAACGTGCCCGGCGCGGCGCCCGCACCCGAGATCTCCCTGCACAAGCAGGGGTGAGCCGGGCGGGTCCCCCGGGACACCACCCGCATTTCGAGGGCGGCGCGGCCGGCCGCGCCCGCCCCGCACCGAGGAGAAGAACCACTGGGCAAGCGACAGCCCGAAGGCCCGCCGCCCGCACCGGCGGTGCAGCGCATCCGACTGCGCTACACCAAGCGCGGCCGCCTCCGGTTCACCAGCCACCGTGACTTCCAGCGCGCCTTCGAGCGCGCCCTGCGCCGTGCCGAGGTGCCCATGGCGTACTCGGCCGGCTTCACCCCGCACCCCAAGGTCTCGTACGCCAACGCCGCACCGACGGGCACCGGCTCCGAGGCCGAGTACCTGGAGATCGCCCTCACCGAGGCCCGCGACCCCGAGACGCTGCGGGCCATGCTCGACGAGTCCATGCCCGACGGCCTCGACATCGTCGACGCCGTCGAGGCCCGCGTCTCCGGCCTCGCCGACCGGCTCACCGCCTCCGTGTGGGAGCTGAGGCTCGACGGCGTGGACGCCGACACGGCCCGCAAGGCCGCCGAGGCGTTTCTCGCGGCCGAGACCGTGGAAGTACAGCGCAAGACCAAGAACGGTCTGCGCACCTTCGACACCCGCGGTGCCGTCGTGGAGCTGACCGCGGCCCCCGCCCAGGGCGATCCCCAGGGTGATAGGCCGCTGGACAGCGCCTGTGCGATACTGCGGCTGGTTGTTCGGCACGTGACACCTGCCGTTCGACCCGACGACGTCCTGTCCGGTCTCCGAGCTGTGGCCGACCTGGCGCCGCCGGTCCCCGCAGCGGTGACCAGGCTGGCGCAGGGGCTCTTCGACGAGGAGACCGGCACGGTGACCGACCCGCTCGCGCCCGACCGCGAGGCAGTCACGGCCGCTTCACCCACGGCCGCCGCGACCGCCTCAGCGACGGCGCCGGGTGCGGGTACCGCGTAGGGAGCGTCGTCGCAGCGCCGCCCTGGTACTCGGGAGCCACCTGGGTCGGGCAGCGCAACGACCAGGAGACTTTCGCCAGGCCGTCCGCAGAAGGCGTACGGAACCGGCGAGCCAGACACTGAGCTCCCGTGCGGCGCCCGCGCCCCGGACGGCGGCACCGCGCTTCACGCGCGTTCGTGCCGCCGGACCGGAACCGGACGCGGCGCCCGGGAGCGTGACGGGAGAACCGCCCGCATGCTCGAACAGCACGAAGAGAACGAGAACGGCAACGCCCCCGGTGACAAGCTGCCGCCGCGCCGCCGTCGCCGCGCCGCGTCCCGGCCGGCCGGTCCGCCGGTGACCGCCGGGACCACCGCCGAGACCCCCGAGACCACCGAGATCGTGACGGCCGCCCCGGCCGCCGCGCCCGTGGCCGAGGCCGCACCGGCCGAGGAGGCCGCCCCGGCCCCCCGTACCCGCCGCCGCGCCACCCGCAAGGCCACCGCGCCCGAGACCACCCCCGCCCCGGCCGAGGCCGAGGCTCCCGCCGGGGAGCCGGCCGTCGCCGCCGAGCCGGAGCCGGAGGCCGCTCCGGCCCCGCGCACCCGCCGCCGTGCCACCCGCGCCACCGCCACCCCGGTCGCCGCCGAGGCCGAGGCTCCCGCCGCGGAGCCGGCCGTCG
This sequence comes from Streptomyces sp. NPDC053541, assembly GCF_044544705.1. NCBI lineage: Bacteria > Bacillati > Actinomycetota > Actinomycetes > Kitasatosporales > Streptomycetaceae > Streptomyces > Streptomyces sp. NPDC053541. Next base: position 435,424 of record NZ_JBITXM010000009.1, read on the forward strand.
CCGCCGAGCCGGAGCCGGAGGCCGCTCCCGCCCCGCGCACCCGCCGTCGCGCCACCCGCGCCACCGCCACCCCCGCGCCCGAGAGCGCCGCCCCGGCCGCCGAGCCGGTGACCGAGGCCGCGCCGGCCGAGGAGGCCGCCCCGGCGCCCCGTACCCGCCGCCGTGCCACCCGCAAGGCGACCGCGCCCGCCCCGGCCGAGGCCGTGAGCCCGGACGTCGCCGCCGAGCTCGCCGCGGAGACCTCCGGCGAGGCGCTGCCCGAGGACACCGTCGAGGAGATCGCCTCGCACGGCGCCGAGGTCGCCGCCGCCGAGCAGGCCGCCACCCGCGGCCGCACCCGCCGCCGCGCGTCCTCGCCGCAGTTCACCGCCGGCACCGAGGCCGCCCCGGCCGCACCCGCCGCCCCGGCCGAGGAGGCCCCGCGCGCCCGCCGCGCCGCCCGCCCGGCCGTCGCCGTCTTCCAGGCCCCGGTCTTCACCGAGCCGATGTTCCAGACCCCGGAGACCGCCGCCGCCATGGCCGCGGCCGAGGCCGTCGAGGAGGAGCCGGAGGAGGAGACCGAGGTCGAGGCCGCCCCGGCCGAGGTCTACGAGGCCGAGGAGACCCCGCGCTCCCGCCGCCGGCGCCGCCGCCGCGGCGAGCCCGTCGCGGTCGAGCCCGTCCCGGCCACCGTCGCCGACGAGCCCGAGGTCGAGTCCACCCCCGAGGCGGAGGCCGAGACCGAGGCCGAGGAGACCGACGAGTACGAGGACCGGCCGTCCCGGCGCCGCCGGCGCGGTGGCCGCCGCCGTCGCCGCGGCGAGCTCGCCGAGACGGAGGAGACCGAGGAGTCCGAGGAGGGCGAGGACTTCCACGCCGAGGACACCGGCGCCGAGGAGGAGGGCGAGGAGTCCGACGAGGCCGAGGCCGCCGCGGGCGGCTCCAGCAGCTCCCGCCGCCGCCGTCGCCGGCGCCGCCGCAGCGGCGACTCCGCCGTCGAGGCCGAGACCACCGACGAGGACGGCGTCCGCACGGTCGTCAAGGTTCGCGAGCCCCGCCCGGCCCGCGAGAAGTCCGAGCCCTCCGACGAGGTGCAGTCCATCAAGGGCTCCACCCGCCTGGAGGCCAAGAAGCAGCGCCGCCGCGAGGGCCGCGAGCAGGGCCGCCGCCGCGTCCCGATCATCACCGAGGCCGAGTTCCTGGCCCGCCGCGAGGCCGTCGAGCGCGTCATGGTCGTCCGCCAGAACGGCGAGCGCACCCAGATCGGCGTCCTGGAAGACAACGTGCTCGTCGAGCACTACGTCAACAAGGAGCAGGCCACCTCCTACGTCGGCAACGTCTACCTGGGCAAGGTCCAGAACGTGCTGCCGTCGATGGAGGCCGCCTTCGTCGACATCGGCAAGGGCCGCAACGCCGTCCTGTACGCCGGCGAGGTCAACTTCGAGGCGCTCGGCATGGCCAACGGGCCGCGCCGCATCGAGTCCGCCCTCAAGTCCGGCCAGTCGGTCCTGGTGCAGGTCACCAAGGACCCGATCGGCCACAAGGGCGCCCGCCTCACCAGCCAGGTCTCCCTGCCGGGCCGCTACCTCGTGTACGTGCCCGAGGGCTCGATGACCGGCATCAGCCGCAAGCTCCCGGACACCGAGCGCGCGCGCCTGAAGACCATCCTCAAGAAGATCGTCCCCGAGGACGCGGGCGTCATCGTGCGCACCGCCGCCGAGGGCGCGAGCGAGGACGAGCTGCGCCGTGACGTCGAGCGCCTGCAGGCGCAGTGGGCCGACATCCAGAAGAAGGCCAACCAGATCTCGACGTCCGCGCCGAGCCTGCTCTACGGCGAGCCGGACATGACCGTCCGGGTCGTCCGCGACATCTTCAACGAGGACTTCTCCAAGGTCATCGTGAGCGGCGACGAGGCCTGGGAGACCATCCACGGCTACGTCTCGCACGTCGCGCCCGACCTGGCCGACCGCCTCCAGCGGTGGACCAGCGAGGTCGACGTCTTCGCCACGTACCGGATCGACGAGCAGCTGATGAAGGCGCTCGACCGGAAGGTGTGGCTGCCGTCCGGCGGCTCGCTGGTGATCGACAAGACCGAGGCGATGGTCGTCGTCGACGTCAACACCGGCAAGTTCACCGGCCAGGGCGGCAACCTCGAGGAGACCGTCACCCGGAACAACCTGGAGGCGGCCGAGGAGATCGTGCGCCAGCTGCGGCTGCGCGACCTCGGCGGCATCGTCGTCATCGACTTCATCGACATGGTCCTGGAGTCCAACCGCGACCTGGTGCTGCGCCGCCTCCTGGAGTGCCTGGGCCGTGACCGGACCAAGCACCAGGTGGCCGAGGTCACCTCGCTCGGCCTGGTGCAGATGACCCGCAAGCGGGTCGGCCAGGGTCTCCTGGAGTCCTTCTCCGAGACCTGCGTCCACTGCAACGGGCGCGGTGTCATCGTCCACATGGAGCAGCCGGCCACGCACGGCGGCGGTGGCGGCGGCAAGCGCGCGAAGAAGCGCGGCCGCGGCGGTGCCGAGCACGTGCACGAGCACGCCGAGGCCGTGGAGACGGCGGAGGCGCCGGAGGCCGAGACCGAGGCCGAGGTCGCGGCCGAGCTCGCCGCCCCGGTGGCGCTGCCCGAGCCGATCGCCGCGGACGAGGAGCTGTACGGCAGCGCGGCCGAGGCCGAGGCGGCCGCCACCCGCGGTCGCGGCCGGCGCCGGGCCACCCGCCGGGTGTCCGCGCCCGTCGCCTCGCCGGCGGTCACCGAGACGGAGACCTACGAGGTCGTCGTACCGGAGCCGAAGGAGCGGAAGGTCGAGGAGCCGAAGGCCGAGGAGCCCGTCGCGGCGCCGGAGCCCGTGGCGCCCGCCGCCGAGGAGGAGGCCGCGCCCGCGCCCCGTACCCGCCGCCGGGCCACCCGCAAGGCCACCGCTCCGGCCGGTTCGCCGGCCGGCGCCGAGGAGGCCCCGGCCGCCCCGGCCGAGCCGGTCGCGGAGCAGCCCGCCGAGCCCGTCGCCGAGCCGGTCGTCGAGGAGGCCCCCGTGGCCGCCCCGCCGCGGGCGCGCCGCCGGGTGGTCCGCAAGGCCACCGCTCCGGCCGGTTCGCCGGCCGGTGCCGAGGAGGCCGCGGTGGTCGTCGTGACGTCCGCCGCCCCGGCCGAGTCCGTCGCCGAACCGGCTGCCGAGCAGTCCGGCGAGGCGGTCGCCGAGGAGGCCGCCGAGGCCCCCGCCCCGGCCAAGAAGGCGGCCCGCAAGACCGCCAAGAAGGCCACGGCGAAGAAGGCCGCCACCAAGAAGACGGCGGCCAAGAAGACCGCGGCGAAGAAGACGACCGCCAAGAAGGCGGCGAAGAAGACCGCCGCCCCCGCGCAGGACTGACCCAGTCCCCGTCGCGTCACCGCGTGGACCGTCCTCGGACCGAGGACGGTCCACGCGCTCTTCATCCAGGATCGGAATCAGGAACCCAGCCCGATGAACAACACCCCCGCTCCCCGCGTGCGCAAGGCCGTCATCCCGGCGGCCGGCCTCGGCACGCGCTTCCTTCCCGCCACCAAGGCGACGCCGAAGGAGATGCTGCCGGTCGTGGACAAGCCGGCCATCCAGTACGTGGTGGAGGAGGCGGTCTCGGCGGGACTGTCGGACGTCCTGATGATCACCGGCCGCAACAAGCGTCCGCTCGAGGACCACTTCGACCGCAACTACGAGCTGGAGGAGGCGCTGGTCCGCAAGGGCGACGAGGAGCGCCTGGCCCGGGTGCAGGAGTCCAGCGAGCTGGCCACCATGCACTACGTGCGCCAGGGCGACCCGCGCGGCCTCGGCCACGCCGTGCTGTGCGCGCAGCCGCACGTCGGCGACGAGCCCTTCGCCGTCCTCCTCGGCGACGACCTGATCGACCCGCGCGACCCGCTGCTCGCCCGGATGCTGGAGGTCCTGACCGAGCAGGGCGGCAGCGTCGTCGCCCTCATGGAGGTCGAGCCCTCCCAGATCCACCTGTACGGCTGCGCCGCCGTCGAGCCGTCCGCCGACGCCGACGTCGTCCGCATCACCGGCCTGGTCGAGAAGCCGGACCCGGCCGAGGCGCCCAGCAACTACGCGATCATCGGCCGCTACGTCCTCGACCCGGCCGTCTTCGACGTGCTGAGCGGCACCGAGCCCGGCCGCGGCGGCGAGATCCAGCTCACCGACGCGCTGGAGAAGATGGCCGCGGACGAGAGCCTCGGCGGCCCGGTGCACGGCGTGGTCTTCAAGGGCCGCCGCTACGACACCGGCGACCGCGGCGACTACCTGCGCGCCATCGTGCGGCTGGCCTGCGAGCGCGAGGACCTGGGCCCGGACTTCCGCGCCTGGCTCAAGGGCTTCGTCGCCGAGACGTCCGGCGAGACCTCCGCCTAGACGTCCGCCCAGCCGTCCGATCGCGCCTGACCTGCGGTCCGGCCGTGATTTGACCCCCTGCGGGCGCCGCCCGTAACCTAGACCGTCGGCGTGTCGACTGGCACGCCACCACCTCTGAGCACCTTCCTCACGGCTCGTGCCGGGAGAGGCCGTCCGCCCGTCAGGGCAGGGCGGCTGGCGTCAGAGGTCCCTTTACCGAGTGAGAGAGAGTCCGCGTGTACGCCATCGTGCGCAGCGGTGGTCGCCAGCACAAGGTTGCTGTCGGCGACATCGTTGAGGTTGACAAGATTTCCACCGCCAAGGCTGGCGACACGGTCGAGCTCTCGACCCTGCTCGTCGTCGACGGCGACGCCGTGACCAGCGACCCGTGGGTCCTGGCCGGCATCAAGGTCCAGGCCGAGGTCGTGGACCACACCAAGGGCGCCAAGATCGACATCCTGCGCTACAAGAACAAGACCGGCTACCGCCGTCGCCAGGGTCACCGTCAGCAGTACACGGCGATCAAGGTCACGTCCATCCCGACGGCCGCGAAGTAAAGAGGGACTGAGCAATGGCACACAAGAAGGGCGCATCGTCCACCCGGAACGGTCGCGACTCCAACGCCCAGCGGCTCGGCGTGAAGCGCTTCGGCGGTCAGGTCGTCAACGCGGGTGAGATCCTGGTCCGCCAGCGCGGCACCCACTTCCACCCGGGCTCGGGTGTCGGTCGCGGTGGCGACGACACGCTGTTCGCCCTGCAGGCCGGTTCGGTGCAGTTCGGCACCTTCCGTGGCCGCAAGGTCGTGAACATCGTTCCGGTCGCCTGATCGGAACAGCTTGGCGGAGGCGGACCTCACTTCCCGTAAGGGAAGCGGGTCCGCCTTTCGCGTGTTACTAGATAGACATTCCCACCCATAGCTTTAGCTTTCTGGAGGCCCACCCATGACCACCTTCGTGGACCGCGTCGAGCTGCACGTCGCCGCGGGTAACGGAGGCCACGGCTGCGCCTCCGTTCACCGGGAGAAGTTCAAGCCGCTCGGCGGCCCCGACGGCGGCAACGGCGGCCGTGGCGGCGACGTGATCCTCACCGTCGACCAGTCCGTCACCACGCTGCTCGAGTACCACCACTCCCCGCACCGCAAGGCCACCAACGGCAAGCCCGGCGAGGGCGGCAACCGCGCCGGCAAGGACGGCCAGGACCTGGTCCTCGCCGTGCCCGACGGCACCGTCGTCCTCGACAAGCGGGGCAACGTCCTCGCGGACCTCGTGGGCCACGGCACCACGTACGTCGCCGCCGAGGGCGGCCGCGGCGGCCTCGGCAACGCGGCGCTGGCCTCCGCCCGCCGCAAGGCGCCCGGCTTCGCGCTGCTCGGCGAGCCCGGCGACCTCCAGGACATCGTCCTGGAGCTGAAGACCGTCGCCGACGTGGCGCTCGTCGGCTACCCCAGCGCCGGCAAGTCCTCGCTGATCTCCGTCCTCTCGGCCGCCAAGCCGAAGATCGCGGACTACCCCTTCACGACCCTCGTCCCGAACCTCGGCGTGGTCACGGCCGGCTCGACCGTCTACACCATCGCCGACGTCCCCGGCCTCATCCCCGGCGCCAGCCAGGGCCGCGGACTGGGCCTGGAATTCCTGCGCCACGTCGAGCGCTGCTCGGTGCTGGTGCACGTCCTGGACACCGCGACCCTGGAGTCCGACCGGGACCCGGTCAGCGACCTGGACGCCATCGAGGAGGAGCTGAAGGAGTACGGCGGCCTCGGCGACCGCCCGCGCGTCGTCGTCCTCAACAAGATCGACATCCCGGACGGCAAGGACCTCGCGGACATGATCCGCCCGGACCTGGAGGAGCGCGGCTACCGCGTCTTCGAGGTCTCCGCGGTCGCCCGCACGGGCCTCAAGGAGCTCTCCTTCGCCCTCGCCGACATCGTCGCCAAGGCCCGCGCGGCCAAGCCGAAGGAGGAGGCGACCCGCATCGTCATCCGCCCGAAGGCGGTCGACGACGCCGGCTTCACGGTCACCTACGACGAGCACGAGGACGTCTACCGGGTGCGCGGCGAGAAGCCCGAGCGCTGGGTCCGCCAGACCGACTTCAACAACGACGAGGCCGTCGGCTACCTCGCCGACCGCCTCAACCGCCTCGGCGTCGAGGACGAGCTGATGAAGGCCGGCGCCCGCGCCGGTGACGGCGTCGCCATCGGCCCCGAGGAGAACGCGGTCGTCTTCGACTGGGAGCCCTCGATGGTCGCCGGCGCCGAAATGCTCGGCCGCCGCGGCGAGGACCACCGCATGGAGGCCCCGCGCCCCGCGGCGCAGCGTCGCCGGGACCGTCAGGCGGAGCGGGACGAGGCGCAGCGGGAGTTCGACGAGTTCAACCCGTTCTAGGGGTTGGGGGCGTCGGGGTTCCTGTGTGGTGTCCGGCGGACGGAGTCCGGCGTAGTCGTCCGATGCCCGTGAGGCCCTCTGGGGGCCGAGCGGTGCGAGGGCGGCCGTGGGTGGTCCTGCCCACCGCATGGAGGCCCCGCGCCCGGCGGCGCAGCGTCGCCGG